>JAUIIU010000025.1 GCA_030431695.1 Bacteroidia bacterium | reverse complement strand
TCCAGACGAAGTTGGCCTGGCTGGGTGTGGTCTGAAAGCCGAGTTCCTGCAGACCCTGATCCAGTTTTGCTCGGGTATTGAGGATCTTCGCTCGATTCGCCAGCATCCAGACCTGATCACGAATAGCCGCCTCGGCAGCCGCCAGTGCGATCGCATCGCAGTTGTAGCTGTCTTTGACTTTTCGCATGCCCGCAATCATCTCTGGTTTCGCAATCGCTCGGACCACCTTCGACAGGTAGTCCCGCACTCGTGCGTCGACTTCTTCCTGCTGCGGATCGTTGTCGGCCAGGCTGTAACGCTCCAGCACGATGCGCCCACTCAAGGTCGATTTGCCGTCCACGGTGCCCGCGACCTTGAAGGTCGCAAAGCGTTCATCCTTCTTCATCTGCTCGACCGACACACGAAGTTGCTGGCCAGGCTGGACGAAGTTGGCGTACTTTATATTCTTCGCTTCACGGAGCACCACGATCGTGTCGGCCAGGTCATCTGTCAGCCGCAACAACCAAGCAGCCGCCTGGGTCGCCGCTTCGAGCATGAACACGCCCGGCATCACGGGAAACTCCGGGAAGTGATCCTCCAAATAATCTTCGCTGTAACTCACGCTCTTCACGGCGGTGAGCTGTTCACCGGGCGTGAAGGATTCGATGGCGTCGAGCAGCCAGAAACGCATGGAGTTTAGTACCAAATAATCTGGGAGTGCGAAAACGCCGATTCTTCAAACTCAACTCACCTCGCCCAGTCCACCAAACGGCTCCCGCAGGTGCGTGAAGCGCGAGAGGCTTGGCAGGATGGGTAAAGCGAACTTCGGATTATACCGACTGGGGAAATTGGCCACAACGGCTCTCGCCCCCGGCGGCGTGGACGCTGCAAGTCGGTAAACCGGCTCACAGAAAGCATTTACAGCATTTCCCCGCGCCCGGCAACGCCAACCACCCATGCGGCCTCCGCGCCTTTTGGTATTTTCGACCCGAATCGGCTGCCAACCTGAGCAGCGTGGCTGCGAAACTCAAAACGAGCAACGCTAGCACTGCTGGAAGTTCGAGAGCTGGCGGCCAGCCTTGACCCGTTGCGGGAAACTCTCCTACCCTCTGCGGCACTCTTCTTCCTCGTCTTTTCCAGTGTGTGAGCCAGCCCATGCAACCTTTCGGCAAGCTCTGCGCGACGATCACGGCCGCCTTGGCGCTTACTGTGGCGGCGCGGGGTGGGGAACTCGAGCAACTGCGCGAAGGGGTGCACCAGCCGAGCCCTGCTGCTCCGAGTTCATCCGACTCCGGGCGTTCCTCCTACGATCCTCAAGATTCCGCGATCGAAGATCTGCTGGAAGACAACCTTTCCAAAAGCGAGATGCTGTACCCCATCATCCACCTCAAGGGTGATGATATCGAAGTGGCGATCACGCACCATAAAACGCAGTACAGCGAGGAATACCACAGTTTTGTGAACGGTCAGAATACCACCCAGGGCGGAACCCACCAGGCTGCCTTCAGGGAGAGCATTGTGAAGACCATACGTGAATTCTACGGAAAGAACTACGACGCCAGCGATATTCGGAAGTCGGTTGTTGCTGCCATCAGTATCAAAGTGATGGAACCGGTATTCGAGAGTCAGACAAAGACTAAACTTGGCTCCACCGAGATGGGAGGAGGCTTACCCACGGTGCGGACCTACGTGAATGACTTCGTGAAAACCCAGCTGGACAATTACCTGCACAAGAATCCTGAGGCTGCCGAGAAGATTCAGCGTAAAATACTCGCCGCCGAAAAGGAGCGAAAAGAATTGAGCGGGATCCGTAAACTGGCTCGGGAACGGGCTAAAAAGGCGAGTCTGCACAATAAGAAGCTGCGCGATTGCCGGGTTCACCTGGGAGATATGAAAAAGGACCAGCGACTGGACACGACCCTGTTCATCACCGAAGGTGATTCGGCAAGTGGTAGTATCACCAAGAGCAGGGACGTGAATACCCAGGCCGTATTCTCACTACGAGGGAAACCCCTGAACAGTTACGGGATGTCGAAGAAAGTGGTATACGAGAACGAAGAGTTCAACCTGCTGCAGGCGGCTCTGAACATAGAGGAATCCATTGAGGACCTTCGGTACAATAATATCGTGATCGCTACGGATGCCGATGTGGACGGAATGCACATCCGGCTGCTGCTGATCACTTTCTTCCTTCAGTTCTTCCCGGAACTCATCAAGGAAGGGCACCTGTACATATTGCAGACGCCACTTTTCCGAGTTCGGAATAAAAAAGAGACGATCTACTGCTATTCCGAGGAGGAACGTGTAAACGCTATAGAAAAACTGAAGCCGAAACCCGAGATCACCCGATTCAAGGGGCTTGGGGAGATATCCCCGGATGAATTCCAGCATTTTATCGGTGATGATATGAGACTGGATCCGGTGATGCTGGACAAGGCGATGAGCATCGAAGAACTCCTGAAATTCTACATGGGTAAGAATACGCCGGATCGGCAGGAATTCATTATCAATAACCTGAAAGTTGAACTGGACAAAGTAGAGGAATAATACATGGCCGAAGACCAACACAACGGAGAAGAACTGAACCAGGATCCTGAAGCGATCCGGGACTTGCAGGATGGCGATGGTGGTGAAACGATAACCCGTGTTACCGGGATGTACCGCGATTGGTTCCTGGACTACGCCAGTTATGTGATCCTGGAGCGGGCGGTTCCCGCTATTGAGGACGGTTTCAAACCGGTACAGCGGAGGATCATGCATTCGATGAAGGACCTGGATGACGGCCGCTACAATAAAGTTGCCAATATAGTAGGGCATACCATGCAGTATCACCCGCATGGTGACGCCAGTATTGCCGATGCCATGGTTCAGATCGGACAGAAGGATCTGCTTATCGATACCCAGGGTAACTGGGGGAATATACTTACCGGCGACCGGGCCGCTGCATCACGTTATATAGAAGCTCGCTTGTCAAAGTTTGCCCTGGACGTGGTGTACAACCCCAAGATCACCGATTGGCAGGCTTCGTACGACGGTAGGCGGAAAGAACCAATCAACCTGCCGGTGATGTTCCCGATGCTGCTCGCTCAAGGGGCAGAGGGTATCGCTGTTGGGCTTTCAACCAAGATCCTTCCGCATAATTTTATCGAACTGATCGATGCGTCCATTAAACACCTGCAGGGCAAGCGATTCCAGCTGGTGCCCGATTTCCCAACAGGAGGGATCATGGATGCCACCAACTACAATGATGGCAACAGGGGAGGTAAGATCAGGAGTCGGGCGCGTATTAGTCAGCAGGACAAAAATACCCTTGTGATCACGGAGATCCCTTACGGGACAACCACTTCGTCCCTGATAGATTCTATCCTGAAATCGAATGACAAGGGAAAGATCAAGATCAAGAAGATCGAAGACAATACGGCTGCCGAAGTAGAGATCATGATCCATATCCCCAGCGGTATATCGCCCGATAAGACCATAGACGCACTCTACGCCTTTACGAATTGCGAAACCTCTATTTCACCGCTGGGCTGCGTGATAGAGGATAACAAGCCCTTGTTTATTGGTGTTTCTGAAATGCTGCGCCGATCTACCGACCGTACAGTGGAATTGCTGAAAAGTGAGCTGGAGATCAAACTGAATGAACTTGAAGAACAGTGGCATTTCGCCTCACTGGAAAGGATCTTCATCGAGAACCGGATCTACCGCGATATAGAAGAAGAGGAAACCTGGGAAGGTGTGATATCGGCCATCGACAAAGGACTTAAGCCTCATGTAAAACACCTCAAGCGAGCTATAACAGAAGAGGATATTGTTAGGCTTACGGAGATCCGTATCAAGAGGATTTCAAAATTCGATATTGATAAAGCACAGCAAAAGATTGATGCACTGGAAGATAGTATTGCTGAAGTAAAGAATAACTTGAACAATCTTATCGGGTACTCCATCGACTATTTCAAGCGTCTGAAGAAGGATTACGGACAAGGAAAAGAACGGAAAACCGAGGTCCGCGTATTCGACGATATCGAAAGAACCAAGGTGGTGATCCGTAATACCAAGTTGTATGTGAACCGTGCCGAAGGATTTATCGGTACCAGTATGCGCAGGGATGAATACGTCACAGACTGCAGTGATATTGATGATATAATAGTTTTTACTGCGGAAGGGAAGATGATGGTGACAAAGGTGGATACCAAGACCTTTGTAGGCAAGGATATCATTCACGTTGCAGTTTTCAAAAAGAAAGACAAGCGAACGATATACAATATGATCTACAAGGATGGGGCCCGCGGAGCGACCTATGTGAAGAGATTCGCAGTAACTTCCATCACCCGGGATAAGGAATACGACCTAACTGCGGGAAGCAAGGGATCTAAAGTTATCTATTTCACAGCTAATCCGAATGGTGAGGCTGAGGTTGTTACCATACTGTTACGACAGTCCGGTAGTATCAAAAAATTGAAATGGGACCTTGATTTCGCCGATATACTGGTCAAAGGCCGTGCTTCGAAGGGAAATATCGTGACCAAGTACACGGTTAAGCGTGTCGAACTGAAAGAAAAAGGACTTTCCACGCTTAAACCAAGGAAGATATGGTTTGATGAAACAGTACAACGACTGAATGTTGACGGACGCGGAGAGTTACTGGGAGAGTTTACCAAGGAAGACCGATTGCTGATCGTTCGGCAGAATGGAACCGTAAAAACTGCCATCCCCGAAGTGACGATGCGTTTCGACGACGATATGATCACCCTGGAGAAATGGGAGCCAAAGAAAGCGTTGTCGGCCATATATTGGGACGGTGAAAAGGAATTGTTCTATGTGAAGCGATTCCTGATCGAAAATCCCGACAAAGAAGAACTTATTATATCGGATCATGCAAAATCCTACCTGGAAAAGCTGTTTACCGAACATCGTCCGATGGCCGAAGTGGTGTTTGTGAAGGAAAGAGGAAAGGACCGAAAACCCAATATGGAGTTGAACCTCGAGGAGTTCATAGCAATTAAGGGGATTGGGGCCCAGGGAAATCAACTTACTAAGGACAAGGTCCTGGAGATCAATGCTCTGGATCCATTACCCTACGAGGTCCCGGAGCCGGTTCCTGCCGAAGAGATGGATGTAGTGGATGAGGAGGACGTGAGCTCGGATGCTTCCGAAGAAGATAAAATCCCGGAAGACACAAGTGATGACGAGGATTCTCCGAAAACAGATGAAGAGGGGCAAACCACCTTATTTTAAACGAGAATGAAGAAATTTCTGCAGGAGTTCAAGGAATTTGCCGTTAAGGGAAATATGATCGATATGGCCGTAGCGGTAGTCATTGGTACTGCCTTCAATGCCGTGGTGAGCACACTTGTAAAGAAGGTGATCATGCCGCCGTTATCTTTGCTTACTGAGGATGTTACACTTACTAATAGGAAATATGTGCTTCGGGAGGCTTCGGAAGGCGTGGAAGAAGTAGCAATCGGTTATGGTGAGCTCATCGAAGTGTTCGTGGACTTTTTGATCATCGCATTAACCATCTTTATCGTCATCAAAGGAATGAACCGATTTAAGAGCAAGGCGGAAGATCCCAAAGATATAGAGGTGGAAACCCCCAAGAACATTGAATTGCTGTCCAATATCGAAGAATTGATCAAAGAGCAGAACGAACTGCTTAAGAACAAATAGACTACTCTTCCGCCGCTACGTCTTCATCGATCTCCACTGTCGTCACAATATCGCTGGTCTTCTTGCGATACCGCATATTCAGGAATTCTATGAAGATAGAGAATGCTATGGTGAAATAAAGGTATCCCTTCGGAATGGCACCGATCTCCTGGTCGAAAACCACCAGGTGTGACAAGTGAGCGCTTTCAGCAATAAGCATAAAGCCGATCAGGATTAGGAAAGACAGACCCAGGATCTGAACCGTTGGATGTTTGTTCACGAATCGACCCACAGGATTTGCGAAAAGCATCATGATCACCACCGATATCACGACCGCGATTATCATGATAATCAGGGCATCCTGGGGGGATGATCCAATTCCGTTGGTCATACCTACGGCTGTCAGTATCGAATCGAATGAGAATACTATATTGATAAGCGTGATCTGAACTATGGCTCGGGTGAGAGAATCGGACCGGCCTTTCTTCACTTCCCGTTCGTCGTGCCCTTTATCCTCAACCTTTTCGTGGATTTCGCTTACACTTTTGTACAACAGGAAAAGTCCTCCTGCAAATAATATGAGTCCCTGGCCGCTCACACCCACTTTGAACCATGAAAGGTTTACGTGCCAGAAGGGGGCTTCCATTGCCACCAGCCAGGAGATCCCGAAGAGCAGGATAATACGAATGACCATGGCCATTAGCAGACCTATGTTCGTGGCCCTTCGCTGCATGGCCTTCTTCAATTTACTGGATGCCAGCGATATGAAGATGATGTTATCGATACCCAGGACTATTTCCAGGAAGGTAAGGGTTAATAGAGCCAATAACGCATCGGGAGAGGATAGGATTTCGAACATAAGCGGAAATTTGAAGCTAAAATAATAAGAATTTCGTGGAACCCTGCATTAAATCTCAGTCACTCACTTTTACCGCTGAGGCTCTGCTTTTATTTGGTTTCCCAACTTCGTTGAATTCGAAAGAATAGGTGTTGTCCCTGGTTGTAAGTATCTTAATATGAATCGCCTTTTCTTCGGCCATGTTCTTGGGATGAAGCTTTCGCAGGACGTATTCGCAGTCGTTGATCCAGCGGATCGCAGCCGTATCCACCTTTTCCTGGTAATATTCCACTTCAATGCTGTCGTTGCGCACTATTCTTGTTGTAAAGACCTCGGTTCCGCTTACTGCTTCGAAAGTGAAAGTGCCCGTTTTGAAATCGGAGCAATTTCGTTCTACCTCATAGCAGGATCCTAGGGAGAATAGTAAAAGCAGATAAAATAGGGGTCGCATGGCCGGAATTTGCACAAATTTCCGAAAAATCGCAGAATAATCAATTCTTATACGCCTTAAAACTTCCGTCTTTATAGAAGATCACGATCCTGTCGATTTCTCCTGTATGCTCCTGTGAGGATGTTTTTTGTTGTAATTTTTCTTCGGAAGGGTTCACTTGAGACTGAAAAGCCGTTTCTTCCGGAATTGGAGTTACAGGAATTTGGGGTTCCGGAGTTTCGGCAGGGAAGGAGCCTTTTCCATTCAACAACCAATACAAACCAACTTCGGGGTAGTGCTGGATCACCTTCATCACAAAATCCAGGCTGGGTTTATTTCTACCCGAAAGCAGGTGCGAAATAGTGGAGCGGTTCACCTCGATCTCTTCGGAAAAAGCAGTGGCTGAAATACCGTAATAATCCAGTATTTTTTGTAGTCTTTTCGCAAAATCAGCACTGTTTACCATTGTAACAAGGTCTTTATCTCAATAACGTTTACAAATGTAAAATATTATACATAATTATACCATTTTTTCTATGAATTAAGATGAACATAGTTATATTATAAGATTAAATAAATTCATTTAAAATATTGAAATAGAGCTTTATAATTTAATTTTAATAAACAGTTTGTAAAATCGACCATGTTTAGGTCGGAATTTCACCGATTTTGTTTACCATAGTCATCAACATTAGCCATAGTTTCTGTTTACAATTGTAAACACGCCTTTGTTTACCTTTGTAATTATGATGAAAATCCAATCCTGGTATCAAGCTCATTTTAGGAGTGAATTAAGCGGTCGATACATCTGTAATGATCACATTATTCCACTGTTGGATTCGGCCAGAGATTTTGTTCGTGTCGAGGATATCGGTTCGTCAGAAAATGGTTTGCCGATCCATTCGGTGAAGCTTGGAACGGGTCCGACAAAAGTTTTAGGGTGGTCCCAGATGCACGGAAACGAATCTACAACCACCAAGGCGTTGTTCGATCTACTGAAAATGATGCTTCAAAAAGAGGTGCTCCAGGAAGAAATCAAGGCCTTTCTTGGCAATTATACCTTTGTTTTTGTTCCTATTCTGAATCCGGATGGTGCATTGGCATATACTCGAGAGAACGCCAATGGCATTGATCTGAACCGTGATGCCATGGCACTAAGCCAGTTGGAAAGCCGGGTGCTTTCGGAGTTAATTGATGAGGTTCAGCCTGATTTTTGTCTGAATTTACACGATCAACGCACCATTTATGGTACCGAGGAAGGCAAACCTGCAACCGTGTCATTTCTTGCTCCTGCTGCTGATCCGGACAGGAACGTGACCAGCGCTAGGAAGTTGGCTATGGAGCAGATCGTAAGAATGCGAAATCGATTGGAACTGTTGATCCCAGGGCAGGTAGCGCGCTACGACGATAGCTTCAATATAAATTGTGTTGGGGACAGATGCAGCAAGGCCGGGATTCCTACCATTCTTTTCGAAGCTGGCCATTTCCCGGGTGATTACGAGCGTGAAAATACAAGGGAGCTCATATTTTATGCTTTTCTGACCTTTTTTGGGATCACTGACGGACATCAAGCAGTGGCTGAATATAAAGAGTACTTTCTCATCCCGGAGAACAGGGTAAACTATAAGGACGTCATTATTCGAAATGTTCGTGTGGAAGGCTACCCGGAGGTCGTTTCGGTAGCAATTCAGTATAAAGAGATATTATTAAATGGTAAAATTTCCTTTGAATCTATAGTGGATACCATTGGTGATCTCGATGACTGCTTCGCACACAACGAAAACGATGGAAATAAGGGCATCGCATTATTGAATTATCAGGAAAAAGCCGGAATTGGTGAGAAAATATTAACAATAATTACAAAAAATTCACAAAACACCTTATTTGATTCAAGGGATTTATGGTAATTTTGTCGTATAATTGAAAGCTATATCCCCAAAAATTATATAAAATGGCCAAATTCAAGCTAGACGACACGGACCACCATATACTGGACATGCTGATCGAGAACACTCGGACTCCCTTTACGGATATTGCCAAAAAACTAGGAATTTCTGCGGGAACCGTACATGTTCGTGTGAAGAAGATGGAAGAAGCCGGCATCATCACAGGTTCTTCCCTTACCCTGGATTATAAGAAGCTCGGGTATTCATTTATTGCCTATGTAGGTGTTTTTCTACACAAAACGTCCCAGACCCAGTTCGTACTGGAGCGTATAAACGAGATCCCTTATGTGACTGTGGCGCACGTTACAACTGGCAAATTCAATATTTTCTGTAAGATCCGGGCCAAAGATACCAGTCATGCTAAGGAAATTATCTATCGAATAGACGATATCGAAGGTGTGACTCGTACGGAAACCATGATCTCCCTGGAAGAGAGCATCAACGACAAAAAGCGCCTGATGCACTCTATATTTAAGGAAATATGACAGTCCGGGACCTGGACCCTTCCGAATACGGTCCTTACTTCCGCGGTTATATCAGCAAAGTAGGGGAGTTGCCTTTGGTGGAATCACTAGACCAGGGAAAACAGAATACACTTCAGTTTTTTAATGCATTGCCCGAAGAAAAGAGGCATTTCCGTTATGAAGCGGGTAAATGGACTCCCAAGGAGATCTTGTTACACCTGGTCGACTCGGAGCGAATGTTTGTTTTTCGCGCATTGAATTTTGCACGAACGGAGGATGCTGTCCTTCCCGGCTTCGACGAAAACGAATTTGCGGCCAACTCCAATGCTAATGAACGTTCAATGCAGGATCTGCTAAACGAATTCAGCAGTGTGCGAGATGCTACTATTGCAATGTTCAGAAGTTTTAGTGACGATACGCTAAAGCGAAAGGGAACAGCAAATAACTCGGTATTAACTGTGCGGGCGGCCGGTTTCTTGATCTGCGGCCACGAGATCCATCACCGGGATGTCATTTCGGAACGCTACCTTTGATGTAATCAGGAATCATCCTCCTCACCCTCAGGGCTCTTATCTTCCGGAACCTCGCTGATAGGCTCATCGAATTCGTCCTCGGAATAATCGTCTTCATCGAAATTTTCCATGGTTGTTGCCAGGCGAGAACTTACTTTGACCAGGTAAATGGAGTCCTCGGTTCGCACCTCTACAGCTTCTACCGTTTCGTTGCGGGCGTTCTTAAACACGATCACATGGTCGTCGTCGTAACCGTCTGGATACTTTTCTACCAGGAGTGATAGAATTTCGGGAGTCAGCTTTTTGTAATCTACGATGATACGTTTCATTTTGGGGACTGGATAGTTTCTCGGATAAATCTAATAAAAAAATCATTGCACCAACATTACGCTAATGTAATTTTTTCGCAAACGTCCGCGTAGTATTCGAACGCCTTCCGGACCAGTGAATCTGATACTTCGCAATTTATCTCATGGTCGCCAAAATCCTTCAGCAAGACAAAATTGATCCGTCCGTTCTCATTCTTTTTGTCGTAGATCATCAGTTCCCGGATCGACTTTATATCCGATTCCGAAAAGTGCTGTCCGGCATAGATTTGCAGAATCCCGTTGCTAATCTCTTCCAGTGAGTCTTTAGGAAAATTAAGTATTTCCGAAGAAATATATGTAGCAAGGATCATCCCAATCGCAATTGCCTCACCGTGCAAAAGAGGAGCCTTCGGACGGGTTTCCAGGAAATGCGACTCGATAGCATGGCCAAGCGTGTGGCCGTAGTTGAGTATCTTTCTAAGTCCTTTCTCCATAGGGTCTTCCTCGACGATCTGTTGTTTGATCTGTACCGATTCCCAGATAAGTTCTTCGGAATTTTTGCTTTCGATACTGAAATCCAGGCAGTTGTTGAAATATTCTTCGGAACGGACCAGTCCGTGCTTCAGCATTTCTGCCTGCCCCGAACGTATATGAGCCTGGGGTAAGGTGTCCAGGAAATCTACATCCAATATGACCAGGGATGGCTCCCGTATCACCCCAACCTGGTTTTTAAGTGAATCCAGGTCTACGCCGGTCTTACCTCCGATGGAGGCATCCACCATTGCCAGGAGGGAGGTTGGGATATTCACGAAATCGAGCCCACGCTTGAAAGTACAGGCCACAAACCCGCCTAGATCGGTTACTACACCACCACCAAGGTTAATGACCAGGCTGTTGCGGTCCGCATTGTTTTGCGAAAGCGACCGCCATAGTTCCATGCATGTATTGATATTCTTGTATTGCTCCCCGGCCGAAATCTCGAGTATCTGAGGTGACTTTTCGAAATTGATCCTGTTCAGTAATTTGGGTAGGCAATGCTGGCGTGTGTTAGTGTCGGTTATTATGTACACCCGGGAATGATCGCTCTCTTCGATATAAGAATTAAGAATGCTCCATGCTGGTGTCCCGCAATAGACAGAACCGATATTTTTTAACTGTTGCATGAAATGCTTTTCGTCATGTTATGTGATACCAAATCTAATTATATTTGTTTAGAATACCCTATTCTCATGATATCTAAAAAGCTTTTTGAAAATACCGAAGTTGCGTTTCAGCTTAAAAGTGATCCGGAACTCGAAAGGGCCTATTTTTTATTCAAGATGATCGCCAGTGAACCGCTGGTGAAGATAGGCACTGCTGTGACAAAATTTGCACTGAATGTGCATTTACCTGTGGAGGGTTTGATTCGTTCCACGGTTTTCGACCATTTCTGCGGGGGCGTTAACGAAGGCGACTGTATGTCGACCGTCGATAAGATGTACGAGGCCGATGTTTACTCTGTTCTCGACTTTTCAGTTGAAGGGAAGGAGGAGGAAGGTCAGTTTGATCGCGCTCGCGACAAGATCATCGAGCTAACCTATTTTGCCCGGGATAAGCTGGCAATGCCGTTCTCGGTATTCAAACCTACCGGGCTGGGCCGTTTTCATATTTGGAACAAGGTTACCGAAGGTAAGGAGCTTAACGAATCCGAACAGGCCGAATGGGACCGAATCGTCGCCCGCTACGACGCTATCTGTACTGTGGCCAGCGAATGTGACGTGATCCTGCTTATCGATGCAGAGGAGTCCTGGATGCAGAAGGCTGCGGATGAGTTGTGCGAGGCCATGATGGAAAAGTACAATACCGAAAAGGCCGTGGTTTGGGATACGCTGCAATGTTATCGGCACGACAGGCTCGAACACCTCAAACAGCGTCATGCACGGGCTAAAGCGAAAGGGTACAAGACCGCCTTTAAGATCGTTCGTGGTGCCTATATGGAGAAAGAGCGTGAAAGGGCAGAGAATAAGGGGTATCCGTCCCCGATCTGCAATACCAAGGCCGAAACCGACGACAACTTCAACGAGATCATGAAATACATCCTGGACAACCTGGAGGATATCCACCTGTTTGTGGGTAGCCATAACGAAATGAGCAGCTACCTGGCCATGGAGATCATGGAGCAGAAGGGCATCCTGAAAAACGATCCCAGGATATGGTTTGGGCAGTTATACGGCATGAGCGACCACATTAGCTACAACCTGGCCGCCGAGGGCTATAATGTAGCCAAATACATCCCCTTTGGGCCGGTAAAGGATGTGATGCCTTATTTAATACGAAGAGCGGAAGAGAATACCTCTGTGGCCGGGCAGACCAGCCGCGAGCTGAGCCTGTTGAAGAAGGAGAAGGAGAGGAGGAAGCTGTAATTTTAGATCACTGGATTTTTAGACTGCTAGATTTTTGGACTACTAGATTTTTGGACTACTAGATTTTTGGACTACTAGAATTTTGGACTACTAGAATTTTGGACTGTTAGATTCTTAGAGGCTTAGTAGCCCACGCCATACAGCAGCTGCTTCATTTTGCTGCCGTTAAGTTCGACTGGTTTGTAGGTGTTGTTGAATTTTTCGATGGTTATTTCAATGCTTTCTTTGAGTGCAATATAGTCGTCAGGGAGCTTGTTATGGCATTGATCTCTCTCCCGGTAGTTATCCAGCATAAATGCAAATTTCTCATAGAACTGCGCACTTTGGTTAATGTAGTTGTTATAACTGTATAGCAACTGAAGCAGGCGTTCAATAGAAAACTCCAGGTCGATCTCCATTTTCTCCGCATCACCGCTATTTATAGCAGATTCTGATAAAAATCTTTGTCTTTGTACATATATATTGGCTTTCTTTTCGATCTCTGGCCAGTCATCCTTTTCCCGACAATCACTTAAGGAGAGAGAGTATTCTATAGGTTCTGTATATGTTGAGAAAAGTGATTCAATATCGGAAATGGTCTTGGAACTGTTCTTTTTCAGGAACACCGACTCAAAATAGATAGTTTTTAAATCGTTATTCATTTCCAGGGTAAAATCCAGGATACACTCGATATTATTCATGATTTCGTTCTTATCGTTTTTACTGATATCTCCTTTATTGAAAAGAGTGAGCATAGAGTGTATAACGGAAGTGTATATATTATTACCCAGGATCGCTCCTAGATCGAATCCTTGTTTCTTTGATTTTTTTATAGATAATTTCTCCCTCACCAATGAGAACTCCTTATAATTGTTAGGATTTGCCATTTGCTGAACATCGTGCAGTGCGGCAATTGCCGTGAAATGATGATCCAGGGACAAGGATTTCTCGTAGAGTATCTTGATGATTTCTATCCCTTTGAGGTATCGTACTTTATTGACCTCCAGATTTTTAAGTTGACGGTAGAATTTTACCGAATCAAGAACCTCTTCCTTTTGCAGTATTAGTTTTAGTTTGTCTTGCGTGGTTGTATTACTGAACGAGGGATTCTGAAGTTGCTTGTATTTGTATTCTAATTGGTTGAACTTGATACTATATGAATTATGAATTGCTATGAGTTCTTCTTCCAATGAAATCAAGCAGGCTTCGAATGGGTCTATGACTGTGGTAGAGTTCGTTGAAAAATGTACTTGTGGTGTAAATAAGATGAGCAATACCAGGGTAAAGTATTTTTTATGGACATTATGAACTGACTGCAATCTCACCTATCGAAAAATTAAAAAGCAACCTGAAGACCTGCAGTTCTAACTCCCCAGTTAATAATAACAAAATCATTCAGGTTGCGAATCGGATTTAAAACATTCCAAATTTTCGTTGAATTTTCTTCAGAAACAACACAACGCAGTTAACTTTCATGAAATTGAACCTGATTTTCACGAAATCCGATTACTTTGGTATATACATAAACCACTGATATACAACACGGTAGATTTTGGTTGTTTTTTACGTGCTCCTCTTACCTTCGGATTCAAGTAAATAATAAGCTAACTTTAGGTTAACCACAACGTATCAAACTATGAGGATAAAGGGAAATCTTACAAGTTTAGCAGTTCTATTTTTTATATGTCTGGCGGTTAGAGGTGTTTCTCAAACACTTTCAGCATCTTATCTCGACTCTTTGGATTATGAGGGACTATTGACTGAGTTCGACAGATTCGAAGGTAATTTTGATAATCAACAAATTATTGCTAGAGAGTATCTTGAACGTGCTCGTTTAGTCAATGATACTATTAAAATTGCAAGAGGATTTGACAGATTGGCAAGGTTATTTGATCCTGCGACAAATATAATCTATGCTGACAGTATTATTAGAATAACCTCCAACTCTGGTAATAAGACTTATCCTGCATTGGCATACATAATAAAAGGCTTTGAGTATAATAAAATAGGGGATATCATTAATTCTACCAAGAATCTATTTCGAGCCTATGATCTTTCGATTGATAAAAAAAATGTCCCCCAACAATTATTTATTCTTCACCTCTTAATTGTAAATCAATCAAAATGGGGTGACAAGAAAAAAGCATTAGCGCTTCAACGCAAGCGTCACGCAATTTTAATGTCTCCTGATTATATAGAATCACTTAAAGCGTCTATGAGATCAGGGGCTAATATAGATATAAATCAACTTCTTATAAACGATCAGATCTTATCCTATGGTAATTTTTTTATTTGTTTCAATAATCTTAAAAATCGAGATTCATCGGAATTTTATTTAGAAAAACTAAAAAGCAATATTAATGACTACCACTGGGTAGGGCGGTCTAATTTTTTGGAATTTGTACAAGAAGCAGAAGTGGAGCTAAGCTATTTAAAAGGGGATTATAGTAGAACGAAGTACTTAGCTAGAAAGGTGCTAATTGATGATAATAATTCATTATCAGCTGATTCAAAATTAAATTTATTCCAGTTACTTGGTTCATCAGAATATATTTTGGGCAATAGAACTGTTGGTATAGAAAATTTAAAAAAGGCAGATTCACTTATTGATACTGGAGAAGTACTTATAGAGCCAAAGCACCGTAATATATATTTAACATTTAATAGTTTTTCTGAAGAATCAAATGATTTAGAAGGACAGATTTCATCTCTTAATAAAATAATAAAAATAGATAGTCTTTTGGCGGTATATCATACACATTTCGAGCCTAACCTTGTTAGAGAGATCGATGTGTCTCTCTTAATTAATAAGAAAGAAGCATTGATCGAGAGCCTTAACGAGGAAAATTTAAGATCCAAGAAAACGAACTTATGGATTGGATTAATTTTAGTTTTTACATGCGGTTTATTGGCTTATTATTTCTATCAACAAAAAGTGTATAAACGTAGGTTTAAAAAACTGATTAAGCGAGTAGACAATCCAGTCTTCGAAGATGAACCAAAGTACTCATATGAGCTTTCATCATCAATAATTGGATCGATTTTAGATAAGTTGAAACTATTCGAAAACTCAAATGGGTTCCTTGACCATGACTTATCCTTGCATTCACTTGCAAACAGATTCGAAACAAATCCAAACTATCTTTCGAGAGTTATAAATGCAAAAATTGGAAAGAACTTTTCTCGGTATATTAACGATTTGAGAATAGACTATGCAATGAAGTATTTGTTAAGTGATCCAAAGATGCGAAAGTACACGATCAAGGCAATTGCAGAAGAATGCGGGTATAAGAGTGGAGAGTCTTTTTCGAAAGCCTTCTACAAGCAAAATGGGATTTATCCTTCATATTATATAAAACAGCTTGAGAAGAATGAATCCGGGATCAATTCGAAATCGTGATACGCAGATTGGTGATGTTCGCGTCCTTACTACAGTTCTCGGCATTGAAACGGATTTCAAATTTTTCAATCTCCCCTCGAATCGAGTAGATCTTGCAGGAATCGAGTGAGGTATTGCTTTCAGAGAAGATCACATCTCCTTTCCGCAGAATAGTGTGTATGGCACTGGTGTCGAGTTGGTTTTTCGTCAATTCCATCTGGGCCTCCTCCGAGATCACCAGATCCTTCGTCCGGATGTTTTTCAATGTGCGTGCCGTAGGCCCATAGTCGCATGACGCTTTTTTACCTCCCAGGAAAAACATCAAAATTACGATACCGACTATGAAACCGCCTGAATACCAGGCAATACGCTTTACTAAATTCATTAAAAGATAAGAAGATTAATATCGCTGTAGGACATATCGAACCAATCTGCCACAGCTTTATTTGTCAATATTCCGCGGTAAAAGTACAAACCGTTTTTCAAACCGCGATCATCACGAATGGCATTTTCCAATCCGCCGGATTCAGCAATTTGTAAAAGGTATGGAGTAAAGATATTACTGATGGAAATCGACGCCGTTTTAGGATAGCGAGCCGGGATATTCGGTACCCCGTAATGGATGACATTGTGTTTAATCCTTGTTGGCTTATCGTGCGATGTCATATCTGTGGTTTCGAAACAGCCTCCCATATCGACACTTACATCGATGATCACAGCTCCTCGTTTCATATTTGCTACCATATCTTCGGAAACGATCACAGGAGAGCGATTAGATCCTCTTACAGCACCTATAGCCACATCACATCTTCGAAGCGCTTTCATTAGGTTTTTAGGTTGAATTGTGGAAGTATAGAGGGTCTGACCCACATTCGTCTGTAACTTTCGCAATTTTGTTATGGAGCTGTCGAAGACTTTGACATTGGCTCCAAGGCCCAGAGCTGATCGTACTGCAAACTGACCAACAGTTCCAGCACCTATCACTACAACTTCAACCGGGGGAACACCGCTAATGTTTCCAAATAAAAGGCCATTCTGATTTTCAGCATTTACCATGATCTCGGCCGCAATCAGGATCGAAGCCGTACCGGCAATCTCACTTAGGGCTTTTACCGCTGGGTAGGAGTTATCTTCATCTTTTATGAATTCAAAGGCCAGAGCTGTAATTTTCTTTTTGGACAATACATCGAAATACGCCTGTTCCCTCGTCTTCAGTTGCAAGGCGGATATAAGTACCGTCTTGGGGTTGATCATCTCAAGTTCTTCCAGGGTAGGGGGTTCTACTTTAAGGATCATTGGACAGCCGAAAACTTTCCTTGTATCATTGGTGAGCAAGGCTCCTGCTTCACTAAAGTCTTTGTCTGAGAACCCGGCTTCTTTACCCGCACCATTCTCAATCAGTACTTTGTGGCCATTCGCGGTTATAGCGGTAACAGCATCGGGGGTAAGGCAAATGCGTTTTTCCTGAAAATACGTTTCTTTCGGCAAGCCGATAAACAGCTCTCCTTTCCGACGAGCAATTTCCAGCTTCTCTTCCTGTGGTAGTAATTGTGCTTTGGTGAAGGGTGACTTAGGCTTTGACATTTTGCTTTAGGTTGCTATAGTCCTAAGTTACATAAATTAGATAATAGAAATGGTCAATTATCGGAATAAGTCTTTAATCTGGCCCCAGGTTGATTTTTTCGTCATTAGGTCTTTTTCGAAGGATTCAAGATCATTACCACGTATTCTATTAAAAAGTTTGGCCCTTATCAGATATACTGCCGGAACCAAAACCATCATTAGAGGTATAAGATAATAAATCTCTAAAACATCATAATTACCAGAACTTTCTCTTAGTAATCCCCATAATTGAAAGGAATACATCGCAATTGGAACTAGGATAATCCAGTGCCACCAGTGTTTGCATGTAAAAAACCAAAATAATAGGAGATACAATGGAACTATTTTCCCAACTAGATACCATGCATAATTATACCAATTAGGAAATTCCGTAGATAAACTGAATAGAGAAGTTTCCCAAACTTGTGATTCGTCTGGGAAACTTTTGTATGAATAAAAGATAAACGGAGTGACCGCAATTGCAATGACAATTAGCCCTCCAATTACCAATGACCGCTTACCCGTTGACTGGCGGTCTGAGTTTGTTGTCGACTTGTTGTTCGGTTTGTCCATCTTCGATGCTTTCCGGAGTACAAGAAGCAAAAATTGTAGCTCCAAAAACCGCAACGATCATAAGGTACTTTGTTAGTTTCATAATACTTGTTTTTGTGAGGTTTATACTACAAACCTATCACGAAATAAAACAAGTATTTCAATTATGTTCACCGTATCTTTATAAGTTGCCCTTTGGACAAATAAAATCACCTTTAAAATAATGCAATTTGGGGCAAATATTTAAAAGTTCGGCTACCTTATATTTCTCGTCACGCCTTTATTTCACTGGCATTAAGCTTAATGTTCGACTTCCGTTTTCATTCTTGGTTAGTTCTATCCTGGTGCTTTCTCCCGGAAGCAACGATTCCACTTTTTCGGGCCATTCTATGAAATTCCAATGCCCGGAATAAAAATAATCTTCTATTCCCAAATCCATGGCTTCTTCCAAACTTTCCAGCCTGTAAAAGTCATAATGAAACAACTTATCAACACCAAGTGCATGCTCGTTTATGATCGAGAATGTCGGACTGCTTAAGTTGTCGGCCACGCCTAAATTTTTTGCTATTTCCTTGATCAATGTAGTCTTGCCAGCACCCATTTCACCGTAAAACAAGAAAGTCCTGCTCTTAGAATCAGAGAGTACTTTCTGGGCCACAGCCGGCAGATCTTCCAATGTAAAGGTTAATTCCATATAAGCGGGTTGTGACAAATATAAAATAAAATGTCGATAATTTGCGAAAAAAATCGATTATCTGTAAAAATGAAGAAAATTCCTACTACTAACGCGGACTCAGGACCGCAATTGGTATCACCATCTCCTCCAGGGATACACCACCATGTTGGTAGGTGTTGCGATAATAACCCACATAGTGGTTGTAGTTGTTCGGATAGGCGAAGAACAGATCCCCGCGAGCGAAAATAAATGAACTACTCATATGAATTGATGGCAACTTGATTCGCTCCGGATTCACAGCAGCTAATACATCCTTATCCTCATATGTAAGACTCTTGCCTGTTTTATAGCGTAAATTCAGACTGGTGTTCTTGTCGCCTATAACCTTAGAAGGGTTCTTTACATTGATCGTTCCGTGATCCGTGGTGATGATCAGTTTGAAGCCCAGCTGTGCTGCCTGCTGTATGATCTCCATCAAGGGTGAGTTCTTAAACCAACTCTGGGTAAGGGATCTGTACGACTTATCAGTGGATGCCAGTTCCTTTATCACCTCCATCTCCGTCTTGGAGTGGGACAGCATATCCACAAAGTTGTACACGATCACTGTTAGGTCCTCATTCTTGTGGCTTTTGAAATTCTCTACTAATCGCCGACCTTGTTTTAAACTCGAAATTTTATGATAGCTCCAGTCGAGATCCAACCCCAGTCTTTTTAGTTGTGCTGCAAGGAATTCCTTTTCGTACATATTCTTTCCGCCCTCGTCTGTGTCGTTCAGCCAGTATTCGGGATGACGTTTCTCCATTTCGCTGGGCATTAGACCGGAAAAGATGGCATTCCGAGCGTATTGAGTTGCCGTTGGCAAGATGCTGTAAAACAATTCCTCCGATTCCTTCTTGTAATTATTGCTCAAAAAGGGTTCAAATGCTTTCCATTGATCGTATCTCAGGTTATCCACCACCACAAGTAAAGTTGGAGTACCCTTAGAAATCTCGGGCTGAATTCGATCCCGGAACAAGGTATGCGACATCACCGGCGCATCCTCCTGTCCATCAAACCAATTGGGATAGTGTTTATCTATGAATTTGAAGAATTGGTTGTTGGCCTCCACCTTTTGCGATTCCAGTATCTCGAACATCCCGGAATCCTCAATATCCTCCAACTGCAGTTCCCAGTAAACCAGTTTCTGGTATAATTCTACCCAGCCTTCAAACGAATTGATCATCGACATATCCATGGCGATCTTCCTGAATTCCTGCTGATAACTAGAAGTGGTCTTCTCGGATACCAGTCTCGAATGATCCAGGTTCTTCTTTAAACTGAGCAGGATCTGGTTGGGGTTCACAGGCTTGATAAGGTAATCAGCAATTTTAGATCCGATCGCCTCCTCCATAATGTATTCTTCCTCACTTTTAGTGATCATCACAACCGGAAGTGAAGCGCGACGTTCTTTGATCTCTGCCAGAGTCTCCAGTCCGGTTAGCCCCGGCATATTCTCATCCAGGAAAACAATATCAAAATTATCCCTGTTGATCTCCTCCAGGGCTTCGGTACCACTTTGGGCTGTGGTAACAACGTAATTCTTGTTTTCAAGGAATAGAATGTGAGGTTTTAGCAGGTCGATCTCATCATCGACCCATAGCACTTTTATGTCGCTCATATATGTATATTTGTTATTGTAATTCGATCTGCCGTGAAGTCGGTAGGAACACTGAATCAAATTTAATTCCGAAGTGACTCAAAAACGTGGTCGATCCTATTAATTAAAAGTTAAAGTTTGAAGCATCCAACCAAACTCACCATAGTAAACGACCCGATATACGGATTTATTACCATCCCGGGGCCATTAATCTACAATTTGATAGAACATCGCTACTCCCAGCGATTGAGGCGAATCAGCCAGATGGGAATGTCTTACCTGGTGTACCCCGGCGCACATCATACTCGTTTTCATCATGCGCTTGGGGCATTGCATTTGATGGGAAGGGCAGTAAGTGTACTTCGGAAAAAGGGTGTTTCAATTTCTACAGAGGAAGAAGAAGCTCTGAACATCGCCATCCTGCTGCACGATATTGGCCACGGGCCTTTCTCTCATGCTATGGAGCACAGCATAGTAGAAGGGGTTTCTCACGAACAGATCTCGCTCTTCTTCATGGAGGCGCTGAACAAGGAATATGACGGGCAGCTTTCCCTGGCAATCAAACTTTTTAAGAATCAATACCACCGAAATTTCTTTCACCAACTGATCTCGAGTCAGCTGGATATGGATCGCATGGATTACCTGAAGCGCGACAGCTTTTACACAGGGGTGGCCGAAGGGGCGATTAGCTCAGACCGGTTGATCGCCATGCTGAACGTAAAGGACGATACACTGGTGGTGGAGGAAAAAGGCATCTATTCCGTTGAAAAATTCATCGTGGCCAGGCGCCTGATGTACTGGCAGGTCTATCTTCACAAAACAGGGCTCGTAGCCGAACAACTGCTTGTGAAATTACTTTCAAGAGCTAAGGAACTTACAAGAAATGGTGAAATACTCCCGGGAAGCGGACCCCTTGTGTATTTCCTTAACAGGGATATCGACAGTGATTCATTTAACGAGGAGACCCTGGAGATCTTTTCGAGCTTGGACGACCACGATATCATCTCGGCAATGAAGCAATGGATGGTGCATTCGGATTTTGTTCTGAAGAATATCTCCAAGATGCTTATCGACCGACAACTGCTGAAGATCAAACTTCAGAATGAACCCTTTTCAGAAGAAAAAATGCAGAAGAAGATCGAAAAACTTCAAAAGAAGTACGATATTTCTACTCACGAAGCAACCTATTTCGTTTTTAGGGGTCATATTAGTAACCAGGCGTATAGTATGGAAAAAGACACTATTAACCTGCTGACGACGCAAGGAAAAATAGTGGATGTGGCTACGGCCAGCGACCAACTGAATTTAAAAGCGCTTGCAGAAGAAGTGACCAAATACTATATGTGTTATCCCAAATCCGATTACTAATCTTTTTTCTATTTTTGCAACACTGAATCCTACAAATGAAATTTACAGCCACCCAGATTGCGGGGATACTTAACGGGGAAGTGGAAGGAAACGCAGATGTGGAAGTATCGAAACTTGCTAAAATTGAGGAAGGTTCGGAAGGTTCACTGACTTTTCTGGCAAACCCGAAGTACACCCATTTTATCTACACAACCGCGGCTTCCGTGACCATTGTCGACAAGGATTTTGTGGCCGAAAATAAACTGTCCACTACACTGATCAGGGTAGAAGACGCCTATAAGGCCTTTTCTCAATTACTGGAATATTACAACCAGGTGAAAATGAACAAATCCGGTATCGAACAGCCGGTCTATATTTCGGATACCTCAGAGATGGGCGATAACCTCTACCTGGGTGCATTTTCATACGTCGGAGAGAATGTTAGTATAGGTAACAATGCGAAGATCTATCCAAATGTATATATCGGTGATAATGTGGTGATCGGAGATAATGTAACAGTCTTCGCAGGTGCAAAGATCTATTCTGAAACCATTATCGGGAGCAACTGCGTGATACACAGCGGGGCCATTGTTGGAGCTGATGGATTTGGTTTTACACCCAACGAGCAGGGTGAATATTCGAAGGTTCCGCAAACTGGGAATGTGATCATAGAGGATAATGTTGATGTTGGAGCCGGAACGACCATAGACAGGGCAACGCTCGGTTCAACTGTAATACGAAAAGGTGTGAAGCTGGATAACCAGATCCAGATAGCTCATAATGTTGAGATCGGCGAAAATACTGTAATCGCAGCCCAGACGGGAATTGCCGGATCCACCAAAATAGGCAGAAATTGTATGATAGGTGGCCAGGTTGGTATCGTAGGGCATCTCACCATTGGTAACAATGTGCGTATTCAGGCGCAAAGTGGTATAGGTAGAAATGTCAAGGATGACGAAGTTCTGCAGGGATCACCGGCCCTGAAATACGGGGATTATAACAAGAGCTATGTGCACTTCAAGAATCTTCCTAAGATCGTTGAGCGAATCAATAATTTGGAAAAAAACCAGAATAAATGAAAGAATGTATGGTAAGACAAAGGACCATTGGTAAGGAGGTATCCCTTACGGGAGTGGGGCTGCATACCGGGAAAGAGGTTACCATTACATTTAAGCCTGCGCCCGAGAATCACGGTTACGCGTTTGTTCGTGTGGACCTTGAAGGAAGCCCTGTGATAGAGGCGGATGCGAATTACGTGGTGAATACACAGCGCGGCACAAATCTTGAAAAGCGCGGAGTGAAGATCCAGACTTCCGAGCATGTTCTTGCTGCGTTGGTGGGAATGGAAGTCGACAATTGTCTTATCGAACTGAATGCTTCGGAACCTCCTATCATGGATGGTTCGTCAAAGTTCTTTGTTGAGGCCATTGAAAAAGCAGGTATCGTAGAACAGGATGTGCCTCGTGAAGAATATGTTGTGAAAGAAGTGATCTCTTACACCGATGAAGAATCGGGTAGTGAGATCACCGTTATTCCTTCAGAAGAATACCAGGTGACCACTATGGTGGACTTCGGAACAAAGGTGCTCGGGACTCAGAATGCTTCCCTCAAGAAACTTTCCGATTTCAAGGAGGAGATCTCCGATGCACGTACCTTTAGCTTCCTGCACGAAATAGAAATGCTGCTGGAACACGGTTTGATCAAGGGTGGTGATCTTAATAACGCTATCGTTTATGTGGACAAGGAGTTGTCTCCAAAGACTATGGAAAAACTCCGTGAGGCTTTTAAAAAAGATAATATCTCAGTGAAGCCGAATGGTATCCTTGATAATCTAACACTTCATTATCCTAATGAAGCCGCCAGACATAAACTTCTGGACGTTGTGGGTGATCTGGCCCTGGTGGGTACCCGAATCAAAGGTAAGGTCATTGCAAATAAGCCGGGCCACCATGTAAACACTCAATTTGCTAAGAAACTTTCCAAAATAATCAAGATCGAGAAAAGGAATAAGGTTCCCGTATTTGATATTAATAAGGAGCCCGTTAAGGATGTCAACCAGATCATGGCTATGCTTCCGCACCGGCCACCCTTTCTGCTGGTGGATAAGATCCTTGAGCTTTCCGATACGCATGTAATCGGTTTGAAGAATGTTACGATGAACGAACCGTTCTTTGTTGGACATTTCCCGGGCGCACCTGTAATGCCGGGGGTTCTTATCGTTGAGGCTATGGCACAGACAGGGGGCATACTGGCCCTCAGCACAGTTCCCGACCCGGAGAATTACCTGACCTTTTTTATGAAGATCAACAACGTGAAATTCAAACAACAGGTAAATCCCGGCGATACCCTTATCTTCAAGCTTGAATTGATCACTCCTATTCGCAGAGGAATCGTGCACATGAGTGGTAATGCCTATGCAAATGGTAAGCTTGTAACAGAAGCCGAATTGATGGCACAAATTGTAAAAACAAAAAACAACTAAATGAATCAGCCATTAGCCTATGTGCATCCCGGCGCGAAGATCGCGAAAAATGTGGTGATCGAACCTTTTACGACCATCCACAACAACGTGGTTATTGGTGAAGGAACCTGGATTGGATCCAATGTTACTATTATGGAAGGTGCCCGGATAGGGAAGAACTGTAATATTTTTCCTGGTGCGGTAATCAGTGCGATCCCCCAGGACCTCAAATTCAACGACGAAGATACGACGGCTGAAATTGGCGACGGTACGACGATCCGTGAGTATGTGACCATAAATCGTGGAACCGTGGATAGAGGAAAAACGGTGGTTGGTAAGAACTGCTGGATCATGGCGTACTGTCATATTGCACACGACTGTATCGTTGGGGATAACTGTATTTTCTCTAACAACAGCACACTTGCTGGTCATATCACGGTAGGGGACTATGTGGTACTAGCGGGAATGACTGCTGTTCACCAGTTTTGCATGATAGGGAATCACGCTTTTGTGACCGGTGGATCGCTAGTGAGGAAAGATGTTCCTCCGTATGTAAAGGGAGCTCGTGAACCGCTTTCCTACGTTGGAATCAATTCGATTGGATTGAGACGCAGGGGATTCAGTCCCGAAAAAATTCGTGAGATCCAGAATATATACAGGATCCTGTACCAGAAAAATTATAATACAACCCAGGCTGCCGAGATCATCGAAGCCGAAATGGAAGCTACACCCGAACGCGACGAGATTCTTCAATTCATCAGGAACTCCAAACGCGGAATTATGAAAGGGTACTTCAGCTCAAATTAATTCAGAAAACATACCCATGGCAAATACTTCAGATATTAGAAAAGGATTGTGCATTAAGTACAACAACGATATTTTCAAGATCATTGAATTCCTGCACGTGAAACCGGGTAAAGGCCCGGCTTTCGTGCGTACCAAACTTAAAAGTGTAACGACCGGTAAGGTTATTGACAACACATTTTCAGCAGGTCACAAGATTGAGGATGTGCGTGTGGAAACGCATAAATTTCAATACCTGTACAGTGAAGGAACCACCTATCACTTCATGAATACAGAGGATTATTCTCAGATCCAACTGCAGGTTGATGCCCTGGACACACCGGAACTCATGAAGGAAGGTGAGGTTGTTACTGTGATCATCAATACCGAGGACAATATGCCGCTTTCAGTTGAAATGCCTGCTCATGTGATCCTTGAGGTAACTGAAACAGAACCTGGTGTGAAGGGAAATACAGCAACCAATGCTACAAAACCGGCAACAGTAGAGACAGGTGCGAAAATTAATGTACCTTTATTCATCAACGAAGGTGATAAGATTAGAATTGACACAGATAAAGGTCAGTACCAGGAAAGGATTAAGGAATAATTCAATATGAAATTCAAAACCCCACAAACTCTCGAAGGAATTGCCCGTATCCTGGATTGCGAATATGTGGGGGATTCAGGCTTCCCGGTTCTTGGGATGAATGAAATCCACGTCGTACAGCCGGGTGACATCGTATTTGTGGATCACCCGAAATACTACGACAAAGCCTTGCGGTCTCCTGCCACCATTGTATTGATCAACAAGAAAGTGGATTGCCCGAAAGGTAAGGCTCTACTGATCTCCGAGGATCCTTTCAGGGATTTCAATAAACTTACTACCCATTTCAATCCATTTGTTCCGGCTACAGCTGTGATCGCCGAAAGTGCTACCATCGGACGGCACACCATCATTCAACCCAACGTATTTGTTGGTAATAATGTACAGATCGGAAACGACTGCGTGATCCATTCCAATGTAACCATTTACGACAATACGGTGATCGGAAACAATGTGACCATACATTCGGGAACCGTGCTGGGGGCGGATGCCTTTTATTATAAAAATCGTCCGGATTATTACGACAAGCTGGTAAGCGGTGGAAACGTTGTTATTAAGGACAATGTGGATATTGGTGCCTTGTGTACCATCGACAGGGGAGTGAGTGCTTCTACTATTATCGGGGAAGGTACCAAGCTGGACAACCAGGTACATGTAGGTCATGATTCGGTGATTGGGAAACGATGCCTGATCGCATCCCAGGTAGGGATAGCCGGCTGTGTGCTCATCGAGGATTTCGTCACGATCTGGGGACAGGTGGGAATAACCAGCGGTATCACTATTGGCGAAAAGGCAGTGATCTCGGCACAAAGCGGGGTGAGCAAGTCACTCCCCGGGCATAAATCGTACTTCGGAACTCCTGCGGATGAATTCAGAAAAAAATACAAGGAGATCGCGTCCATCAGGCTGATCCCGGACATCATTGACAAACTTGACAAAATAGAATAGCATGAATGCGAAAGAAGTCGTTAGGAACTTTTACAGATCGGATATCATCCATGATACATCCGTTATGGAGCGATTTATGCATAAGGATGTGGTCCTGATCTGGAACAGTGCCGACGGTCTCAGCATCATGCATTACGATGACCTCGAAGAATTCTTTGCTGAAGTAAGACGGTCGTACCACGACCTGCGGATAGAGGTGAGTCATTTGCTGCAGGACGACAATCATATCACCATTCGGTACAAATACTACATCCGTACCATGGAAAACCCGGACGAAGAACTGGGCATCGCTCATTTTATTGCTATTTGGGAGATCAAGGATGGCCAAATGTACCGCGGATACCAGGTGAGCCAGCCGGTTACAGATAAAGACGATACAAACGAGTCTTATCACCGAGTTAAGGTTTAAATTTCTTTCATAAACCGAAGCAAAGAAATATCTTTGCACCACATTTATTCATACAAAACTTCAATTGTTCCATGAGTGTTTTAGTTAACAAGGATTCAAAAATAATAGTACAAGGATTTACAGGGAGTGAAGGTACCTTTCACGCCGGCCAGATGATCGAATACGGTACCAATGTCGTAGGCGGTGTGACCCCGGGCAAAGGTGGTCAGTCACACCTCGATAAGCCCGTTTTCAATACAGTGGAAGAAGCTGTAAAAGCGACCGAGGCAAATGTTTCCATCATTTTTGTTCCTCCAGCTTTTGCAGCAGATGCCATTATGGAAGCTGCGGATGCTGGGATCAAAGTTATCATTACGATTACTGAAGGAATTCCTGTTGCGGATATGATCACAGCCAGTGCTTATTTAAAGGATCGTGATTGCCGTCTCGTAGGGCCAAATTGCCCCGGGGTCATCACTCCCGAAGAAGCCAAAGTTGGTATCATGCCTGGTTTTGTCTTCAAAAAGGGTAGAGTGGGAATCGTTTCAAAATCCGGAACACTTACCTATGAAGCTGCCGACCAGGTGGTTCGACAGGGACTTGGGATAACAACAGCCATTGGTATCGGAGGTGATCCTATCATTGGAACAACTACAAAAGAAGCGGTGGAACTTCTCATCAACGACGATGAGACTGAAGCTGTGGTTATGATCGGTGAGATCGGCGGACAACTGGAAGCCGATGCTGCACAATGGTACAAGAACAGTGGAAGTAAGAAGCCTATTGTTGGTTTCATCGCGGGAGAAACAGCCCCGGCGGGACGAACTATGGGTCATGCCGGAGCAATTGTTGGTGGTAGTGACGATACTGCCCAGGCCAAAAAGAAGATCATGAGGGAATGTGGGATTCACGTTGTGGATTCGCCTGCCGAGATTGGTAAGCGTGTTGCTGAAGTGCTCGCGTAACCATTTCATACAAAAAATAAAAAAGGGCTCACATCGAGCCCTTTTTCTTTATTTTAGATTCTGATCAGGTCTTGACCTCTTCCAGTTCTTCTTCCTCTTTCATGTTCTCATCCAGGAATTGAACCATGGCGTTGTAGAAATCGAATCGGTTTTCTTCATTTCTGAAACCATGACCTTCATCCATTTTCAGCATATACTGTACGTTGATCCCTCGATTTTCCAAAGCTGCGACCATCTGGTCCGACTCAGCCTGTACAACTCTTGGGTCGTTAGCACCCTGTGCCACGAATAGAGATGCCTTAATCTTATCGACGTGGAAAACAGGACTGTTCGCCTTCATCATGATGCTGTCCTGGGTACTCGGATCCCCTACCATTTCGTATAGCATCTTCTTATACGGCTCCCAGTATGGTGGGATTGTTTCCATAAAAGTGAAAAGGTTGGAAACACCCACATAGTCTACAGCAGCTGCATAGAGGTCGGGTGTGTTGGTGATACCGGCCAAAGTAGCATAACCGCCATAACTTCCTCCGTAGATCGCCACGCGATCCGGATCGGCAATGCCTTGTTCGATCAGCCATTTAACTCCGTCGGAAACGTCGTTCTGCATCGTCTGTCCCCATTGTTTGAAGGACTTCTGCCAGAATTCCTTTCCATATCCGGTTGATCCCCTGAAATTCATTTGTAAAACTGCGTAGCCCCTGTTTGCCAGTAACTGAACTTCTGGGTTATAGCCCCAGTTATCCCTGGCCCACGGTCCTCCGTGTGGATTGATCACCACAGGAAGGTTCTTTGGTTCAACACCCAGGGGTAAGGTCAGGTACCCGTGAATGGTCAAACCGTCCCGACTGGTATAGCTGATCGGTTTCATAGGTGCCATATGCTCAGGGTTGAGCCATGGGCTCAGATCGGCAACTTTATCTATGCTGCCGGTGGCATCATCGTAGAAATAATAGGTGCCTCGCGATTTATCGTCGGCTTTGTAGATGATTAACTTGTCTTCTGTTTTGCTCGCAGAGGAAATGTAATATTCGTTTTCAGCACCGATCTCTTCAGTGAATTTGTTAAAGATGGCTTCCGATTTAGGGTCGAGAAATTTACGCTCGTGTTTCGCCCTGGTATACCCAATGGCCGTTAATACCTTACGGTGATCGGAATATGCCACGTAATCCACATCAACTTCATCGTTGGCGTAGATCTCTTCGATCTCCTTATTCTCCTTGAGGTCGTATTTCACGGCTGCGGCTTTGTCTCGACCCAGGTCCGAGATCGCGTATACAACACTTCCGTTGTCGAAATCGAAAAATTGCGGCGCAAGGGTTTCCTTGAAGTTCAGAGTGATCACTTCAGCAAAATCATCCTCCTCCGAATCGCGGTACAAGATGCTGGTATCCACACCGTTGGTTTTGTAGGCCAGTCTAAGCTTTCCATCGTGATCCGTTCCCCAGCCGGTTATATCGCCAGGGTTCTCATAGATCAATTTCATTTCTCCCGTACTGATATTTATACGATAGGGGTCGAAGATCTGCGGAATACGGTTGTTAAGTCCGATGATCATTTCTTCGGGTTGATTCTGAAGATCATCGATGATCTCTGCTCTAACACCTTCGAAAGGAGTAAGGTCCACTTCATCGGCACCGTCCTTGCTAACCGAGAACAGGTGGAAGTTTTCATTCCCGCCTTCATCTTTGATGAAGACCAGTCGGTCATTGCTCGCCCAGAAATAACCATTGATATCTCTGTCGGTGACGCTTGTTATTCGCGTAACTTCTTCCGAATCCACCTTACGCACATGAATATTCATCCTGGACTCATACGGTGCCAGGTAGGCAAGATGCGAGCCGTCCGGGGATAGGCGGAACCGGCTCTGTTCCGAATTTTTCATAAAATCCTCCACCGAGATCGTCGGTGGCGGCTCAACAGCCATAGCTGTGTCTTTTTCAGTTGAATCCTTGCACGCCAGGAAAGAAATAAGGCATGCCAACAACAGTACTTTTTTCATAAGTTCGTTTTTAAATTGCAAGTGCTTAAGATACAACATATTCTGAAAATTTATGTTGAATAAATAATTACCCGTGATGTTGGGGGCAAGCATATTATCTTGTTATCTTAGTCATTCAAATAACCAATCAGATCACATAATGAAATTACTAGAAGGAAAGACCGCAATTGTTACCGGTGGAAGCCGGGGTATTGGTAAGGGAATTGTTGAAACTTTTGCCAGGCATGGTGCAAATGTCGCGTTTACGTACAATTCGTCCAGGGAGTCTGCCGAGGCCATTGCCGAGGAAGCAGCTAAAGAGGGTGTTAAAGTAAAGGCTTACCAAAGCAATGCAGCAAGCTTCGATGAAGCCCAGGAACTGGCCGCAGCCGTTTTGGAGGAGTTCGGGAGTATCGATATACTCGTTAATAATGCCGGGATCACCAAGGACAACCTGCTGATGCGAATTTCCGAAGAGGACTTTGACAAAGTGATCGAAGTGAACCTGAAGTCGGTTTTCAATATGACCAAGGCCGTACAAAGAGCCATGCTGAAGCAACGCAAAGGTTCCATAATAAATATGAGTTCCGTGGTTGGTGTAAAAGGAAACGCGGGGCAGACGAACTATGCCGCTTCCAAGGCAGGCATACTTGGTTTTACCAAATCGGTAGCGCTGGAACTTGGATCCAGGGACATCAGATGTAACGCAATCGCTCCCGGTTTTATCGAGACCGAAATGACCGGACAACTGGATGAGGCTGTCGTCCAGGGATGGCGCGAGGCCATTCCGCTTAAGCGCGGAGGTACGCCGGAGGATATCGCCAATGCATGCGTTTATCTCGGAAGCGACCTTTCTTCCTATGTTACCGGACAGGTACTAAATGTGGATGGAGGGATGCTGACCTAAATTAACCTATGGCTGCAGAGACCGTACTTTATATTATCATCGCCGCCGTGATCGCCTTTGCGGTGGCTGTTTTTATGTATGGGTACAAGGCAAGGGAATCGGGGAGACTTCGGTGGATATTCGGACTGCTGCGCTTCCTGAGTTTATTCGCACTGCTGCTTCTGATCATCAACCCGAAATTCAGAAGTGAAACCTACAATGTTGAAAAGCCGAAACTACCGGTTTTGGTAGATAATTCTGGCTCTGTGACTGAATTGGGCCAGCAGGATAATGTGCGTTCCCTGGTAGAACTTCTTAGGGAGAATTCCGATCTGAATGACAAGTTTGACGTTCGTTTCTTTTCCTTCGGAACAAAGGTTGGTAATGCAGACTCCCTCAGCTTTTCAGAAAATAATACGAATATAGGCCAGGCGCTGAATTCAGTAAAATCGGTCTTTAAGAATGAAATTGCTCCAACCGTACTGCTCACGGATGGTAACCAGACCCTGGGAAATGACTACGAATTTGGGGTGACCGACTTCGGGAATCAGATCTACCCGGTGATCCTGGGTGATTCTACGAAGTATACGGATCTTAAGATCGAACAGCTCAACACCAATCGGTATGCGTTCCTCAAGAACCAGTTCCCGGTAGAGGCGGTCCTTGTCTACAGTGGTAGTTCGGCTGTTAGTAGTCAGTTTGTAGTCACGCAGGGCGACGCTACGGTATATCGGGAAAATGTAAATTTCAGTGAGTTGGACAATACCAGGACCTTGTCTTTTACGCTGCATGCAAATAGTGTTGGTTTACAGCGTTATCGTGCCCGGATACTTCCATTAGAAGAGGAGAAGAACAAAACAAACAACTCCAAGCAGTTTGCGGTGGAGGTTATCGACCAGGCCACCAATGTGCTGGTTGTTAGTAAAATTATCCATCCCGACCTGGGGGTACTTCGAAAGTCGATCACATCCAATGAACAACGAACGGTTAGGTTTGAAAAGCCCAATGATGCCGTTTCTTTGTTGAATGACCATCAACTGATCGTCCTTTACCAGCCGGACGGCACATTCGCTTCTGTATATCGCGAGATTGAAAAGCTGAAGAAGAATACATTGACGATCACAGGAACCCAGACCGACTGGGATTTCCTCAACTCCATTCAACAGGAGGTGCAGAAGGAGAGTTCTTTCCAAACGGAAAGTTCTACTGCCACTCTTAATTTAAATTATGGCACCTTCGCAGTGGATGACATAGGTTTCGACAATTTTCCGCCTCTGAAGACCGGTTTTGGTGCGTTGGAAGTGCTTATACCTCATGAATCGATACTAGACCAGGCCATAGATGGTTTTTCAACCGGGAGCCCGATGCTGGCTACCATGGAACTGAACGGGGTCCGGAGTGCAATCTGGGATGGAGAAGGATTCTGGAAATGGAGGGCCCGGGCCTACCTGGAATCAGGCGGATTTGAATCCTTCGACGATTTCATCGGGAGGCTGGTGCAGTACCTTGCTTCAACAAAACGCCGTAGCAGGCTGGAAGTGTCCGGTGAGACCTTTTATTACAACAACGACCCTATAAAGATCGCTGCCCAGTACTTCGATAACAACTATGTTTTCGATCCCAGGGCGTCGGTTTCGATGACAGTGACCAATTCAGAAACAAACGAACAGCGCAGTTTCCCCATGTTGCTGAGATCGAATTTTTACGAGGTAGATTTGAATAGTCTCCCTGCAGGTGAATACAGTTATACGGTATCGGTAAGGGACGAGTCCGTGACCCGCAGCGGAAACTTCACCATACTGGAGTTCAACGTCGAGCAGCAGTTTCTCAATGCCGACGTAACAAAACTTCAGCGACTGGCGACTAATACTTCCGGAATGGCGTACTTTGCTACTGAAAGTGAGCAATTGATTAATACATTGCTTGGTGATGAACGGTATGTAGCCGTTCAGAAAAGCGAACAAAAAGTCGTACCTTTAATCGACTGGAAATACCTGCTCGGGCTTATAGCTTTTCTTTTGAGCCTGGAGTGGTTTATCAGAAAGTATAACGGACTTATATAACTAAACAAGATAACAATGGACAAATTACCAAAAATTGGGATTCCTTTAATCATTATACTTATTGTCGTGATCATCCTTTTCGCCAAATCGGCCGTTACCATAGGTTCCGGTGAGGCAGGGGTGCTCTACCGAACTTTCGGCGGCGGTGTGGTTATAGATGAACCACCGTTGGGAGAAGGATTTCACCTGGTGGCACCATGGAACGATGTGATCGTTTACGAAGTGAGACAGCAGGAGATTTTCGAAAAACTGAAAGTACTATCAAGCAATGGTCTTGAAATTCAGATTGATGCTTCAGCTTGGTATCAGCCGGAATACAACAACCTGGGAAGACTTCACAAAGAAAAGAGTGAAAGTTATCTTCAGCGGGTACTTCAGCCTGCCATTCGATCCGCTGCAAGAAGCGTAGTAGGTCGCTATACTCCGGAACAATTGTACTCCAGCAAGCGGGACGCTATCCAGGAGGAAATCTTTAAGGAAACTTCCAAAATAGTGGAAAACCAATATATACAGCTGAACGAAATACTGGTGCGCGATGTGTCGTTACCTCCAACTATTAAAGATGCGATCGAGCGTAAACTGAAGCAGGAGCAGGAGTCGCTGGAATATGAATTCCGACTAGTAACTGCACAGAAAGAAGCAGAGCGGCAAATCATTGAAGCTCAAGGTAAGGCAGATGCGAACCGCATTCTAAGTGCGTCACTAACAGATAAGATCCTCCAGGACAAAGGTATTGAGGCAACCACCAAACTTGCCGAATCACCTAACAGTAAGGTGATCGTAATAGGATCCGGGGATAGCGGACTGCCAATTATACTTGGCAACCAGTAAGCGCAGTATTAATATTGAAAAATATGATGGCTCCGAAATCGGGGCCATTTTTTATGCTGCTATTTATTTCGATCGGTTCCAGAACTTAAAGATGAGGAAGGTGCAGAGAAGGGCTATGGCTGTTAGAATGATCCCTTCGGAATATTCCCCATAGATGAAATTCCCTGTTGCGAACAGGAAAGAGTACACCCCGATGATCCCAGCAAAGAAGGCGAGTATCTTTGTGCCGAACCCTTTGAATTTAGATTCTTTCTCAAAGATCAGGGCCTCAAAATTCTCGAGCGTCTTAGCATCGGTGGGTTTGGTTAGCATGGTCACAATCAACCAACCGATGGTCGTTACGACCACACCCGTTACCAGTTGCCAGTGGGATGCCATTTCGAATAAAGGGTTTTCCATCTTTCCATTAACAAAGAAGAAAAGTGCGATCAGGAAGGAGATCACCATGGCAGCGATCTCGCTGTAAGGATTGATGCGTCGCCAGAACCATCTCAGGATGAAGAGGAGTCCGGTTCCAGCGCCAATTTGTAACAACAGGTTGAACGCGTCCCTGGCTTCTTCAAGTATGGTCGCAAGTAGCGCCGCCAGTAGCATCATGATCACCGTGGAAATTCTTCCTACCAGTACCTGTTCCTTATCGGAAGCTTTCGGCTTTAGGAAGCGCTTGTAAAAATCATTGACCACATACGAACTACCCCAGTTAAGATGTGTGGAGATCGTACTCATAAATGCAGCTATTAGAGACGAGATTACTATTCCGAGTAATCCGGCAGGCAGTAACGTCAACATAGCAGGGTAGGAGAGATCGTTTCGAACAAAGGAAGGATCCAGGTCCGGGAATGCCTGTGCAAGGCTGTCCAGGTTTGGGAATACGATGATGGATGCCAGTCCGATGATGATCCATGGCCAGGGCCGAAGGGCATAATGAGCAAAATTGAAGAATAATACTGCCCAGGAGGCGTGTTTCTCATCCTTTGCCGCTAGCATTCTTTGAGCAATGTAGCCGCCGCCACCGGGTTCGGCACCAGGATACCAGACACTCCACCACTGAACGGCCAGGGGTACGATAAGTAGAGGGATCAATACTTCCATATTGGTGAAATCCGGGAGCATGGCTGTTTTCGAAGCAACTTCCGGTACCGACAATAAATTCGATAATCCTCCAACATCCTTGTGATTCACAATGAATATCGCAGCCCATACACTTCCCACCATTGCTACGATGAACTGTATGAAATCGGTTAGCAGTACACTGCGCAATCCCCCAAATGCAGAGTAGATAACTGTCACTACGGAAGATATTAGTAAGGTCTGCGTTGCACTGAAGCCAAACATCACGTGACCGATCTTGATCGCAGCCAGGCAGACATTTGCCATGATAACGATATTAAAGAATACGCCCAGGTAGATCGCACGGAATCCCCGGAGAAATGCTGCCGATTTACCACTATACCTCAGTTCGTAGAACTCCAGGTCGGTAGTAATACCGCTGCGCCTCCATAGTTTGGAATAAAAGAAAACGGTAAGCATACCGGTAAGCAGGAAACTCCACCAGATCCAGTTTCCATAAACACCGTCCTCTCGTATTACACCGGCCACAAAATTGGGCGTATCTGCAGCGAAAGTTGTAGCTACCATGGATATACCCAAAAGCCACCAGGGCATATTACGCCCTGAAAGGAAAAATTCCTTGGTATTCCTGCCGGATCGTTTTGCGGCAACGATCCCGATCACGATGAAGATGGCGAAAAAGGACAGTATTAGCGCCCAGTCCAGGATTTCCAGTTGCATGCTAGTACACTTTACTTAGAGCTTTTGCTTGTCCAACCCAGTTATCGCGTTCTATACGACCGGGGAAGAAGTCGATGAGTTCGGTAATGATTCTGATATCCGAATCTTTGAATCTACTGATCTGGCTATAATTACAGATACCGATCTCGTTAAGTTTTTGCTCGATGTACGGCCCAATACCCATGATCTTGGTGAGATCGTCCTTTTGGTCGTGGTCTGCATACCCAAAACTGTCGAAGTCGAGTTCGGGTTTATCAATGGTGTAGTTCACAAAAGTAGTCCTGGCTCGCTCGGCAATGGTTTCGGGAGGCGTTGTTTGCTGAAATTCCTCTACCTCCTCGATTTCTTCCTCTACATCTTCAATTATTTCTTCCGCTTTTTCCTCTTCGTCCTCCAGGTCTTCACGGGTTTGCTTAACGACCTCGATGATTCGTGGTTTCATTTCTGAAAATATGGTATCGATATCAGCAGGTTTACTCTTAACCGGGGTTTTCAGGCGGTTTAACTCTTTTTTCAGACGCGCGATGATCTTTTTATACTTGTTCTTCTGAAACCAGGATGCCGCGAAATAACCTATCAGGAAGGTGCTCAGCATGAGGATGAAAATACCTGTATAGTTGGGTAATTCCTGTATGAATTCGGTAATGCTAGTCATTGGCGTCTAAATAAAATTTCACCTCTAATCTGCGGTTCAAGTTACGACCTTTTGTGGTACCATTCCCAGCGATGGGTTCAGATTCTCCTTTAGAGGCAGCAGTTATCCTGTTTTTGTCGATCCCCGATTTATTCACGAGGAACCATCTCAATTGCTGTGCGTACTCCAATCCTTTTCGGTAATTGTCGATCGCATTGCCCACATTGTCTGTATGTCCCACTACTTCGATCAACAGGTTCGGATTCTCTTTTATTATTTCTGAAACATCCTTCTGAAGCGCATTGAGTTCGGCATTGACCATGATTCCCTGGTACGAGAATTCGGGATATACCGTGCGCGTTTCCGGGATGCTCTTCTTCAAAGCACTGATACGTTCTTCGTTGATGGGTTTGAACGCAAACGAAAAGCTATGCCTGTAACTGTCGTCCGTTTCAAAAGGAATCTGCGTAATAAAGGGTTTGATCACGATTCGTTCCGAAGGAATCCCCATCCCAAGAAGTATTTGCTTTACCTCACGCCCTCTTTTCACTCCCAGGTTTGGAGAATCGATTATCTCACTGGGGCTGTATTGCGAAGTAATGTGTAGCTCTGTATCCGGGTGCTCAAGCACGTAAGTGTTCAGTTTATATTTAAAATCAACTAAGTCCGACGGAACATCAACAATTGGCGAATTCTTTACAATGGTAAATCCTTCAGGATAGCGAAAAATGATATCCCCGGATTCGCCTACGGCCTTTAATCCTATAGAAGGAGCAGAATCGATCTCCTCTTTATAGGCTTCGGCAATGGAAACCGTGTCGTTGGCGGTGATGATCGGATTCGTAGTGACATCCAAAGGAGTATCTACCTTCGGTACATCACTCAATTGGTCACCCTTTTCAAGTTTTATCTCAGTTGTGTCTCCCGCGACAGAATCGTCCGGTTGAAGCCAGGAATACAGCCAAAGCCCAAAAAATGACCATATCAGGAACACTAAAAAGGCGATCAAAAAGTTCTTCATTGTGAGGTTACGATCTGTATAATAAGGCTTTAAAGAATTTAACTGGGATTCACTCAAATCTATAAAATTATTGCTACATATTTTTCAATAAATTAATATGTTTTTCACATAATAGTAAACAAAAAATTAGTAATATTGTCATGTAATGACGTATCAACAACAACATCATCATCATATCAATTTCCACGTTCACGCGAGGTGATATGGTATTGCGTTGTATTCAATATATCGGACCCGTTTGAGCATCTCAAACGGGTTTTTTTATTAAAACGAATCAATTACTATGAAACTAAAAATTGCAATTCAAAAAGCGGGACGACTACATGACGAGTCGCTGAAACTCCTCAAGGACTGCGGAATATCGATAGATAACGGCAGGGATCAGCTAAAAGCGTCGGCAAAGAACTTTCCACTGGAGATCTACTACCTCCGGAACGGTGATATTCCGCAGTATCTCAAGGACGGGGTGGTGGACTGTGCCGTGATTGGTGAGAACCTTCTTGTTGAAAAGGGTGAAGACATACAGGTGCTGGAAAACCTGGGATTCTCAAAATGCCGCGTTTCACTGGCGGTGTCAAAACTGTTCGAGTACGATACGGTCAAGGACCTGGAAGGTAAGCGAATCGCGACTTCATACCCGGTGACCACGCAAAAATACCTCAATGAGCAGGGGGTCAATGCCGAACTTCACATTATCAACGGAAGTGTAGAGATCGCACCAAATATCGGCCTGGCTGATGCGATCTGTGATATTGTAAGTAGTGGCAGCACATTATTCAAGAACAACCTCAAGGAAGTGGAAGTGATCATGGAGAGCGAAGCGGTACTCGCTGCGTCTCCACTCATGCCTTCCGGGGTGATAGAGGTCCTGAACCGATTCAGGTTCAGGATACAATCGGTGCTCAAAGGCAGAGATTTCAGGTATGTACTGCTGAATGCACCAAATGAACAATTGGATGCAATTATCGAACTGCTGCCCGGAATGAAGAGTCCTACGGTAATTCCTTTAGCAGAAGAAGGCTGGAGCAGTATTCACTCCGTGGTCCGCCAGGACGAATTCTGGGAGGTGATCGATAGTTTGAAAGGTGTCGGTGCCGAAGGTATCCTGGTTTGTCCGATAGAAAAAATGGTGCTTTAAATTATCTGGCTATGAAACGATACACATATCCTAAACCCGATCAGTGGCCCGAAATACTTTCCCGACCTTCCCGAACCCTGGATGACATCGAGCAAACGGTGAACGAGATATTTTCCGAAGTAAGGTCGAAAGGCGACAAGGCGATCCATAAATACACCGAATTATTTGATGGTGTGACGCTGGAGGTCATTAAGACCACACCGAGGGAAATTAAACTGGCAGGGGATTCACTATCCGAAGAGCT
>JAUIIU010000024.1 GCA_030431695.1 Bacteroidia bacterium | reverse complement strand
ATGGCTTCAACTGGAAACTACCCGAAAGGGTAATGAATAATGAAGTGTTTTTCACTAAATTGAAATTCAAATGACAGCTTTACAAACCATACGTATCGGGATCGTTGAAGACGATGGGTTGATCTTAAAATCCCTTTCCCAATTATTGGGCATGCAGGAGGATCTGCATATTGTCCATGGCCATTCCTCTGCGGAAGCAATGCTCAAAGAAGACACCGAACTGGACGTGCTTCTCCTGGATATTGACCTCCCCGGCATCAATGGGCTGGAAGCAATCCCGCGATTTCTGGAGAAACATCCGGAACTGAACATCATTATGTTAACGGTACACGAAGAGTCACAGCTGGTTTTTGAAGCATTGAAACTGGGTGCTGTTGGTTATTTGCTGAAAAGTAACAGCTCCGATCGAATCGCCTGGGGCGTTCGCGAAGTGTTTGAAGGCGGTTCTACCATGAGTCCATCGATCGCAAGGAAGGTTATTGGTTCCTTTAGGCCGGTTTCCGATACCGTTCTTACCAAAAGGGAACTGGAAGTGCTGCAGAAATTGGAGAACGGGATAAACAATAAGCAGATAGCCGAAGAACTGTTCGTTTCAAGCAATACAATTAAAGCTCATATTAAGAATATCTATCGAAAACTACAGGTTCATTCCAGGGCCGAAGCCGTTTCCAAAGCGCTTAAGGAACGATTGATCTGATACACAGAAAGTTTTACTCAAATTTACATCCAACTACCGAGGCATTTCCACTGTGTAGTACTCCAGGTGAATTATTTGGAGAGGGATGTGGATAATTACTGAACTTTATCCCGGTTATTTCCACGGATGGTCCGCCGTTTAGTTTTATTGCGTAAGGACGTGTTGAAATTTCAACCGCTGCGACGTTGAGGTCCGACACATCCTGGGGAGGTCCCACATGAATTTCCGAAGTACCCAAACTGTACATCATGTAGCCTCCGGGAGGCATCACGGGTAAATGAAAGAGCCTGCTTCCGTTAACAACCAATACAGGAGCCGGGTTATCCAAAGGACTGCCTCCCGGAACGTAGGTCCACTGTTGGGGGTGTAAAGGTAGTGGTGCCTTCCACCCGCCTTTTTCCTTGTCGATATTCCGAACCCATGTAATATTATCCACCGGATCGGTCCCTGTGAATATCGCAGCATGCCTGTTCTCGGATGTAATGGTTAACGGAGCCATATTGGTAAGCCCGGCCCAGTTCACTTCGGCACTTTGCCTGTAGATACCATCCTTCACAATGATCTTTACCGGGAGCTGGGCGAGTTGCATGGTCTTTGCCTCGTCCAGGGCCTTCTGCAGTGTAGCAAATGGATCGTTCTCCGAGCCTATGCCGGAGTCACTGCCATCGGTTGCAACATATAATTCTTTTTCTTTTGGTTTACCCGGACCCTCGTCCGCTGCCGGGTTGTCGAAGATACTGGCAGCATACCACCAGCTTTCATCTTCGGGTTCATTCGGACTGCTAATTGCAAACATGATCTGGTAATTCTGCACCTTGGTCCCATTAGCCAGGGTAGTGGTTCTGGTTGTCGAAAGTATACCATTGAAAAGGGGCGCGCGCAGGTCCATATCCACCTTTCCGTCCAGTTTTGATTGAGCCTCATCGATCATGGCGTTAATATCCATATTCATGATCTCATCCGGGATATCATACCCCATATCCTTCAGTTGCTGTAAATTTCCCGGACTGGCCGCCTTCATACCTTCCTGGGTGGCCGTTGAAGTGGCGATCATTGTCATCGGACTTCCTTCCTGCTTCAGGCTTGCCAGGTTCTGGTAAAGGCCGGGACCCTGGATACTCCCACGTACGGCACTTTTTGGAAAATTGAATTTGTCCAGTTCTTCTTCCACCTCATCCAACTGGTTGAAAAGATCATTCATCTGGTACAACAAATAACCTGCATCCAAACCTTCCTTATGATATCTCTCATCTTTAACAGGTAACCTGGACTTATTGACATTCTGTTGTGCGCTGGCATTGCCGTTAGCTGCATAGTTCTTATTCACTTCGGCAAGTGCAGCGATCATCATATCGGTAGTGGCGTAGATCTGGTCTTCAGACATGGAGCTGGCATCGTAGCCGGCGGCGCTCGCTGCCGACCCGACAAAATCGAGAGCGGCCTTGGCTACCCCTTTCTTGAATTGAGCTACGGCTCCATACAGCTTTGCGCCTTTACTGGCAAGATCCACATAGTCCGTAGCGGTGGTGAAGGCGTCGATTGCTGTTTTGGCATATCCAAAACCATCCCGGGTGGAGCTCCACCCATCATCTTCTCCATCGCCTTCATCTTCCGTCCCATGTTTAATGGGTGGTTTCTGGTTTGGCGGTGGAGGCGGGTTGTTCCCGTTACCACCAATTCGAATGTGTGGCTTGTACTGATATTCTTTTACGTACTTGAGGTAAGCGATGATATTCTTTCTCCAAAAGGCTCTCAATTCTTTAAGATTCTCCATTTGCTTACTATCCGGGGGTCCCTGTTCGACCACCTGGAAGGTCCTGGGTGATGTTTGAAGGTAGGTGTTGAAATCAGCTACCATAGTGCCCATACCTGTTTCTGCCTTTACCATTTCGTTGTTCAGACAGTAATTCGGCCCTGGGACATATTTGTCCATGGTGCCCTGCAGGCGAAGCGTTGCTTTTTTGGTACCGGGATGAACACTGAAAGAATTGAATGGATTACCCTCATCCAGGTACATGACCCAGGCTGTTAGTTCTGCCGTAAAGTTGGTGTCGTCCGGGCAATAATCTTCATACTCTTCCTTCATCACAAGGATGCAGGCTTTACCACTTTGATACGCTTCCAGGAAGGGTTTGGGAGTGTTAGATGGCATCCCCTGCACTCCGGCACCAATGGCGCTTTTCGATTTCAGAACTTTGTATTCCTTCGGAAGTTGATCTTCCTTGTGCTGAGATATCATGCCTTCCATACCAGAAGGTATCTGGCTAAAAACCGTTAGCGGCAACAACGTGATTATTCCGAGAAAGTGTTGTAGTGATAATTTCATGAGAATGATGATTTTGTATCATCTCAAAGTTATCAGTACCCGGCACATCAATCAATAACCCGAACGGGTGGTTTTCGTATAAAAAAAGTCCCCAGGTTGGAAAACCTGGGGACCATAGTTCACTTCAATAATCAGTTGGGTTCGATTACAGGTGAGAAGTAGGTTAAATTAGCCTTCGCAGCTGCTGCATTCCTTCTTTTGTTTGAATTTCTGCGCAGCGTTCATGCTGTGCTGGTAGTACAGTGATTTCAAGCCCAGTTTCCAGGCCGTTACATGGATCTTATTAATCTCCTTGGTTGGCATTTCAGGATGGACAATGATGTTAAGCGATTGCCCCTGGTCGATATGATTTTGTCTGTTGGCCGCCTGGTAGATTATATCCAGTTGGTCGATCTCCGAGAAGGTCCTGAACACGTCTTTTTCTTCTTCGCTTAAGAAATCCAGGTGCTGCACGGAACCATCGTGATTACGGATATCTTTCCATACTTCGGAAGTGTTCATTCCTTTTTCTTCAAGCAATTCCACCAGGAACGGATTCTTGATCGTAGTCTTTAATTTGGCGATGTCCTTAACATAGATATTAGACCAGATCGGCTCAATTCCCTGAGATACCTGCCCAAGTATGAATGCCGAAGAAGTTGTAGGCGCGATCGCGTTCATGGTGGTGTTTCGTCTTCCATATCCTTTGAGCACCTTTGGTTCTCCGAATTTATCGGCAAGTTGCTTCGACGCATCCATCGACCTGTCCTGGATCTCCTTGAAGATCTCACTGTTGAGGTTGTAAGCTTCCTGGCTGTTGAATGCGAGCTTTTTAGATTGTAGAAGCGAATGCCATCCCAAAACGCCCATCCCGAGTGCACGGTTCTCTTTTGCGAAATTGTAGGCGCGCTCCATGAACAGGAATGTTTGTCGGTCGTCCCTGTCGGAAGAATCCCTGTAGGCTTCCAGCTTTTCAAGGAATTCGGTGATCACGGCATCCAGGAAGAAGATCATGGTTTCAACCGCGTCGGTATCCTTCCACTTATCGTAATGCAACAGGTTGATACTGGACAGTACGCATACGAATGACCAGTTGTCGTTTGATGGCAACATGATCTCGGTACAGAGGTTGCTGGCATGGATTCTCATATCATTTTCCTTGTACACATCGGCGGCTCCGTTATTCGCATTATCGCTGAAGAAAACATAAGGATACCCCATTTCACCACGACGCTGAAGCACTTTGGCCCAGATCGAGCGTTTTTCAGCATCGCCGTCGACCATTTCCTGCATCCACTGGTTTGGGACAGTCACCCCGTGGGTCAATTGCTGAATCGGATTCCCTTCCGTACCGATCTCGAGGAATTCCATGATGTCCGGATGGTCAATAGGAAGATAGGGCGAAAACCTGCCACGGCGCACCGATCCCTGGCTTACAACATCAACCATGGATTCGAAAAGTTGCATGATATGTACAGCCCCCGAAGCCTCACCATTGTTCTTAACCGGAGCTCCCCTGTGACGGATCTTGCCGAAGAACCCGGATGTTCCACCACCAAGTTTAGACATCATGCCAACTTCCGACTGGGTGTAGAGGATGTTACCCATATCGTCATCGATGTGAGAACCGAAACAGCTGATAGGCAATCCACGTTGTTTTCCGAAATTAGACCAAACAGGAGAGGCGAGCGAGTAGAAACCGTGCGACATATAATTGTAGAACTTGTCGGCGAATCCTGGCATTTCCAGAATATTCTCGGCACGCTTTGCCACTTCCATAATTCGCTCTTCGGGACTAACGCCATCCACAAGGTATCCCCCGGCGAGGAATTTCCTGCTGTTATCGTTCAGCCATTCGAAATTACCCTTCGAAAGGGGCCCTTGTTGTTTCAGGGCTTCCTTGCGGGCACTTGCCAGGTCCTGGGTTGCTGATTTGGTTATTTGATCTTTGCTAGATGTGAGGTTTTCGTTTTGCATGGTCATTAAAATAGGTCGTCTCCGGTTATACTCTGTGTTCTTTTGCTATAGTTTATAGATCTTTTTACGAAGAAATCTCCGTGTTTGGTACCAATGATCTCGTCGTCAAACCATTCGGTTTGCTTAACAAGCCCTTCGTCTATATGGAATACCTTCTCGATACCTATACTTTCGAGAGAGGCATTGAATCTGTTCTTGATAAATTCGTTTACTACATCCTTAGGAAGGAAATCCAATTCTCCTTCCTCGAAGATCCAGTCCACGATCGCACTTTCGGCCTCAAAGGCTTCCATGCACATCTTCTGGACCATCTCGTGGTAATCTCCGTCGAACCAATCCGGATGCTCATCCTGAAGTATCCTAATTATGTCAATTCCGAAGTCACCGTGGATCTGCTCCTCCTTGGACGTTGCTTCAACCACATTGGAGATACCCTTAAGGACATTCTTGTGTTTGTTGAATGCCATGATGATCAGGAACTGTGAGAACAACGAAACATGTTCGATGAACAATGAGAACAGCAGGATGGACTCTGCATACTCCTTGTGGTCCTCGCTCTTGGCATTCCTAAGTGCTGTTTCCAGGTATTGTACCCGCTTCATGATCACCGGTTTCTTTTTCAGTCCCTCGAACTCATCATTCAGTCCCAGAATTTCCAACAGGTGTGAATAGGCATCGTGGTGACGCACTTCACTTTCGGCGAAAGTTGCCCCTACCGAGCCGATCTCCGGTTTTGGCATTTTGTGGTACAGATCCCCCCAAAAGCTCTTTACAGCAACCTCTATCTGTGAGATTGCAAGCATGGTGTTTTTTATCGCGCTGCGTTCTACATCTGTCAGACTCGATTTGAAATCCTGGATATCACTTGTAAAACTGAATTCTGTATGAATCCAGTACGAGTGGCGGATGGCCGGTACATATTCGTATAGTTGAGGGTACTCATAAGGCTTCAAATTGATCCGCTTTTCGAAGATATCCGGTTTGCGCATCATCGCCTGTTGGTTACGATATAATATATAGGCTTTCGCAACCTCGTGGAACCCACTCATCATCAGTTTGGTTTCCACAAAATCCTGGATCTCTTCGATAGTAGGTATGTAATCGGCGTCAGCTTCTTTTCGCTCCTGAAGTGCCTGATATACACTGATCGCGACGTTTTGAGCATCTTCATGACTACCTTTCTTAACGGCATTCATCGCCTTCATGATCGCGTTGGTGATCTTGTCCAACTGGAACTCACGGGTAGTAAAATCCCTCTTGATTACATGTTCAATTTTTGTCATATCCGGTAAATAAATGTGAGTAATAAGAGTTATAAAGATTGTATTTTTTGAGATAAAATTCCTAGGGTTGCAAGAAGGATTCTCAACATTGTTATTAACAGTTTTTAACAAGAAAAATTTTTCCGAGAAGCTGCATTTTTATTGAAGTGACTCCGAAATGAGGCTGTTTTCGAAATGCTCTATTTTGTTAATTGCTTTGAAAATTTTTGAAAATTTTCCGCTTCAAAAACGCAGATGAGATGAACCGCGTGTTATTTTTTTGAAAAGTTTGTGTTACCCAGGAGGCATTTTTTCAATCTAAAAAGAAGAGAGTAAAAGTTAGGTTTAAGGAATTGGTTCCGCTTTCGAACCGACGCAGATATCCATGGACAGAAAAACAAAAAACGCTCCGAAAGCCTTAAATTACAAGCTTTCGGAGCGTTTGGATATTTTGGTGTAAATTTTTCTATCGGTCTTCGTGCGGTTGCACAAAAGTAGAAATGTCGCGATCGAACAGGTAGTAACCGGAATTATCGTCCCCAATGATATTGAGCTTATCCAGCAAGGTCCTGGCCGTTGCTTCTTCTTCCAGCTGTTCGGTTACGTACCACTGCATGAAATTATTCGTGTTGTAATCCTTCAGCTTAAGACACTCATCGATGATCCCGTTGATCTGCTCGGTAACGAACATCTCGCTTTCCAGGAAATGGTTGAACAGAGACTGAAGTGAACTGAATTCATCGGCTGGTTGTTCAAGCTGTGGGATGATCACCTTTCCTCCGCGTTCATTGACGAATTTCACAAGTTTCAGCATGTGTTCCCGTTCCTCTTCAGACTGCATGTAAAAGAAGTTCGCTATCCCATTATAACCTTCTGCATCGGCCCATGAGGCCATTGCCAGGTATTGCATGGAAGCCATGGCTTCGTACTTGATCTGGTTATTCAGTAAATTTTCAATTGATGTGTGCATGTTATCTATTGCTTTTATAGTTCATTTTCCGAAATAAAGGTACCAACTTCAGCTGAAATTCACCAACTGAATTGATTCATTTACCCTATGAGCCAATAAAAAATAGAAATCCCGCGTCTTTATATTTTTATGATATCGGTGGGGGTCTCAACCAGTATCGTTCTGTCTCCACGGATAGCGATTGGTTGTTTCATGATCTCGGGACTATGTCGAATCATTTTGATCCAGTCTTCACCAGAAAGTTCATGTGGTTGATAAAGCGCTTTGTATTTCGGGTGATCCTGGTTTACCAGGTCTTCGATCTTCAGGTCGAGTCGGTTTGCGATCTCCGCGATCTGTGTTCCTGTTAATGGGTTGGACAACATATCCCGTTTCTGTAACTTAAATCCTTCAGCTTCAGCATAAACAATGGCTTGTTTCGCCCTAACGGAATCCGAATTATAGAATAAAGTTATTTGCCGGTCTGAGGTGGCTATTTCTCCCATGATCCCTGTGTTTAATTGTTAAACTGCTAATATTAAACCTAAGGAATGTCATATTTCTATGCAATGATATTAGTCAAATTGCTGATTTTTATTCCTGCTAATGTCTACAGGGCTTAATTCAGAATAAAAAGATGGTCTATCTCGGATATCGATAGTGTGTGGTCTGGTTTGGTGGTGTTTCTGAATACAAGGTCTTTGAGTGCGGCGAATTCCTGTTGATTGAACATCAGCACTAAATTCTTTTGTAAGGTTGTTATTGGTATTCTGCGCTTCATGACCTTGCATTGATTCTTGCATTCCCAATATTCCACATCCATATTGGTCAGATACTCCTGGAAGGTGGCCAACTCCTTATCGGTAAATTCAATGAATAAATTATTGAACTGTAGAAAGAAAACCTGGCAGGTATCACAGCACGACAATTTTCCCATACCGTTCTTTGCTAATGTTTTAATAGTATGACACATAATTAATTAATAGCAATCGGTTTTTATTTGTTCCAGGTTCTCAAATTCACTCAGGGGTCTGTGAAGTTCTACCCTGGAGAATCCGTCCAGTATCTCGATCACATCCTGTTCCATTGCAATGGAACCACAGATCATTACAACTCCTCCGTGGTCCAGTGATCGCACAATTTCGGGCCCTCGTACCTCGACCAGTTGCTGAACATATTTCCTGTCTGCACCTTCCCTGGAGAAGGCAGCTTCAAACTGTGTGAGTTGTCCGGTTTTTTTGCCCCTGGTGATGATGTCCGCGTAGGGAGCCAGAGATGCGCTGGTTCTCCCGCCCCAAAATATTTTTAATGTTTTCCGTTCGGTATTCTCGTGGATCATACCGAGGAAAGGAGCTATTCCGGTCCCGTTGGCGATCATGATCAGTTCGGTGGCGTATTCGGGAAACCTGAATTCGAAGTTCTTTTTTATCCTACCCCTGATCCGGTCACCGATCGTGAATTCACTCAGCATGGTAGAGGCCAGTCCACTTGTATGTTTGCGAATACTTAATGTGAGATTGCCGTCCACTTTTCCTATGGAATAATACCGGACAACCTGGTCTTCCGAAGGCCTGAATGCGAAAAGATCACCGGAGGCAAACTGAAGTTTTTTTTCTGGCTGAAGTTGAAGCAGGAATGTTTGATCTCCGTTCATGACAGATCGCTCGACAACCCGGAATTGTAACTGCTTTTTTGGTTTACCCGGAGTGGGCCTGGCCAGTTCAAGATCCATATTGCTGTACACATTCCATTGCCGCACCCAATCCCTGAAGGCCTCTTCCGATTGGTTGTTTATTTTGGCCAGCGGTAAGGCTCTCCTGAACCCCGGATGGTCACCCAGGGAGGCGTCCGAATCGATCCCGAACCGGCAGAAATCCGGATATGCCATAGAACCGAAAGCGACAACACAGAAATTAACTGGCCGTTCGTATTCGAATTCGTGTATGCGATCGATGAAACCGGAGGCGTTGGAAGGAGCCTCACCTTCTCCATAAGTTGAAGTGAAGATGATGATCTCTTTTGCCTTCGGAAAGTATTCAAAATGGTTCAGTTCGGTTATACCGATACTCTTACCCGCTGCGATCAAAGCATCTGCAAAGCGCCTGGCGAATACCATGGTGTTGCCCGTCTCCGACCCCACAAGAATTACGTATTCCGACGATAATACAGGATCTAACCCGATCACGCGTTTCTTTCGCCTAAAACGTTTAGCAAATATCACCAGTCCCGAACAGATAAAGTACAGGATAGCTACACAGGTTAAAAACAGCACGATACTCCATATAATGCTTCCTCTGCCAGTGTGCAAACTCATGCTAGTGCCGGAGACCCACGACAGAAGAGGATATTCCACTTCACTTATGATCTCCCCGGTGAACTGATTCACACGATATTCCCTGTCTCTTACCGAAACCAGGTAATAATCCCCTGGATCCGACGAGAATGGAAAACTTACAGTCCTTACTTCATCGAGGTTGGTATTTTTGAATACTTCGAATTCTGATGGGGAAATCTTCTCAGTAGAAGCTTCATTATCGTTACTCGAATCGTGTTCGGGATAATGCTTTGAGACCAGTGAGAGTTGTTCGGCCGAAAGAAAAACACCAGTCGCTGCTATGATCAGTATAGGGATGATCCCCCACCTTCCGAAGATCACGTGAAATCGAGGTAAAAATTCGCACTCTTTTTCTTTACTGAAGAATTTCCGGATGCCACCAAATCGTTTCAGAAGTAAAAGAAAGCCTGTAATAGCTATCAGGCAAAGTAGCAGAGAAATGACACCTACGATAATACGACCTGTTGTCTTTAAAAAGAGGGACCGGTGTAAGTTCGTCGCAAACGAATATATGCCGGCTTTCTCCCTGGGCTGCCCTAAAATCTTCATATTGTAAGGGTGAAGTATAAATGAACCGCTTTCACCTTCCAGTGTGATCAGATCCGCGATCAGTTGATCATTTTCATCAATACTGAATTCGAACACCTCATCGAAAGTAGTGTTCATCCTGGTTACAGTATTTGCGAGGGAGACATCCTTAAGATCGACAGGGGTATGGGCTCCAAGTTTATTATCTATGGGTTCAATCGCCAGGATGATCCCGGTGAGCGCTGCCAGGGTTAAAAAAAGGCATGAAGATACAGCCAGGGCAAGGTGACTGTATCTCCATATTGAAAGGGTCATAATGTTAGGTTGATTTACTTAGGCATCATTCGAACGTAACGAATAAATCCACTCCCTTCCACCTTACTTTGCAGGTTGTTCGTGGTTAGATCGAATTCGACATCTTTAACGTAGTATTCCTGGTCTTCTACCGCTGTTTCAAAACGGAGCCGGTATCCCTTATCCACTTTATCATTTCCGATATGGATAACACTCACGGTTCGTTCACCACCGGCGATCGTTTCCCCCACGATCGCATCGATGTCGGGGCGTCGTTTTCCGTAGAATTTCCACCATTCCGTAATGTCAAAGTACCATTCGTCATCATCTCCCTGAACAGACAGGGTTTCTTCGTATTGCCCATCCGGGTCGATAAGTGAAACTACAATGTATGCACCATGTCCTTCATAGTTCTTCATCTGGATCATACATTTATACGGAAGCTTTTCGACACTTGTCTGATAGCTGGCAAATCCCATGATCCCAAAGATCAGTAGCGGTGCGAGGAAGCATTGAACTATAATTCTTTTCATCATTTTAAAAACTCCAGGTTCGCTTTATCCGAATTCAGGAATTCATTTTGAATGGCCAGATCAAAGGCGCTTTCATCGAATTCGGTGTGAATGGACTTATCCGCTCCAATACTAAGCAGGTAATTCAGGGGATCCACATTATCCGTTACCATGGATGCGAGTAGCAGGGGTGTCATTCCATCTTTGTTTCTCGCGTTTATGTCGGCACCGTTTTTATGGGCCCACTCCAGGAGATCGAATTTCTTGGCTTCGATCACCAAATGAAACAGGTTACTGCCATTGGGTTGAGGTTTGGATAGATCAAATCCGCGTGCCTGAATTTCTTTTTGTTTAATTCTGAAATTGTCCGGGTTATTCCTGCTGTAACCGGCGATCAAATAGTATGCGGGGGTATTTCCCTTTTTATCGGAGATGGAAATGTCCGAACCGTTATCCAACAACCATTTTACCACGGCAGGAGTATTTCTTCGAAGGGAAAGCATCAGGGCGGTCTCTCCATCATTATTTTGATGGTTCATATTTGAAACGAGACTACCCAGATACTCCACGACTGATTCTTTATTAGAGTTTGCAGCATGCAGAAAAGGAATGTTTCCTTCAGCATTTTGTTGGTTTACAGAGACTCCTTTTTCAATAAAATATTTAAATACCGACAGGTCGTTCACATCGTACGCAATGGCATGTAATGGGTTTGTGCCCTCATGAGTGGTTACATTCGGATCGACCCCTTTTGATTCGAGAAATTTATAGGTTTCCAATGTGTTAGGTGCGCCTCTCATTCCCTGGCTAGCCAGTATCATGGCATTTCCTCCATTTCTGGTGGTGGTAAATTTGAGGTTTCGCTCCAGCAGTATTCCCAGAAATTCCTTATTCCCGGATTTAGCGGCATATTCAGGAACACCATAGCCATTGTTATCGGTTGCCGTCAACTCCAGTCCTTTGCTATTAAGGTAATCCACTATCCCCATGTCCTTCACAAAAGGGGCGACCAGCAGTAGTGCATTTGCTTCTGTCTTATTGGTTTCTGAAACCGAGCCTCCGTTTTCAAGGATGAAATCGTACAGCCTGGTATTCAATTGGCCAGTAACAGCGGCAAAATTCAACAGGGAGTACCCATGATCATCGATCACATCGGTTCTCGCGCCTCGATCCAGTAAATACTGCATCATTTCAAGGTTGTCCTTATATGCCGCCCAGAAGATATATGTGCGTCCGTCGTGGGTTAATTTGTTCACCTCGTTTCCAGGTTGATCCAGAAGGAATTTTACGGTTTCGTTACTGGTTTTTTCGATGAGGGCCCAGGTTACGGCATCGAATGCGTTGGCATTAAGAGAAGCAATATCACTGCCGGAATTCATATCCTTAATGATTTGCTCCACGGTAGGATTCTCCTTCCAGTAATTCCGGTCGTGAAAGACATTCTGACCTGAAACCTGGTTGGACAGCATCAATCCTATAGCAAATAATATAAAAGAGATCTTCCTCATTTCGGTTTATTTTACGAATGAATCTATGATCATACTGATCTCTTCCAATCTTTGAAATTCATCGGAAAACAAATGCTTGTACAGGACCTTATTGTCTACTTTTTGTTCTAGCGAAAGGTCTGTCTTTCGAGCAAATATCTGGTCCCATTTCGATCGAACATTAGCCCACTTTTCCTGGTTGTCCTGCCACCAGTCTGCAGCAGCTTTACATCTGTTGTCAGCTACTATCTCATAGGTATTGTAACCTTTTTCCCTGGCTATTAGTACGTCCTCTACACCTGTTGTTCTCAAGATCTTGTCGTTGTCCTGGTCGTGAACCCAACCATAATCCGTCACTTCATGCCTGTTTCCGCGAACCGTTATGTTGTAATCACTCCTTTTCGTGTATTCTCTTCTGGGCAGTGGTGCATCGGTCTTATTTTCCCAATAACTTTTACCATCCACGTGTACCCAGGTGCCGGAACCTTCGTATCGCGGACTGTCATCCACCTGGAAAACCTTCTGTGTCCACTGGCCTTCAACTTCTTTACTGTTTTTGTGCTCATACAGCCAGTTATTATCTCCGTTGTACATATAGAAGTCCTGATTTTGGAATTCCCAATCCTGCCTCCAATGCTTGATGATTATAGGCTCGGAGGGGTTGCCTACCTGCAGGATATGCTGGATAACGATCTTGTCATTTTCATCTACAACGAGCTGGGCCCATTCCAAACTACGGTCGGTTTTAGTTTCCGAAGGTTTGTAAAGCGAATCTTTCGAATAGCTAAACGTCTCAGCAAAATTGAAGGTGACCTCAAAGCAACCACACATCTTTTTAATCGCTTCTCTATCCTTGTCAATTTTGTCCTGTGCAGATGTACTTATTGCACAGATAGAGATTAGTAAAATGGTTAATCGTCTCATTTCTTTATTGGTTTAGAAGTTTGTACACAAAAGATGGATTACCTCTGATACCTTGCTCGTTGCTAAGGGAAAGGAATTTCATCTTATAGATATTGTCGTTTGGATCTTTCAGAACAAAGAAGACCTCATCGACTACAGTACCTGCGAACACATCTCTCCAGTTGCTTCCAATGGTTCTTTGGTCTGCATCGAATAAGGAATTATTGACGTTCGCCATCGAAAAGTCCTCATAAGTGAATTGGCTGGACTCCACCATATAGACTGTTACTCCTCCATTTCGGTTGTGTAATACTCCATCCGAAAACCCATAGCTTCCCGCACCTTCGATTATATTGGTGAATACGGTGAAGTTGATATCCCACTTTCCGGCTTCCGGTTCCACGCTTGTGACCTGGTTGGTATTAAAACTGAAAAATACCGAATTGAAGTTCTGATCCTTGGTAATGGTTACTTCCTGGTGTGTATTCTGGTCGAGATCCGCATATTGTAACAGGTAGTCGTCGCCCGAACGAAGCACTCGAATCTTTTTCCACCCTCTCGGATCACCGGCTACCGCAACACTCCCCGGTTCCGGTGTCTCGGTGCCTACCTCGAACCCCAGGTTTAGGAGATATACTTTGTTCTCCGAAAGCGTCATGCTGATCTCGTCTATAGCTGTTCTTGAGATATCCCCGCTGGGATGATCGATGTATGCTTCATTGGTTGGATCGAAGGTGCCAACAGCTACCATTTCCTTTAGTCCTTCAACCTGTGCTTCGGTCACCGCATCGATGTTCGTAGCATCCAGTTCACCTGCGGCCATATAGATCGATCCGTTTATCCCAACTCTGAACTCTTGTCCGGAATAGAACGAAAGATCCCAGCTATCTCTCTGCACCGGTTTTTCTGTTTCTGAACTCAGATCGATATAGACCTGGTTACCTTCATTGGGGCCTCCGATGGAAGGTAGAAACGACCGCCCGAGTGAAGCACCATTAGTAAGAGTGAAGGTGGTGTTACCCTGCACCTGGGATGAAGGATAATCAATACCTGTTATGGTAAGAACGATCTCCGTGGTCTCATCCAGGTTTGGGTTTAGTTTATTGAAAACAATTTCAGTACCACTTGTTCCGGCGGCAATAGGAATGGTTGCACTATTCCCTGAAGCTGCCGGAACTGTGGTAAAATCAATGCCATACATGGCATTTACGGAACTAATAGAAAACGAAAAACTCCCTCCCTGTTCAGCAGATCGGGAGTAAACTACCGGTATGGAAAATGAAGTTCCGATATCGTTCAGGTTGGTTGACAAACTTTCGAAGGCCACTACAAATGGCTCCGAATTCGTCGTGATAGTCTCGTCATCATCGCTGCATGAGAACAACAATAATGCAAGGGCAAGCAGTGATAATAAGTTCTTTTTCAAAAATGACAATTTCATAGTTCTGTTTGATTAAATATTTAGGTTATATAAGACTTTCAGAAACACTGAACGACCGTAGCCCAGCGGGATCCGGGCAGGAGGGCCATTATGAGCACCTCCTTCGAAGGCGGTGGTGTTAACGGATGTCACATTCAGCAGGTTTCGCGAACCTAAGGTGGTGACGATGGTGTTTTCCAGGAATCCTTTTTGAAGGGTAAGATCAAGCCAGCTATACGCATCGGTTTCCCCTCTTTGGAATTCCTGTTCTCCCTCGGCATTTGTCCTCTCAACGAATTGCGGCTGCATGCCAATATGTTTAAAGAAGAGGGAACAAGTTGTTTCCCATTCGGGAATAGAGTAGGTTAAGTTCGCGTTCAATTGGAGGTTGAACAAAAAGTCGTCGTTGGGATCGGTTCTGCTGTCCAGTACTTTTGAGATCCCCTGGAGTGTGGTCCCTACCTGTGCTTTGAAATTACCAACGTACAGCTCGTTTTCAAAGAATAGCCCGGCGGCCCGGTAACTATCTATGTTATTGTATTGAAAGGCGAGCGGACTTTCATTCACCACGATCAATTCTATCCTGTCTCGAAGGCCCAGGTAGTTTGCACTAAGTTTGTGCCGCGTACGAAGGGCTCCATCGTTAAAAGAGAACCCTTTCTTAAGGTGCAAGAATGCGGAAACACCCTGCTCAGGGTCCAGGTTGGGGTTGCCCTGGAGGTCGTGGTTGACATCTACAAAGTAGGTGTAAAGTTCATCGTAGTTAGGGGTTCGATTTGCGGATCCCAACACAGCCCGTAATTCCCAACCATGTGAGAAGGTCTTCTTGGCCGAAAGTGATCCCGTGTACTGGGTGTCAAAAATGCTGCTGAAGGAAATTCGGGCGCCCGGTCGCAGGACTACTGTTGGCCCAAGTTGTATTTCTGATGAGGCGAAGAAGTCGTAATTGTCCAATTCCTGGCTCACCTGTTCTTCACCCGGTGCGATCACGATAGCCACCGATGATCCACTGCCTTCTTCCAGTGTAAGCTCATAACCGGCCTGTAAACCGACACCTTCACTTTTTAATAGGTTGCTCAATGTTCCCCTGGAAAAGAAAGCCGATCGGGATTGGTATTCTCCCGATTCTACATTCTCACGCTGGTCGCTTCGTATCCTGTAGGTATATCGTTCAATGTCTTTGGTCTGGTTCTGGTACGACAGAGAAAGGTTGTAGTTGAGTCGCTCACCCACACCACCATTTGCATTCAGGTGATGGTACCAGCGATTGTTAGTGTAGATCTCGTCCAGGGCCAGGGGATCTGAAGTATTGGTGGCCGCATTGATGTTAGGATTCACCACATCATTATATCGATCGATGTTCTCATTAAGGTAATCGAACCGGTAAAATATGCTGGTCTTTTCACTCTTATAGGAAAGCAGGGCTTTGGTGTTCTGCTGTATTTTAGGAAGCCATTCCAGTCCGCGCAGCCCGTCATTCTGATCGTAGCTTTCTCCCTGCCGCCCGTTATAATAGCCTGCAAAATTGTTTCGTGTGAATGTTGCATTCGCATAGAGTGCATCCGATAAGGTATGTCCTATTCTCAGGGATTGGATATGACGCCCCTGATCGAAAAACTCGTACTCGTCACCAACGGTTTCTTCCTGTACGTATGCCGTCACTTCCCAATCGTATCGTGCCGACTTCTTCGTGATCACATTGATGATCCCGGAAACGGCATTCGATCCGTATTGAACACCCATAGCACCTTCCACGATCTCGATGCGTTCTATATCATCCAGGTTGATAAGGGTGAGATCAGTATTGTTACCTACTCCCTCCTCGTTAATGATTGGCACATTGTCCACCAGAACCTTGAAATACTGTCCGTCCAGTCCGAATAAACTCACCCCGGATTTTCCCGTTGAGGTGTTAGGAGTGATATTCAGGTTGAGGGTGGTGTTCAGTATATCTGCAAGGTTGTTACCCGCCTGGTGCTCGATAGCATCCCTGGAAATAACCTTAACCTCAACCACGGATTTTTCTACGGACTGAGGATTTAATTGTCCGGTGACTACCACTTCCTTCAGTTCCTCGACTTTGGTAGTGTCGGTTTGAACAGGATTTTGTCCGTATGCGAAAAAGGGGATTAGGAGTAGTATAGGATAGTAGGCTGGTCTCATTGATAGGTCTCAAATTCGGCAGCAAATATATCTTATTTTAATTTATTCTAAATAAGAATAATGTTAATTAATTTGTATTAATTAGAATAATTCTAAATAAAATACATTATAAAATACTGAAAAACAAGCTATTGAATTAAATAGAATAATTTTTTGATCTATTGTAGTTTACTTCAAATACTTCATGGACCTAGGTTGAAACGAATAGATGGTAGACGCGCATGACCTTTATCATAGTTTCAACCTCTGTTGCAGCCTATCTTTAAAGATTAACCAAAGACCGGCGTTTATGGATATCTCAAATTTTCTCACGGCATTCTGGGGATGGTACCTTATCATATTCTTTGTGATCCTCAGTTTTAATCCGAAAAGGATCAAACAGATCTTCAAAGACCTGAAGGACGAGAAATTCACTATCCTGGCGGCCTTCCTGGCTATTATTATTGGTTTGATCTCGGTATTGGCGCACAATGTCTGGGAATCCGATCACAGGATCATTGTCACCCTGCTTGGCTGGGTATCCCTCTTTCTAGGCCTGTCGTTATTCCTTATTCCGAAGGCGGTGGCAGGTTGGCTGGAATTCATCAACATGAAACTGGTACAGGTCTTTTACGTGGCATTACTATTTGTGGGATTTTATCTTCTGAACGTTGTATACCAGATCATACCTTACTGATAATGCTGCCCGCCTGAAGATTTAAAATGAGCCTATGCTGACCTTTAGGAACTATAATATCGCCGACTGGTTCTCGTTCTACCGGATCGCAGCCGCCCCGGTACTGATAGTTTTGTTGTTCTTCGAACTTCGCCTTGCGTTTGCGTGGATGCTTCTGCTTAGTTTTAGTACCGATGCGGTAGACGGGTATCTTGCAAGATCCCTGAAGATCACTAGTCCGCGTGGTTCTCAGCTGGATTCCATTGGAGACCAGATCACCTTCATCCTGGGGATCGTTGGACTGTTCGTCTTTGAACTGGAATTCATGCAACATAAACTACCCCTGTTACTGGTTGTATTCATTCCATATTTTGTTCAGATGCTGATCGCCTTTATCCGCTACGGAAAAGCTACTGCCTTTCATACTTATTTTGCGAAATTATCGGCTATTGTCCAGGCTGTATTCATCTTGACGGCCTTATTCCTCGATCCTATCCCCTGGCTGTTCTATTCGGTTCTTGTTGTCGGGGTATTGGAAACCCTCGAGGAGATCACATTGATCTTCATGCATGACCAATGGACGGAAGATGTAAAGGGGATCTATTGGGCATTTCAGAAGAAAAAAAAGGAAAAGAAAAACAAAGGAACCTAAACTTATCGCTATGCGCAGGTATTCCATGTTTACGATCCTTATGCTGTGCCTCGCCATTCTGCTGGTTGATATTTTCAGCTACTACTGGTTAGGCAGGATAGCCGAATTTCACCTGCCAACAAGGTCCAAACAACTTATCGATATACTCTTCTGGGTATTCTCCGTTGGACTGATCGGTGCAATCCTGATGTTGAAGATCCGCCTGGATAGTATCAGTGCCGTAAGAAGACAGCGGCTGATAACGTCACTATATGGGCTAACGGTTATCTCCTTTGTTCCGAAACTGATATTTGTGGTTGTTGTCTCCATCCTTTTCTTGCTTCAATTGGTTATTTCTGAAAATATTTCGATGGTGGTAATACCTGTGTTGGGATTACTGTCCGGCATCTTACCTTTTGTTGTGATCCTATATGCGATCTTCGTGTCCCTCTATCGCTTCCGAACAATACGGCAGGAAGTGGAAATAAATAACCTGCCCGGGCTTTTTAAAGGATTACGTATAGTACATATTTCGGACATTCACCTGGGAAGTTTCAATCGGAGATATCACATCCTGGACAGTGCGGTGCACAAGATCAATCACCTGGAGCCGGACTACATATTCTTTACGGGAGACCTCGTCAATAACTTTGCCTGGGAATTGGAAGGATGGGAACCGGTCTTTCAGAAATTGCATGCGAAGAAGGGAAAGTTCGCAGTGTTGGGGAACCATGATTATGGCGATTACAGCGAATGGGAAAGTAACGAAGAGAAAGCTGAGAACTTCAGAAAAATACAAGAATTCTATAGCGATACTAACTTTGTTTTACTTCGGAATGAGGCAGTACAGGAACAATTAGGAAACCACAGCCTGGCGATCATAGGTGTTGAGAACTGGGGTAAACCACCATTTCATCAGTACGGCGACCTTGCTAAGGCGCTGGAAAATGTCGATGGAGCCAGAATCAAGATACTGTTGTCCCACGATCCTACTCATTGGGCTGAAGAAGTAATTCCGGACACCGATATCGACCTAACCCTGTCGGGTCATACGCATGGGCTGCAAGCCGGGGTCAGGTATAAGGACCGTCACTGGAGTCCGGCAAAATTCAAATACAAGCACTGGGCAGGTCTTTACAAGGAAGGATCACAATATTTATATGTGAACCGTGGTCTTGGTTGGATGGGATTTCCCGGGCGGATCGGGATGCGCCCCGAAATTACATTAATAGAACTGAATTGAAAAGAGTTACAGGCCTTACTTTTGCGTGAATCTTATATCCGAATTCATGGTCATAAGCACCGGCCAGCTGTGATAAGTCCCATCCATCGACATCCTCGCGTTACCCGTCATTTTAGAACTGATCTCAATCCTGTCTGCCCATCCACTCTCACCATCAACCGTATAATTACTGATGAAATCACCCTCGAGTTTCATTTCCACATTCTCCTCGTTCTTGGAGACCTTCACATCCTTGACCACAGATTTAATGGAAAGCTTATTCTGTTCGTTGTTTCCGTCTTCCACTGTCCAGGATTGTTGTCCGTCGATAATGTTGAGATCGGGAATTGTAATGGACGAGACCCAGGAGGTTCCTACCGAGAGATGCTCTTCTGGATAGGGTACGAAGAAGCGTGCAAAATCCGCCTGTAATTTTTCCTGGCCGAAGTCATCTTCCAGATCTCTGAGAGTGGCCTCGTCGGTAACCGCGGCCTTCATCTTTGCCTCAAGCGCTTCCATGCCATCAACATTTGCAATGGTTCCGTTGGCGCGAACATAAATGTAAAATGGTTCATCCACCATGCCGTTGATAAGTCTGTGTGCTTCCATCAGGCCCGGGTCTTCGGGTGTGTCACTCGAGTTAACATGCATAATTTGTGGTGAGGTCGAACCTGTTGTGACTTCGAAGTCCATTGCCACGTTTGTATACCACGCTTTGATCTTAGCCATTTCAGAATCTACCGACTCTATCTCCATTTCCAGACTATTAGTGATCTTTGTGCCCAACAGCATCTTCATTCCCATCAGTTCCTGGTCTACCACTACATTCGCAACCTGTTCCACAACTACTTTATCCCCAACATTAAACGAATATTTCATTGATTGTCCCGAAATAGCCAGGCTTAGCATTGAAAAAATAAACAGAAGTACGGTCTTTTTCATAAGATGAAATGTTTGAGGTGGAAGATAGGACATATTATTGAAGTTCAAGTATGATCAGTACAAAGATTATTCGCCTGCCAATACGGGAATGGTCTCTTCGAGCAACCTCCATGTGTATCCCAATTCACTGTCCTTGTCGAGATCAAAAACCGAATAATAACGATGCATGTGCCCGGGCTTCACAGAACTTACCGTGATGGGTTGCAGGGTGTCTGGTCGGTTGTCTTTATGGATGGCCCATCCGTTAACGACCGGCAGCCATTGGTTGTCTTCGAAGCGATACAGGTAATACTTGTTGAAATTGGGATCATTAATCACTGCGGTAACAAGCAGCAGGTCACTGTCGAATTCCGGGAACCTGAGATCTTCAATGGTTGCACCATAGCTTTTTTCTATGACAAGGTCCGGAGCCCGGCCTTCTTCAAACCGAATGAGAGTGGTCTTTTTCAAATGGTTCACCTCATCAACAAATCCGTAGAACGGAGGCGCGCCATTTATATAATTCGCACTTACGGCATTGTCCGGGATTGATGGTATGATCTCTGTTTCCACAGGGATTGTCACCTGGGAGACCGTATCCCTTGGGATGATCACTTCCTTTGGTTTTTGGGGCGTGGGTGTTCCGCAGGCGATGAGCAATGGAAGACACACAAAGCAGGCTGAAAGTCTCATCAGATCTTGAAGGTGATCACCGGCATATTTGCATGGTTAACCATATCCTCACTAATGCTGCCGTTGAAGAAATGGGACAGGCCTTTGCGGCCGTGTGTGCTCATTCCAATGAGTTGTGCATTGATCTCCTTGGTAAAATTGAGGATTCCTTTCTCAACCGAAATATCGTTGTAGATGTTCAGGGAATAATTCTCTGCGGCGGTTCCACGTACGAATTTTTCCATGATCTCCCGTGCTTCCGCAGTGGTTTTGAATCCGCTTGGAGTGTTTATCAGTAGCAGGTGCATATGAGCGCCCATTGCCTTGGCAAACTTCTGGGCCTCCATAAAAGGTTTGCGGCATTCTTCCGAAAAATCCGTCGCGAAAACAAAGTCCTTCACCTGGAAGTTCTCATGGTCATTCTTGATCACAAGTACCGGGATTTCGGATGTGCGAACTACCTTTTCGGTATTACTTCCGATAAACATCTCGCGAAAACCACTTGAGCCGTGTGACCCCATGACGATGAGGTCGATATCGTTTTTACGAACAGCCTCTTTGATATCGTCGTAGATCTCGCTGTGACCTATGGTCTCATGGATGCTGATATCTTTCAGGTATGGTTTTTTAAGTAATTCTGAAAACTGTTTTTCAGCCAGTTTGATAAAGTACAATGCTTCGGGCAAATTACGCGTATCGCCATTATTTGCAAGGTGTAAGGGAATTTCAGCACTGTGGTGGAGATGAATATGTCCGCCATTTCTGGCTACCATGGTGGCGGCGATCTTAAGGGCATTTTCCGCCTGGGCGGAAAAATCGGTTGGGACGAGTATTTTTTTCATGGATGGATTTGTTATTTATATAAAGGTATGAAAAAAAGGGAACTTTATCGGGCATATTGACGGGTTTTGCCTAAGTGAAAATACTGTGAATTGAATACGATTCGGATAATGAGTTCACCGGCTGATTTCAGAAGAAATAATAGAAGAAGTTACAGGGAAGTTGATAGAAAAGTATTTAAGCAATAGCCATACTTGATTCTCAAGCCGTTTAGACTTGTACAACTTACAGAATTACACTATATTTGCACCACATTTGGTAATTAACGCCGAGGGGACGAGAAGTCCCCTCTTTTTATAGCCAAAAGTGATGCGTGAAAAAGTAGAGCAGTTATTGGGGGATGCCCTGGCAGAAAGGCCGGAGTTATTTCTTATCGATTTAAGTATTTCGGAGGCAAACCAGATTAGAGTGATCATTGATGGAGATAAGGGGGTTTCGGTCCAGGATTGCATTGAGATAAGCAGGGCAATAGAACACAACCTGGATAGGGAAGAAGAGGATTTTTCACTTGAAGTACTATCTGCAGGGATATCGGAGCCGCTGACACTGGTGCGCCAGTACAGGAAGAATGTTGGGCGAAAACTCAAAGTGAAAACTTCCGAAGGAAAGCTTGAAGGAAATCTTACGAAGGCAGACGACGAGGCCATAACCCTTCAGTGGAAAACCCGGGAACCCAAACCTGTTGGAAAAGGAAAAGTTACCGTTCAGAAAGAAGCGGTGATACCATATAATGAGATTGTTGAAGCAAAAGTGATGATAACATTTAATTAGATTGACATGGAAAATTTAGCGTTAATTGAGTCTTTTTCTGAATTCAAGGACGACAAATTAATTGACAGAGTAACGCTGATGGCGATACTGGAAGACGTTTTCAGAAACGCTTTGAAGAAGAAATACGGGAGTGATGATAACTTTGATATCATTATCAATCCGGATAAGGGAGACCTTGAGATCTGGAGGAACCGTATTGTGGTAGCCGACGGTGAAGTGGAGGACCCCAATGAAGAGATATCACTGAGTGAGGCACGTAAGATCGAGGAGGATTTCGAGATCGGTGAGGATGTTTCCGAGGAAGTAAAACTGATCGACCTCGGAAGAAGGTCTATCCTGGCCTTGCGTCAGAACCTGATCTCTAAGATCCACGAACACGACAATACTAATATTTATAAGCAGTTCAAGGAACTTGAAGGAGAGATCTATACTGCGGAAGTACATCATATTCGTCACCGGGCGGTCATTCTGCTGGACGATGAAGGTAACGAGATCATATTGCCGAAGGACAAGCAGATCCCTTCGGATTTCTTCCGAAAAGGAGATAACGTTCGAGGGATCATCGAGAGTGTGGAACTAAAAGGCAGTAAGCCATCCATCATCATGTCGAGAGCAAACCCATTGTTCCTTGAAAAGCTATTTGAGCAGGAGATTCCTGAGGTATTCGACGGGCTTATCACTGTGAAGAAAGTTGTTCGCATTCCGGGTGAAAAAGCAAAAGTAGCCGTGGATTCTTACGACGATCGTATCGATCCGGTGGGAGCATGTGTTGGGATGAAAGGATCCCGAATTCACGGAATCGTACGTGAACTTGGAAACGAGAATATCGATGTGATCAACTTCACCAACAACCTGAACCTCTTCATCACGAGGGCATTGAGCCCGGCCAGGGTTACAGCCATCAATATCGATGAAGAGAACAAGAGGGCTGAGGTGATACTGAAGCCCGAGGAAGTTTCCAAAGCAATCGGTAGAGGGGGCCACAATATCCGACTGGCAGGACAGCTTACCGGTTACGAGATCGATGTGCTGCGTGAAGGAGCGGAAGAAGATGTGGAACTCAGGGAATTCTCCGATGAGATCGAAGAGTGGATCATCGATGAATTTCAAAAAATCGGGCTGGATACGGCCAAGAGTGTCCTGGAACACGACCTCTCTGATCTTGTGAAACGTACGGATCTAGAGGAAGAGACGATTCAGGAAGTAATCAATATATTGAAAGAAGAATTTGAAGAGTAGTAAAAAGATTAACTACTTTTATACGGAAATAAAAAAAGGAGAACGCATATTTTATGGCTGACGTAAAAACAATGAGGCTGAGTAAGGTACTTCGGGAATTCAACATCTCGCTGGATCGTGCCGTGGAGTTCTTAAGCTCCAAGGGTTACGAGGTGGAGGCACGACCTACCACCAAGATATCCGGTGAGGAATACGAAGTGCTTTTCGATGAATTCCAGACCGACAAAAGCAAAAAGGTAGCTTCCAAGGAAGTAGGTGAGGAAAAGCGAAAGGAGAAGGAAGAATTACGCCTGGCAAGAGAACGTGAACTGGAGCAGAAAGAGCAGAAAGAAGCTTCAAAGGTAATTAAAGCCGAAGCCAAATTGGAAGGCCCGAAACAAGTTGGTAAGATCGAACTTGAGGAGAAGAAGGCTAAAGAAGAAGAGGCTGTTGAACCGGTCAAGGAAGAAGTGAAGGAGGTTGAAGAACCGGTAGAGGAAGCCAAAACCGAGCAGGAACCCAAGGTGAGTCCGAGCGAGGAAGAGACCCCTGCCGCCGAAAAACCAAAGGTCGTTGAAACCAACTATCAGAAACTTGACGGCCCAAACTTTACAGGAAAAAAGATTGACCTGTCCAAATTTAAAAAGCCGGAGAAGAAGAAAACCGAGAAAAAGGAAGACGGCAAGGATAAAGAGCGCAAGAGCAGGAGAAGACGTATCAGTAAAGAGCCATCCAACGGAGTTGGAGGTGGTCGTGATAACCGAGGGCGAAGGGGGCGAAGCAACGTGCCTAAAGAGGAGCCCAGTGAGGAAGAAGTACAAAAGCAGGTAAGGGAAACCCTCGAAAAACTGCAGGGGAAATCCTCCAAAGGAAAAGGAGCCAAATACCGAAGAGAAAAGCGTGATATCCACCGGCAGAAGTCGGAGGAGGAAATGGCACAGCTTGAAGCCGAAAGTAAAGTATTGAAGGTTACCGAGTTCGTGACTGTGAGCGAGGTGGCCACCATGATGAACGTACCAGTTACCCAGGTGATCTCGGCATGTATGTCGCTGGGAATGATGGTAACTATGAACCAGCGTCTTGATGCAGAAACCCTATCCATTGTTGCGGATGAGTTTGGATTCCAGGTTGAATTCGTAACTGCCGATATCGAGGAATCAATACAGGAAGAGGAGGACGATCCGGAAGATCTTCAACCACGTGCTCCGATTGTTACGGTGATGGGTCACGTTGACCACGGTAAGACCTCGCTGCTGGATTATATTCGTGAAGAGAATGTGATCGCCGGGGAATCCGGAGGAATCACTCAGCACATCGGTGCCTATGGAGTTACCCTGGAAAGCGGTCAGAAGATCGCCTTCCTGGATACACCGGGTCACGAGGCGTTTACAGCCATGCGTGCGAGGGGTGCTCAGGTGACAGACCTTGTGATCATCGTGATCGCCGCAGACGACGATATCATGCCGCAAACCAAGGAGGCCATCAGCCACGCTCAGGCGGCTGGAGTTCCAATCGTATTTGCGATCAACAAGATTGATAAGCCTACGGCCAACCCTGATAAGATCAAGGAAGGACTGGCTAATATGAACCTCCTGGTGGAAGATTGGGGAGGAAAAATACAGTCTCACGACATATCTGCAAAAACGGGTGAAGGTGTGAACGATCTGTTGGAGAAGGTGCTGCTTGAAGCAGAATTACTCGAACTGAAAGCAAACCCGAACCGCCATGCATATGGTACCGTTGTGGAGGCATTCCTGGATAAAGGCCGGGGTTATGTTTCAACCATCCTGGTTCAGGGAGGTACATTGAACATAGGTGATTATGTCCTTGCCGGGCAACACAGCGGTAAGGTAAAGGCCATGCAGGACGAGCGCGGGAAGAAGATAAAGCAGGCCGGGCCATCTACGCCGGTTTCCATTCTCGGACTGGACGGTGCACCACAGGCTGGTGATAAATTCAACGTATTTGAAGACGAACGCGAGGCTAAGGATATTGCGACCAAGCGTACGCAATTGCAACGCGAGCAGTCTGTGAGAACACAAAGACATATTACTCTTGATGAGATCGGGCGACGAATTGCCCTTGGTGAATTCAAGGAACTCAATATCATTCTTAAAGGAGATGTGGACGGTTCGGTGGAAGCGTTGACGGATTCGTTCCTGAAATTATCCACAGAAGAGATCCAGGTAAATATTATCCACAAGGGTGTGGGTGCCATTACTGAAAGTGACGTGCTGCTGGCTTCGGCTTCGGACGCCATTATAATTGGGTTCAATGTTCGTCCGATGGGTAACGCAAGGCAGATCGCAGAGAAGGAAGAAATCGATATCCGAACATATTCGATCATCTACGACGCGATCAACGATCTGAAGGATGCCATGGAAGGTATGTTATCTCCGGAACTGAAGGAGGAAGTAACAGGAACAGCCGAGATCCGCGAGACCTTCAAGATATCCAAAGTAGGAACCATCGCAGGTTGTATGGTGACTACAGGAAAGATCTTCCGAAATTCCGGAATTCGATTGATCCGCGAAGGTGTAGTGATCTTCACCGGGGAACTGGATTCTCTGAAGCGCTTTAAGGACGATGTGAAAGAAGTAGCCAAGGGCTACGATTGCGGTATGCAGATCAAGAACTTCAACGATATCAAGGAAGGCGATGTTATAGAAGCATTCCAGGAAGTTGAGGTGAAGAAGAAATTGTAATACGAAATAGCATATCCTATATGTTCAAGTGACCCGAAAGGGTCACTTTTTTTTTACCGGTATTTCATGAATTCAGCCTATCTTTTCAGCTGACTATTCAAAAAACCTCATATATTTAATGTGTCTAAGATTCAATCTCCCCTACCTCTTTAAGGATTAGTTATTATAAATTTTTCGAAAATGACAATATCAAGCAGGGCAGATTCTCATATATTCTTATTACTAATTGCACTGTTTATTACACAGTTGTTACGTACTCAGAATGTTGCTATTCCTGATGCGGCTTTCAAATCGGCACTCGTTACTCATACACCTGTAATAGACACCAATGGAGATGGGGAAATCCAGATCTCGGAGGCAGTCTCTTTCAATGGTGACATTACTATAAGCGGGACTGCATCCAATCCCGGAAACATTATGGACCTTACCGGCATTGAAGAATTCATAAACATCGAGGGCCTTGAATGCAGTTATCAACAGATCACCTCACTGGATCTTAGCTCAAACGGAAATATTGAAAGCCTCACCTGCAATGAAAATCCGCTAAACACGGTGGATCTCAGTGGGAGTCCGTTGCTTTCAACGGTTTCCTTTTCGGGTCATCAATTGAGTGTTCTTGACGTGAGTAACAACAACCAACTGTTATTACTCCAATGTAATTTTGGAAGTTTAACGAATCTGTCTCTAGGGTCACAACCCAACCTACAGTTTCTCTATGTTCAAGATAATAATTTAGCATTTCTTGATCTTACCAGCGCTCCATCACTTGTTGCGCTGCTGGTGGAGTATAATCAGTTAGCGCAATTGAATTTAGGCAGCAATCCGCTGTTGACATATCTATATTGTCGAAACAATAACCTGGAAAATCTAGATGTAAGTAATAATCCGGACCTGGTAACCTTGCACTGCAAATCGAACCCTGAGCTTTCCTATATAAACCTTCAAAACGGAGCAAACGATAACCTGGATATTAGCGGTACGCCATCCAACACATCTAATTTCGAAGACCTTCCTTCACTGTCTTTGGTTTGTGTGGACGAAATGAATTCGCCACTAACAACTTTTATCTCAAACCAGAGCGGTCAATCAGTTACGTATATTGTAGAATGTATTTTAGGAAATGAAACTCAGGAGAAATCGAATCTGGTGCTACATCCGTTACCGGTTAGCGATATATTGGAGTTTCGATCTGATAATCAGATTATTTCGGTAAGTTTATATAATGTTCTAGGGGAGTTGTTATCCTCAACACATGATGATAATGGTATTTTAAGTTGTGATTTGTCGAGCATTAATAGTGGCCTGTATATCATGGTTTTCGGTGATAACAAGGGAAATAGAATGATACGAAAAATCGTGAAAGACTAAGTTGATGGTTGTTAGAAAAATGTAAAGAATATGATGTAAATGACAATTCTGAAGATCGATGGGTGACCCTATAGACCAAAAATTGTAAACAAATTGCAGGTAGAAGTTTTAGAGTGAACGAATTACTCACTTGCAAATTACAGCATAGATTATAATAAGTCTGAATTATGAAAAAATATATTTTACTATTAGTGTTGTCCGTCTGCGCGGTATCGATGTGGGCCCAGGAATCCTCCTCGAAAGTTCAGTTTCACAGTGCTTCTATAGGACTGGGGGTGTCATTCTATGAGGATTTAACTGCGATTTCAGGGAACCTCGATCTGGGAATAAATATTGGGAAGCATCAGATTAAGGCTTTTGTTCTTGCTTCAACCTATGAATCAGGTGCACTTGGGGCACCGTTGAAGAAACAAATACGCACTGAAGAATACGACCTATTATACGGCAGGGAATTTAAAATTGTCGATAAGATCTATTTTGATGGTTACGCAGGTGTTGGATTGTTTGTTTTAGAACGAGGAAAAAGAAGCCAGGGGACACATACCCAGGAGAATACGATAGGCTTTCCACTGCTAGCCAGGGGGCGTTTTCAGGCTAGCCAGCTTATTGGGTTCGGGTTGCAATTGCATTCGAATATAAACTCGGTTCAGTCCATTTTTGGTGGTGGATTTTTCCTGCAGTTTAAATTTTAAAAGTTAAGTTATGATATAAATTTTTCTAAGTGCGACCTCTGTATCGATAGGCGATTTCAAATAAAATAATAGTAATCAAGTTCAGATGAAAACAAAACTCATATTAATTTTATTGACTATTAGCTTTACAACTGTGGCTCAGGATAAATTTAGCTATAGTTTTATGGGTGGTCTTGACTTCTCCATGTTAAGGAATGATGGGTGGAGATTCGAAGATCCGTTTTCTACCCAAACAGGATTATTAATTGGGTTTCAAGGTGCTTATCAGATAGGTAATCGAAGTTCAGTTCTGGGAGGACTATTTTACGAAAAAAAAGGTGCAAAAACCAATTTCGGTGAAATCGAAAATCCATCAACAGGGCTTTATTTTGGCGCGAATGGATCGATTAAATTAGATTATTTAACCATTCCGGTTTTGTATAAATACGATATAGGGGAAGGTTCTTTGGCCTTTTACCTGAATGCGGGGCCATTTATAGGTATTCTGATTCATTCGGAATACGATTCAAACTTAATTTCAGAATTTAAAACAATCGATTCGGGAATTACCGCAGGAGCCGGTTTTGATTTTAAAATGAACGATAAACATTCGATCTTTCTTGAAGGAAGATACAATATCGGACTGGTAGATATATCGGAAATTACCGCATTTGGCGATAGGGCAAATAAATCGGTGTCTGGAGCCCTGGTCTTAGGATTCAGAATGCACTAACGAGTTTTATTCTGATCCCCACGCCGGTTTTACACCGGGATGTACCCCAAATTGGCAACTATTTATTGTTTAGATTATTTCTGAACGCACTTTCTCGGATTTTTACATGCAACATACGGGTTGAGCAAGTAGCTTGATCTGAATTTCAATCGGATTTAACGGGTTGGGAGCTCATTTTATGTCCTTCCTTAAAACAAATATATCTCATAACCCCTCAGAAATTATGAAATCCGATTTTTTTCCTATTCGAAATCGCTCTCCATAAAAAAGGGTGCCACGGCAATGGCACCCCCGGAAATTAAATAAAACCGTTTCAAACAATTGTTTCATTCAATAACATTTTAAAATTATGAGAAAATTATTATTACTCGTTGTTTGTCTGATTTTTTTAACTAATAATTATGCACAGACACCGTCAAAAGTCGACGTAGACAGTATGCTGGTTAATATAGATCAAACAGCACTTACTACCGGAGTGCTGTACGAGCGCGTTGCTCCTCTGTCCAGGCTGGATATTTTTAATGATTCCATCAATGTTTCAAGCACGAATTATTTCGAGCAGGCACTTAACGAACTTCACAAATCTTCCCAAGGAGAAAAGTTTATCGATTATAAATCACTCCGGGAGCTATATAGTCCGGATAGTCTGCAATATGTTGTAGATATCGGTATTCTCAATGCATCATTCAATCTATTGAACTATGTTGAAGGTAATGAGAATTCCGGTGCCCTTCGAATTAATAACGACACTTTCGAAAAGATCGAAAATGGCAAACCGATATTCAACCGGGCACATACATTTATGGTTTCACCCTTAAAAATGTACGTGGTGGGGGAGGAAATTCGGTTTAAATTCAGCGGCGAATTACTGTTTGAGGATACCGAAGAGACAAACCTACAGAACCTGGTTGCTAATTTTGACGGAGTAACGGATCATATCATTATCAATAATGGACAATTCGTGGTTACAGAAATGCCTGTTACCTATGTTGAAGACGGGCTTAAAACCTTAACTTTTTCAGGGACCTTTCAGGATGGTTCGGAGGTGTCCACCCAGGCGAATATTCATGTGCGTTTACCAGTACCTCCGGCAAACTCCTTGATCGAGAATGGTTCGATATGGGGCAATATCCCCTTCCAGGGTTTCAATGAATCGGCTGCTTATATCGGAAAACTGGATTTCCGCATTTTTTACAGAACCAATAACGGTAACAACCAGGCTATTCTCAATAAGCCTATTGTGATAATTGACGGTTTCGATCCGGGTGATAAGAGGAAGATCCAGGATTCAGATCCTCATCCCATGATTTCAAACGCAGATCACGAATCTATTGAAGAGATGATGGTATACCGAAACAGTAATAATGAGGAAGTAAGTATTATTTCCGAACTGAGGGGGTTGGGCTATGATGTTGTCATCGTAAACCATCCTATTCATTGGGCAAATGGCTTCAGAATAGATGGAGGTGCCGACTATATCGAGCGAAATGGATTAACCCATGTTCGATTATATCAATATTTGAACAATCTACTGGTACAAAATGGCAGCAATGAAGAACTGGTGATCGTTGGCCCTAGTATGGGTGGACAAATTTCAAGATATGCCCTGGCCTATATGGAAAAAGAGGGGATTCCGCACAACACCCGGCTTTGGGTGAGTATTGACAGCCCGCACCTGGGAGCAAACATTCCGATTGGTGCCCAGAGTTTGCTGCATACAATTTGGGGTGTTACCGGCAGTGTAGCCGCCGAGGATTTTGTAATAAACCAATTGGGATCGCCAGCTGCTCGTCAGCAACTTATAGAGCAATATAGCGGTGAGAATAATGGCAACTTAAACTCCTATTTTCTGGACGGAAGAACCATATCACAAGGGTTCAACGTGAATAGAGGTAGGCCGATCTATATTAATTATTACAATCATCTGTACAACAACGGTTTGCCGGGTAGTAATGGATATCCATTAAATCTTAGGAAGATCGCTCTTGTAAATGGGTCACTTACAAATTCGAGAGGATTCGTCAATCCTTTTGAGCCCGGTAGTACAGCAATCACGCAGAACCCATATAATGACCTTTTTGCTACCCATGGAATTCAATCCTTTAAAATAGAGGGTGACGGTAATGGCCTTGGTCATATCACAACGATGGAGACCTACATCATGCCCGATTCCGGTAATAACCATAAAGTGTCCTTCTTTAAAAAGTATAGCCTGGGACGTTGGTATTATTACGACGGATTCATGACCAATACCAACTCCAGGGGTAATATGGATAATGTTCCGGGTGGTTGGTTTCCCACCCAGAGAACCCTCGCAAAATCCATTGAAAACTCTGTTCCATGTAATTGGTTCATAGGTCAATTGTGCGTAAATGATTGGTATATTCACAGCCTCGAGCATGTTAATTCGTTCATTCCTACCGTGAGCGCCCTTGGGTTTAACAATCCTGATTTCGATTGGGATCACGATATGGACAGGAATTTGGTCTGTACAGGTGAAATACCTTTTGATTCTTATTACGGTCCCAGAAAGAATGAACAACATACTTCATTTACAGAAGAAAGTATACAGTGGCTCATTCAGGAACTGGAAGGGAATGAACAGCCCCCTACAGTGTACCCTAAAGCTGCTGATATAAACGGCCCATATGTTGTATGCTCCGGCGACATTGTTACCTATTCCTTCGATCAATGCAAGAGTGCTACTGTGGATCACTGGGAAGTTTCCCCCAATTTAACTATGATTACTTCAGACCCATTGTCGGTTACCGTAGAATTGGCAAATCCGAATGCTACTGGTCAGGCATTTGTACGTGCTGTATACAGCAATTATTCGGTAGAAAAGAGTTTGTGGTTGGGGATTCCAGCCTCTGCTACCTCCATAAGTGGACCAACGGAAGTAGACACCGGGGCCATTGTAACCTACAACGGTCACGGTGCTGAAGGTGCTACATCCTTCAAATGGTGGCTGCCATATCCGTTCGATGAAAATGTGGATGTCCGGAACCCCATTGACTATACAGGAGACAATTGGCAAACTTGGCCGGATAGCGGGCGACGCAATTATCATGTTTTCACCGGGAATGGCGGTCATAACGGACTGGTGCAGTTCTTTGGTGAGAATAGCTGTGGAACCGGTGGATCGGCCCATATTGAAGTTGAACATACCAATAACGGAAGTTGCACTACCTGTTACAATCCGGTTTTTCCCTATCCGAATACGGCTGATGAAAGTTTCAGTCTTGACTTTACAAGTTATCCGCCAGGGAACTACTATATTTATGTGTATGATGCCTATTCTAATGTTTTATATCAGGGAGAGGCAACGAATATTGAGAAGACAATAGACACCATAAATATTCCGAATGGAGTGTATTATCTGCATATCCACGATGGGAATGAGATTTTAGTCTATCAGCTAATTATTCAACACTAAGGAAAAAGGCGGCCAGGAGGCCGCTTTTTTTAATCCTTTTTCTTTCGTTCGGGCTTGAGGATGAAGGCCGATGAAAAGTCTTTTTGGATTTCGATAAGAGCTCGGTCGGCATCCAGGCGGGAGGCGAAATTACCAACCCAGACCTTGTAATTAGGGGTCTCATATTCTATTGAGGCCGGCCAATCGGTGTAGAGATTACGGTATTTTCGGATCACGGAATTGGCCCGGGAAAGTTCCCCGTAATACAATTGGATCGTGTATCCGTCACTGAGTTTATTGTCCTTCTCCAGGCCCTTTTTCAGCTTGAGCAATTTAGGGATCTGTCCGTCCTGATTTACGGTTACCGACGCCTGCTGAGCCATGGAATTTTCAGAAATAAAAACAAATAAAATACTGAAAACAAATACTTTATAAACTCGTGATATTCTCATTGTCAAGTGTATTGAATGCAAATGTAAATCTTATAAACTTTACAATGCCTAAATTTATTATTTAGAATAATTATAAATTAGTAGTTAACACTTTGTTTAGATTTTCAAAATCGATCTTATACCGTACTTTTGCACAGTTATTTTAGGCGTGGAATGCGGGTTCTGATCGTATGATTTAAGCTAGCTAAATACGTGCCAAACTTTTGACGATAATAAACCAACTGTATGATAATGGTGAAGTTTCGAAACCTACCATCCCAACTGTCACTTCTGTTGTTAGCCATGGTGCTAACTTTTTCAACAACCACATACGCCCAGGAAGAAGCTGCCGAGGCAGCTACTGAAGAAGCAGCTACCGATACGGCTGCCGCTGATCTAGGCGGTGATCCCGTGGCTGGAAAGACGTTGTTCAATGCGAACTGTGCGGCTTGTCACAAATTATATGACAAGGCGGTGGGTCCGGCCTTGTTTGGTGTTGGAGACAAATACGAAAAGGAGTGGCTCTATTCCTGGATACGTAATAGCCAGGAAATGGTTAAGGCCGGAGATCCGGTAGCTGTAAAGCTTTTTGAAGAGAACAACCAGTCTGTGATGACTGCTTTCCCCGCACTCTCCGATGCCGATATAGACAACATCATTGCATACACCTATACCGAGAAACCAACACCTGTGATCACTACCACCACTACCGGGGAGGCCGGCGGTGGAGATAACACGGCTACAAACAATATTATTCTTGCTGCTCTGGCAATGGTATTCCTGCTTCTTGTTGTGATGCTGATGCTCGTGAGCAAAACACTTCGCCGAATAGCTGAAGCCAACGGTGTGGAGTACGAGGAAAAAGAAGCCAAGCCATCGCTGTGGAAAGCGTTCGTTCAAAACCAGTTCCTGGTATTTGTCACTGCTGTATTCCTGTTGCTTGCTTCAGGTTATTTCGCATACGGATGGATGATGCAGGTAGGTATGGACCAGGGTTATGCACCTATCCAACCGATCCACTATTCACACAAGATACATGCCGGTGACAACCAGATAGATTGTAATTTCTGTCACAGCTCTGCAAGAAGAAGTAAGACCTCCGGGATCCCTTCGCTTAACGTATGTATGAACTGTCACAAGAATATCAGTGAATACAACGGAGAAGAGGACCTGGCGAATGGATACACCAAAGACTTCTATACAGGAGAGATAAAAAAACTATACGAGGCAGTTGGTTGGGACGAAAATACTCAGTCCTACACCGGGGAAGAGAAACCCGTGAAATGGGTTCGTATTCACAATCTGCCCGACTTCGCTTACTTTAACCACTCACAGCACGTTTCGGTGGCTGGCGTCGAATGTCAGACCTGCCACGGTCCGGTTGAGGAAATGGAGGTTATGTACCAGTTCTCACCACTTACCATGGGTTGGTGTATCAACTGTCACCGCGAAACCAATGTAGATCTCAAGAACAATGAGTACTATCAGAAGGTGCACGAAGAACTTTCCAAGAAATACGGAGTGGACAAACTTACTATCGCGCAGATGGGTGGTTTGGAATGTGGTAAGTGTCACTACTAAAAACGAATGAATAATACTTCAGATAATCATATGGCATCAAACAAGAAATACTGGAAAAGTGTTGAAGAGCTGAAAGAGAACAGCCCTATTGTTGAGACGCTGAAACAAAACGAATTTGTTGAGGAGATCCCTACGGACGATTTTCTCGGGGATAAGGAAACCCTTGAAGCATCATCAACCACACGACGTGATTTCTTAAAATACGTTGGTTTCACGACCGCCGCAGCTTCGCTGGCTGCCTGTGAAGGCCCGGTGATCAAATCCATTCCCTACGTTGTGGCACCGGATGAGATCATTCCAGGAGTGGCAAACTATTACGCCTCGTCCATTGGTGATGGTTTTGATTTCGCCAACGTGCTCGTAAAGACTAGGGAAGGACGCCCAATCAAGATCGAACACAACGACCTTGATCACGGCGGAGAAGTGAATGCAAGAGTTCAGGCTTCAGTATTGTCCCTTTACGACAAGAACCGTTTGATGTACCCTACAGTTGGAGGTGAAGAGGTGAGCTGGGAAGATTTCGATGCCGGTGTTGTGGCGACAATGAGCCAGATGACCGGTAAGGATGTGGTACTGTTGACCCAAACCTTTGCGAGTCCGACCACCGCCAAACTGATCCAGGAATTTACAACCCAATATCCGAATGTTCGTCACGTGGTCTACGATACGGTTTCTTCTTCGGAAGCAGCCGACGCCTATCAAACAAAATACGGAAGCCGCGGTCTAGCAGATTACGACTTCAGTAAGGCCGAGGTGATCGTATCCGTCGGTGCCGATTTCCTTGGCGACTGGCAGGGAGGTGGATATTCTGTTGGATATATAAAGAATCGAGTTCCGAAGAAAGGTAAGAAGATGTCCCGTCATTTCCAGTTCGAAGCGAATATGACACTTTCGGGAGCGAACGCTGATGTTCGTGTTCCTGTTAAACCTTCAGACCAGGTAAAAATATTAAAAGCATTGACCGGAGGTAGTGTTTCCGGACTTCCTGATAATGTAGCGGAAGCTGTCCGAAAGGCAAAATCCGAATTGGACGCTGCGGGCACCAATGGGGTGATCGTTACCGGGATCCCAACGGTTGAAGCACAAACAGCCGTACTTGAATACAACGACATCAAGGGAAGTGCGGCTATGGATACGGCCAAGCCCCGATTGACCTCGATGGGTAACACAGCCGAAGTAACTGCCGTGATGAACGGGGTGATTTCGGGAAGTGTAAAGGGTCTGATCACCGTAGGTGTGGATCCGGTCTATTCGTTCCCAAATGCATCATTCGCAGATGCATACCAGAATCTCGAGATGTCCATTGCCTTCTCCATGAGAGAAGATGCTACCGCGTCAAGAGCCAAAATGGTGGCCGCATTACCACACTACCTGGAGAGCTGGGGAGACATTCAGCCAAAGAAAGGAAGTTTTGGTTTAACACAGCCGACAATTCGACCGCTTTTCAACACAAGACAATTCCAGGAATGCCTGTTGAAATGGACTGAGAACTCGAAAACATATTACGAGTACCTTCGTGAGAACTGGGAAAACAATATCCTTGCTGGTGGAGCCTGGAGCCAGGCGCTTCAGGATGGGGTGTACGAGAGCGATGTGGTACTTGAAGAACTGGAGACCACTCCTGCACTGAATGCCCTGGAAAGCGCGACATCTGCGGGAGCATTGCTGCCGAATACACAGGATGGCGGAATGGAGCTTACCCTCTATACTAAAACTTCTATGGGAGACGGGCAGCAGGCCAACAACCCGTGGTTACAGGAAATGCCAGACCCTCTTACCAGGGCTTCTTGGGATAATTACCTGACGATCTCGGCCTCGGATGCTTCAAGTCTTGGGCTTGAAAACTACAATGTTGCAAACGGCGCCCTGAATGGAAGCTACGCAAATGTTTCTGTAGGTGGTGTTACCATAGAGAACGTACCTGTAATCATCCAGCCTGGCCAGGCACAGGGTTCTGTAGGCCTTGCACTGGGTTACGGTAAGACGGATGCTATTCAGAAGGAAATGCAAACAGGTGTGAACGCCTATACATTGTACAATAACTTCAGTTCTGTACAAACAGGAGTGAGTATTAGCAAGGCAAGTGGAATTCACGAATTTGCCTGTGTACAATTACAGAATACGATGATGGGTCGTGATATCATTCGCGAGACCACACTAGAGATCTTCAATACGAAGGACGCCGAGCACTGGAACCCGATGCCGATGGTTTCCAAGGATCACCAGGAGATTCCTGTTACTTCACCCGATGCGGATCTTTGGGATTCATTCGACAGATCCCTTGGGCATCACTTCAACCTCTCTATCGATCTTAACGCCTGTACCGGTTGCGGGGCATGTGTGATCGCTTGTCATGCCGAGAATAACGTTCCGGTTGTTGGTAAGGAAGAAATGAGGAAGAGTAGGAATATGCACTGGTTGAGAATCGACCGGTACTATTCCAGCCAGGAATCTTTTGCCCATGATTTCGAGAAGAAAGACAATATTTCCGGACTGGGAAGTTCGCTTTCTGAGTTTGCTGAATTAGAGCAGGCTTCAGAAAACCCACAGGTAGCGTTCATGCCGGTAATGTGCCAGCACTGTAATCACGCACCATGTGAGACTGTTTGTCCGGTTGCTGCTACCTCTCACGGTCGCCAGGGGCAAAACCACATGGCGTACAACAGATGTGTGGGTACAAGATACTGTGCGAATAACTGTCCGTATAAAGTTCGTCGATTCAACTGGTTCCTGTATGCAGAGAACGATGAATTCGATTACAACATGAACAACGACCTGGGAAGGATGGTATTGAATCCTGATGTTGTGGTTCGTTCTCGAGGAGTTATGGAGAAATGTTCGATGTGTATCCAGATGACACAGAAAACCATCCTGGATGCCAAGCGTGACGGAAGAGCTATCAAGGACGGCGAATTCAAAACAGCCTGTTCTTCGGCATGTAGCACTGGAGCGATCGCATTCGGTGATGTGAATGACCATGACAGTGAGATTTACAAGAAGACAAAAGATGACCGAATGTATCACCTGCTTGAAGCTGTAGGTACAAAACCAAACGTGATGTACCAGACACAGGTGAGAAACACGAAAGAATCATAAATAACCAACTAAGTAATAGTAAATAAATATGGCGTCGCATTACGAAGCACCTATTAGAAAACCCTTAGTTCTTGGAGAAAAGTCCTACCACGATGTAACGGTGGATGTTGCTGCTCCGGTTGAAGGAAAAGCGAATCGAGCCTGGTGGATCGTGTTCGGAATATCACTGGCCGCATTCCTTTGGGGAGTTGGATGTATCATCTACACCATCGCTACCGGGATCGGGGTTTGGGGTCTGAATCCAACAGTAAACTGGGCCTGGGATATCACCAACTTCGTATGGTGGGTAGGTATTGGTCACGCAGGAACCCTGATCTCTGCGGTACTACTGCTGTTCCGTCAGAAATGGAGAATGGCGATCAACCGTTCTGCGGAGGCGATGACCATCTTCTCGGTGATCCAGGCGGGACTATTCCCGATCATTCACATGGGTCGTCCGTGGCTTGCATACTGGGTACTACCGATCCCGAACCAATTCGGATCACTTTGGGTGAACTTTAACTCACCTCTGCTTTGGGACGTATTTGCGATCTCCACCTATCTTTCGGTTTCACTGGTATTCTGGTGGACAGGATTGCTTCCTGATTTCGCAATGATCCGCGACAGGGCTATTACCCCGTTCACAAAAAGAGTTTACAGCATACTATCCTTCGGGTGGAGTGGCCGTGCTAAAGACTGGCAGCGTTTTGAAGAGGTTTCTCTTGTACTTGCCGGATTGGCGACACCACTGGTACTTTCGGTACACACCATTGTATCCTTCGACTTCGCCACCTCGGTGATCCCTGGATGGCACACCACCATCTTCCCGCCTTACTTCGTTGCGGGTGCGATCTTCTCGGGGTTTGCGATGGTACAGACGCTTCTGATCATCATGAGAAAGGTGTCTCACCTCGAAGATTATATCACTATTCAGCATATCGAATTGATGAACATCGTGATCATGATCACCGGTTCTATTGTGGGTGTGGCCTATATTACCGAGCTGTTCATAGCCTGGTACTCTGGAGTTGAATATGAGCAATACGCCTTCCTGAACCGTGCAACAGGGCCTTATTGGTGGGCCTACTGGGCGATGATGACCTGTAACGTGTTCTCGCCTCAGTTCATGTGGTTCAAGAAATTGCGTACGAGTATCATGTTCTCATTCTTTATATCGATCGTGGTGAATATAGGTATGTGGTTCGAGCGATTCGTGATCATCGTAACCTCGTTACACCGTGATTACCTGCCGTCTTCCTGGACGATGTTCTCACCAACCTTTGTGGATATCGGAATATTCATAGGAACCATCGGATTCTTCTTCGTATTGTTCCTGCTTTACGCTAGGACATTCCCTGTGATCGCACAGGCTGAGGTAAAATCTATTCTGAAAGGTTCCGGAGAAGGTTATAAAAGATTGAGAGCCGAGCACGGTGATGATGTGAAGCATTACACCATGCCCGAAGGTATGGCTGCACCTGCTCAGGTAACGAAGCCGGCTTCGGAAGAAGACCATTCAGAAAAAATAAGCAACCTGTTGAGCGGAATCGGAAGTTTCGATCCGG
>JAUIIU010000093.1 GCA_030431695.1 Bacteroidia bacterium | reverse complement strand
GGCGTATTGTCATAGCGATTCTCATGGAATCGATATGAAGGCGCCTACACAATATCACAAGGCAGCCGTAGATAGCGGATCGTGGCTGTTGTACCGTTTTGACCCAAGAAGGATACAATTCGGATTAAAACCATTACAGTTGGATTGTTCCACACCTTCTATTAGTGTTGAAACATATATGCGAATGGAACAGAGGTTTGATAGGTTTCTTTCTTCGGAACGAAATGATACGAAACAACTGCTGGAACAACTTCAGCATAAAATTTACAGCAGATATGAAGAATATAAACGGATGTCTGCTGCTAACGATTTGCAATCTGAGTTTATCGAACCGGAATTAATCCACAGGTAGTCCGTGTGACCGCATAAGTTCTTCATACCTTGGATCCTCTTTGATAAAGCTGAAAAAGCCACCCATCTCTCGATCCAGCATGGTAGAACGATTGTTTCGAATGGTATCCAGGTAGTAGAATACGCTATCCACTTCTTTGAGTCCGGCGAAGGCAACCGCTAGTTGATGGCTTTTCCCATCTTCCGGGTCTATCTTTAGTTCCCTGATCTTGTTGATGATCCGGTAGGCATTGACGGTATCTCCCACTTGCCCGTAGCTGAACGCCAGAAATCGATTGAAGGCATAGCTTTCGGCGGCAAGTTTCTCAAGACGCGGGATCGCTTTTTCATATTCGTGCGTAGCCATATAGAGTCGGAAATAGGAACGATTGATCACGAATTTGTTATTGCTGTCACTACTTTTTTCCACAGTTTTCATCAGCTTTTCGGCCTCGTCGAACTTATAGTTTTCCACCAGGGCGGTGAAGTAACTGTTTGCCGCGACAAATGACAGCGGATCCAGGCTATATGCTATCTTAGCTTGTTCCAGCTGTTTGTCGTACTGCTGATTGTAAAAATAGAACGTGGAGAACTGCGATCTTGCCGAAACATCATTAGGCGATAACCGTATGGCTTTTTGGAAGGCATCCAAAGCTTCTTCGTGTTTGCCTTCGATATTGTATATGAGTCCTCGAACAGAGTAGATCCTGCTTACCTTATCATTTATAGCCTCCGCTTTGTCGAGATACTCATTTGCCGTACGGGAAGCTTCTATTGGGTCCCTTCCTGCATGATAGGTTTCCAGGTAGACCGAATTGGCGATCTCTGCCATAGCTTCAGCGTAATTTGGATCCAGGTCAAGTGCGCGTTTGAACAATTCGATGCTCCGTGCAATACTCTCGGCATTTCGTTTGTCGGCTTCATTACGCCCCAACAGGAACAATTTGTAGGCTTCAATATTCCTTGTAGGAATAACTGCCAGGCTTTGCTGTTCCTCAAAACTGAGGTTTAACTGTAGGGCCTCAACGATCTCTTCGGAAATCTCAGTTTGTATGGCGAAGATGTCCACCAGGGTCTTATCGTATTCGTCTCCCCACATACGCTCATCGGTTTCGGCATTTATCAGTTGGGCGTTCACACGAACCTGGTCTCCGTATTTTCGAATGCTGCCTTCAAGGATTAGGGTCACCCCTAGTTCCTTTGCAATTTCAGGAATGGTTTTGTCACTGTTCTTGTATTTTGATACCGAGGTGCGGGAGATCACGTGCAGGTCCTTGAGCTTCGAGAGCTGAGAAAGAATGTCCTCCGTGATGCCATCCCTGAAGATCTCCGAATCCTCATCGGTACTAAGGTTGTCGAAGGGGAGTACTGCTATGGATAGTTCCTCCGGTTTATCAGCTTTACTGAAATAATTCAATGCCAGAAGAGCTACAACCAAAACCAGGGCTACAAAACCGTACATGAGGATCTTCCTGTTTGTGCTTTTGGAAGTTTGTTCCAACTTTCGATCGGCGCGTAGTTTTCCCTTTATCTCCTTAGGGTTGGGTATTGCCAGTCCATCGTTCGAAATAGCAAATACCGGTAAAGCACCTTCCACATTCTTGAATTCATAGGCATCCAGGAACTTCGACTCAATATGCCTGTGACTTCGGATCTGGTCGTGAACCTTATCCGAGATCAAAATACTGCCGGCGACGGCACAGGATTCTATGCGGGAAGCAATATTCACCGCGTCGCCCACGATGTCTTCTTCAGAATAAACAATGTCCCCAACATGAATGCCAATTCGGACCGGAATATCTTCAGCAATGAACTCCTTTTGCATACGGATCGCACACTCCACGGCTTCCACGCTGCTTTTGAATACGCTTAGCGTCCCATCTCCAAAATATTGAATTATCTCGCCGTGAAATTGGGTCGTGGCACCATCGAAGATCTCACGGTGCTTGTCACGAAACGACACAGCCCTGCTTTCGTCCTGCTGCATCAAAGCCGTATAGCCTTCGATGTCTGTGAACATTATGGCCGCCAGCAAACGTTTCTGAGACATGGTGAGGTTTTGAATTACAATTATTTAAAAGTAAGATTTAAACACCAAAGGCAAAAATGATTCAGAAAGAAACTTAAAGTACAATGACGGAGTGACTTACTGATACTTTTTTGAAATTCTTATGATAATATCTATCAGTGATTACCGTTAGTAGCAGTATATTTGCGCCTGAATTAAATCATGATCGAAGAAATATTAATAGCGATGTTGTGGAGCGTTTCTCCTTTTGGAGAAGCCAAGGTTGGGATTCCCTATGGTATGATGCAGGGCGGGAACATCTACCTTGTTTTTATTTTGTGTTTCGCTGCTAACCTGCTCGTATTCCCGATCATGATGATCTTTCTCGACAATGTGAATCATTATTTCCTGCGCTGGAACTGGTATAAGAAATCTGCGATCTGGGTAGCGCGAAGGGCTAAGAACGGATCGGGGAAGAAGATCCGTAAATATGGATTCTGGGGCCTGCTGTTCTTCGTGATGATCCCGCTACCGGGTACCGGTGTCTATGCGGGAAGTATTGCCTCTTATCTCTTCGGAATTGAAAAAAAGAAGGCCTTCACGGCAAACGCCATTGGGATCTTCCTTTCCTCGCTGATCATTTGGGGGACGACTGTCCTTACCATGAAAGGGATCAGCTAAGAATTGGGGTTTTCCGCTACCGAAAGTACAAACCCCCTGTTGCGTATATTCTCTATTCGAATACCCTGGTCCTCGTTCAAATATTTGCGAAGATGAGAAACGAAGACATTCAGGCTTTTCTTGTTGAAATAATCATTCTTTCCCCATATCCCGTTTAGAATGTCGTTATGAGTACACAACTGGTTCTTGTGCGACGACAAATACAACAGCAGTGCATTTTCTCTTTCGGTGAGTCTTGTTCTATTCCCCGACCGTTCCAGGACCTGGTTCTGTGGATCGAAGGTATAGCTTCCAATTTGTAAACTGTGCTCCGCATTCAAATTTCGTGCAGGGGGAACCACCCGGTTCAGCAAGGCATGGATCCTGGCCACCAGTTCCTCTTCATCTATTGGTTTTTTCAGGTAGTCGACCGCGCCGAGCGCAAAACCCTTCAAAACATCGATCTTCATGGAGCGGGCCGTCAGGAAGAGGAAGGGTAGCTTTGGGAATTTCACTTTCACCATCTCTGCTATATCAAAACCACTGGAATCGGGCAATGTGATATCTAAGATCAGCAGATCGAAGGATTCAGTTGTCAGTACCTCCATCACCTTACTTCCTTTTTTCACCCAAGTGATATCAAAATCATTGATCTTGAGATATTCACTTAGGACGTAACCGAGAGATTCGTCATCTTCCACCAGGGCTATGCGATATTTTATTTCAGCCATTTCTAAGAGGTAATTTCAGGGTTACTTCGGTTCCCTTGTTCAGTTCACTTTTGATCTCCACTTTACCGCGATGCTTTTTCATGGTCTCGTTCACGTAGCTCAGTCCGAGGCCATAACCGGCGACATTCCGATTTGATTCCGGTGTGATCCGTACATGTTTCTGAAAGATCCGTTCGCGGTTCTCTTCCAGTATACCCGGGCCGTTGTCGGTTATTTTTATCCACAACTGCGATTTGTTCTTAATCGCCTCCAGGTGAATTACAGCCGGTTCGGCATATTTCTTTGCGTTGTCGAGTACATTCAGAACTGCGTTCTCGAGATGCCCCGACACCCCATTAACCGGGTAAGGGCCCTTTTCAAGCTCAAAGCTGAACGTAGCATTCTCGAGTCGACATAATTGCCCGAAATCCTCGCATAGCTGACGCAGCGTGGGTTCGAAGTCGAATTCAGAAAAAATAAAGAGTTCCTTGCCCGATTCGATCTTGCTTAGGTTCAAGATCTTATCGATATGTGTTTTAAGTCGGTCCGTTTGCTTACGTATCACGTCGAAAACAGGCTTCTTCTCCTCAGGCACATCTTCTTCCAGGATCTTCGTAGCAAGGCCAATGGAAAAGACCGGGGTCTTCAACTCGTGGGTGAAGTTATTGATAAATTCGTTGGTGCTGGTGATTAGGTTTCGTTGCGACAGGTAAGAACGCATGATCCAAACGATACACCAGATGATGATCACAATAAAAATAATGCTCGGTATGGTCATTCCATTAAGCTGAGACAAGAAATAGGAGTTAAGATCCCTGAATTGCAACTCCAGGTAGAGGTTTTGATCCAGGGCTTCCGGCAGGTAGCCCTGTAATTCAATGGGGTAATTGGCCACCGAACTGTTACGGTCCAGTTTCCGTGGTGATTCCAGGTAAAAAGCACTGTCTCTCGTATATATACTGAAGGTGTAATCTCTTTCAATGCCGTTGGTAACGAGCCTGCTTCGAATAAAATCGTCTATAAAGTGCCTCGAAGCATCCTGAATGCTATCGACGTTCAGTTTGAAATACGAATCGTCTTTGGTCAACGACTGATGCAACAGGAATGTGAGCTGGTTTTCCGAAGAGAGGTCCTCGACGATTACCTCACTTGTTTCGGCCATTTTCTGGGCAAATTGAACCTTTGCGAGGTTCAGTCCAACACGCAGGTATTGGTACTGAATGACGAACAACCCGACGATGGACACCGCAAACAGGATGATATACACATTTTTGTTCCGCAACATCTCAGGCTATATTACTAAAAATAATGCTCTTTTAACCATCATTAATATTTCATTTAACCTATTAACCTTTCATTAATCTTTTTAAGCAAGGCTTAGTTTATTTGCTTTGATTCACTCTGTACATTCGCCTTCGAAACAACTAATCAAAAGCATGAAACTAGCTCGAACAATTACAATACTCACCATACTCCTTGTGGGAAACTTTAACCTGTGCAACGCGCAGGGGTGTGTCGCAATACGGCATTTCTCCTGCGCTATTGGCAATACCCTCGAATCCAATGCGTACAGCGCCGGCGAATTACGGGCCGGGATGAACTACCGATTTTTTGAATCTTTCCGACATTTCAGGGGAACGGAAGAGGAACCGGATCGTGTTTCGAACAACACCGAAGTAGTGAACTATTCCAATTCCTGGGATTTTTCACTTTCCTACGGTATCACTAACCGATGGTACGTTGGGATCACCATTCCAACAGTGATCAATGAGCGCTCATCACTCTACGAACACGGCAGGAATGAACGAAACAAGACCTACTCACGTGGATTGGGAGATATCCGGGTAGGAGGGGGCTACTGGCTGTTCGACCCGGTGGAAACTACAAATATGAATGTGGCGATCGGGTTTGCGGTTAAGTTACCCACAGGCGATTACAATGCGACCGATATTTTCTACAACGTAGGCCCGGAAGGAAGTCCGCAAGTCAGGCCGGTGGACCAATCCATCCAGCCGGGTGACGGTGGTTTCGGGTTTGTTCTGGATTTCCAATATTATCAACGAATCGTTACCGATCTGTACGGTTATGCCGGAGGATTCTATTTGTTCAATCCCAGGGGGATCAACGGAACGAGAACCTTCAGGGAAACTTTGAGTCCGATCTTACAGAACGAAGCCATCATGGCAGTTCCGGATCAGTTTTCGATTCGGGGCGGGCTGAGTTATTCTATTTCTTCGGAATTTTCGGCATCCCTGGGCGGACGATATGAAGGTGTGCCTGTGGAGGATGTTTTCGGACCGGATTACGGTTTCAGGCGGCCAGGGAATGTGATTTCGGTTGAGCCCGGGATCTCATGGAATCATAAGAACCTTGCGATGAATCTAACGGTGCCGGTTGCGGTCCGTCGTGAGCGTCCGCAGAGTGTGACCGATCTGGAAACGCAGATGATCACCGGGAACCCTAGGGCAGGAGACGCGGCTTTTGCGGATTACCTGATCAATTTTGGAATTTCTTACAGTTTCAGAAAAAAGAATACAGACGCAATCGAGTCTGATCAAAAAGTTAAGTTCGAATAGTTTTTTTCTAAGTTCCTAGTGTGCGGCGTCATTGATATTCAATGGCGCCGTTTTTTGTTAGTCTTTTTTGTTCTTTCTGAAAAGGAAACCAAGAGGCAGCCAGATGAAGAGAAACAGGAATTTACCCGTTACCAGGCCAAAAATTGTTATCGCAGCAGCAATTACCAGGGTAGTTGAATTGGTTAAATTGAGTTTCATTATTTCCCGATACAATATTTAACTTTTCTTTAAACTAAAGGGTTCCTCGTGTTTGGGCAACAAATAGGATACAAAAAAGGCATAAAAAGAGTAAAACAAGAGCAATCATTAATAAATTCACTTACGAATATAGCATAAAAAAACCGCTCGATTTGAGCGGTTTTCAAATAAAAGCACCAAGCTATTAATTGGCTATCCCAGAGCC
>JAUIIU010000092.1 GCA_030431695.1 Bacteroidia bacterium | reverse complement strand
TCCTGGGACACGTTCTCGGAGGATCACAGGACAATGTGGTTGGAGCCCTTTCAAAGAAGTCGGGAATGGATTCCAGCTCGGTGATGAAGATACTTCAGGTAGCAGCTCCTATTATCCTGGGATACCTGGGAAGACAAAAACGACAGAAGAATGTGTCGGATCAAAGTGGAATCGAAGGACTACTTGGCGGTATGCTAGGTGGTGGCCGTAAACAGCAACGCAAACAACAATCAATGATCGAAACCCTCCTGGATGGTGATGGAGATGGTAGCATTGTCGACGACATAGCCGGAATGGTGCTCAGTGGGAATAAAAAGAAAGGTGGCTTCTTAGGTGGCCTTTTCGGAGGATAAGATCTTGAACAGCATACTAAAGCGCCTGGTACAAATGTATCAGGCGTTTTTTTGTTAAATGGAGTTAAAAAAAATGTTAACGGCATTGTGATTCGTAATTTTGTAACTAGCTATGAAATACCTCTTCGGCATATTGTTTTTTGGCCTGTTAGTCTTCGGATGTGAGTCGGGTAGAAAGTCGATAGACAACGCGTCGAAGTCCACTTCAGAAGAAATGGATACCATCCGGATTGCCAACGACAGCCTGGAGTACGAGATCATCATTCTCGACCTGGGCTTCAATAACTGGCTGGTCACCCAACCCCCGGAAGGATATTACAGTCAGACATTCCTCGAAAACCGAAATCGCCTTTTTGTTACCGAATACAATCGGCGTGTACAAAATTTCCAGTTATACGACAGGAATCTCTATTTTCAAGAGATCAATTACGATTTTAATATAGATTACGGCTACGAGGTAAACTATTTGTTGTACAATTATTTTATGTTCTTCCAGGAACGATACCGACAGTCGTTCATAGGAGGAAGACAGGGGCCCAGGCAATGAAGAAGTTAAAAGAGCGATGGAATATCGACAGTAACTGGCAGTTGTTCGTGATCTTCCTGGTCTTTGCCGTGATTGGAAGTACATCCACAAAATTTGCCGGACCCGTGATGGATGTCCTGGGTTTGACCAAAGACAATACGGCCTGGTTTCTTTACTGGCCGCTCAGGATAATCCTGATCTTCCCGATCTACCAGGTTTTAATGGTGGTCATCGGCTGGATGTACGGGGAATTTCAGTTTTTCTGGAAGTTTGAAAAAAAAATGTTACGTTTGATAGGTCTAGGATTCCTGGTTAAAGATGAACATTAGCGTACGATTCATAGGGATTTTTATGACGCTGTCATTGCTCAGTCCAATGGCAGTGCAGACCATCCATGCCATGGATGGACACGCCCATGAGATATGTTCGGATATATCTACCCATATCCACAAAAAAGACCTGGACTGTAGTATTGACCTCTTCCATTTCGCTTCTTTCGATTTTAAGCCTTTTGATATTGAAGTAGGTTTTGATGCCATATATGTTGGTACTTGCCCTGAAATATCATATTCACATTTTACTTCTAAAAACAAGTTCTCAAACCATTTACGCGGACCGCCCGCCCGGAGATCCACTCACTGAAATCTCTAATAAATAAAATGGTTGAGAATGCGATTAATCCTGATTATTCTGCTGTGCTTTGTATGCTCGGCAGGATATGCACAAGAATGTAACAACACCCTAACCGGTCGCGTAGCCGATCGGCATGACGGCACTCCCCTTTCGGGAGCAGTGGTTGTATTGATGAATACCGACAAAGCCACACTGTCGGATTTCGATGGTAAATTCCGGTTTTCCTCGCTATGTGCGGGAACCTATTCCGTAGAAATTTCACACCCAGAGTGTCAACCCCGAATTTTCTCGGTAACGATCCCTTCGGAAGATGAACTGAATATTGAACTGGAGCATCACGTCGAATTGCTAAAACAGGTGACCGTTGTGGGCACTGCCTATAGTACGAAATCCGAAACTTTACTTGAGAACAGGATCAACCTGGCGACTCTTGAAGAATTCTCGGGAGCTTCGTTCGGCGATGCTATTAACACCCTGAGTGGTGTTAGTTCACTGAATACAGGGAATGCTGTTGTTAAACCGATGATCAACGGCTTGCACAGTAGCAGGGTGACGATCATCAATAATGGTGTTCGGCTGCAGGATCAGGAATGGGGAGCAGAACATGCCCCTAATATCGATATAAATACAGCGGGAGCGATAACGGTCCTGAAAGGAGCTTCGGCACTGCAATTCAGCGGGGATGCCATCGGGGGCGTGATCATATCCGAACCCGCGCGAATTCCAATAAAAGACAGTCTTTTCGGTAAAACCATTCTACACGGTGCAACGAATGGACGTGGTGGCTCCGTTACAACCAGTTTAACCAAATCATATCACAGTGGGTGGTATGCTACCCTGCAGGGTACTTATAAGCGATTTGGTGATTTTGAAGCTCCGGACTATGTCCTGAGCAATACCGGTATTCATGAACGAGACGGTTCATTGAGAATTGGATACAAACAATTCGATCAGGGATTCGAAGGTTACTATTCCATTTTCAAAAACGAGATCGGTATTCTTAGAGCATCACACCTGGGAGGAGCATCAGATCAATTTTCGGCAATCGGCAATGATAGACCCCTGATCATTAGAGATTTCACCTACGACATTGAATCTCCAAGGCAGGATGTTACTCATCATATTGCACAATTATCGGGTTTCAAGAGAGTGAACGACCTGGGTAAATTATCTCTCTCTTACAACTTCCAATTCAATGAACGATTCGAATACGACGTTAGAAGGGGGAGTGACAAGGATATACCGTCGGTTGATTTGGAACTAACAACCCACAATGTGGCACTCGACCTGGAATCTGAGATTAAAGATAATCTGGGTATCAAAGTTGGATTGGCCGGAAACTTTCAAAACAATTTTGCCGACCCTGATACCGGCGTCAGAAGATTGATCCCTGATTACGACCAATACCGAGCTAGTGTCTACGGAATTGCAGATTTAGGAGTCACTGAGAATTTGAATCTTGAATTCGGAGGGCGATTTGAATATACCTATATGGATGCCAAAAAGTTCTATCGTACTTCTTTCTGGGAAAGCAGGGGTTATGACATGCTTTTCCCGGACATAGTGATAGAGGAATTTGACAATCAGATCTTAACAAATCCTAAGCTCAAATTTTCCAATCTTTCTGCTACGTTCGGATTGAATTACCAGTTCGATAGCAACTATATCGTATATGCTAACTATTCATTGGCATCCCGTGCACCGAATGCTTCGGAACTATTTAGTGAAGGGCTTCATCACGGGGCTTCAAGGATAGAATTGGGTGATCTGGGTTTTTCTTCTGAAGTTGGCCATAAGATCGGGCTTACGCTTCAGAAAAAATCCGGGATACTGAGATTTACGGTAAATCCGTACATCAATTTGATCTCCGATTTTATTCTGATCGAACCCACAGAGATCCAGCAAACGATTCGTGGAAATTTCCAGGTTTGGGAGTATCGACAAACCTCTGCCAGGCTGGCTGGAGTGGATTTCGACCTTAACGCGGATATAGCGGATAATCTGGAATTCGAACACCAATTTTCCTACATAAACGGTAAAGATCGAACAATGGATCTTCCGCTCATCAATATGCCTCCGGCTTCAACTACAAATTCATTGCATTACACTTTTCCGGATTTCTACGACCTGGTATTAAGTGTTAAAAGTGAATATGTGTTCATGCAGAATGAGTTTCCGGACAATAATTTTGAAGTGTTTTTTCCGGACACGGGAACGACAGAAATCATCGATGTTAGTACTCCACCGGACGCCTATCATCTTCTGGGACTCAGGGCTAAAGCAGGATTCAATATTGGAGATGCAGGAACCAGGTTAGATCTTGGACTTGCTGTGGCAAATCTCTTCGATACTTCGTATCGAAACTACCTGAACAGGTTACGCTTCTATGCGGACGACCTGGGCAGGAACATAATGTTAAACCTTAAAATTTCATATTAAAATATATCAAAATGACAAAATATCTTTTTAAATCAGCATTTATATTAATGGCTATAGTAATGGCCTCATGCTCGAACGACGATGACACTACACCTGTTCCGGTTAACGAAGAGGAAGTGATCACCACATTAACTGCTACCTTAACCCCCCAGGGTGGAGGAACACCTGTGATCCTACAATCACGTGATCTTGATGGTGACGGCCCAAATGCGCCGGTTGTAACGGTTAGTGGAAACCTGACTGCCGGAACGACCTATGATGCAGCCATCGTGCTCTTAAACGAAACGGAAAACCCACCGGAGAATATCACTTTGGAGGTTATCGAAGAAGCGGAAGAACACCAGTTCCTGTTTTTTACGAGTGGTAGCTTAAATGCGACAATTACTTATGTTGACTTCGATTCGGATGGGAACCCGTTGGGGACTCAATTTACCCTGGATGCGGGTACAGCAAGTGCTGGCGCACTAAGGATTATTCTGAAACATGAACCAACCAAGCCTAACGACGGTACTATCCTGGGTGCAGGCGGAGAGACTGATATCGATGTTACATTCGATATCACTATTCAATAATTGAAAAAAGCCCCGGAAATCCGGGGCTTTTTTTTATTCGTTTATTTCTACTTCTATTGTCTGAACTACCGGCTGCGGACCAAATCCGAATACATAAGTAAGCATCCACATGATCGTGAAGGTCGGGATGAAATCCGAAAAAGGCAGGATCTCCTCAAGAAATACGATTACCGCAGCAACTCTACCCCTGGTTCCTTCGTACATATCTGTCATCTTCTTGGCGGCAAAGGGAGCCCAAATAATATCCAGGAATGGGCCAATGCCCGGAATAAAGGCCGTAGACATACCGATGGCATCGAACAGGATCCCCTGTCGTAGTAGTTTGTATTTGTTCTTTTTCATATTTTGGGTTTAAATTCTTTACTGAATAACTCAAGAAACCTGCCAAAAATTACGCGAGGTCTGTTCCTATGAGTCGCATAAACTCACTTCTTGTTTCAATTTTTTCGAATTGTCCCCTGAAACCCGAAGTAGTCGTCATGCTGTTTTGCTTCTCAACTCCCCGCATCATCATGCACATATGAGCTGCTTCTATAACCACAGCCACACCTTTCGGTTGAAGGGTTTCATTGATACATTCTAATATGTTGTGTGTGAGCCGCTCCTGCACCTGCAAACGCCTGGCAAAGACATCGACCACACGCGGTATCTTACTCAGGCCAACGATCCTTCCATCGGGAATATAAGCCACGTGTGCCTTTCCGAAGAATGGCAGGATATGATGCTCACAGAGGGAATACAGCTCGATATTCTTCACCACGATCATATCGTGGTACTCCTCCTCGAACATGGCACTTTTAAGGATCCTGGCCGGATCCATATCATATCCGGATGTCAAGAACTGGATCGCCTTTGCAGCCCGCTCCGGGGTTTTGGCGATGCCTTCCCTGTTCACATCCTCTCCTATTCCTTTTAGTATTTCTGAATAGTGCTCCTTCAATTCATCAGTGATCGGCACATTGTATTCCTCATGACGTTTATACGACCCCATTCGATTTTAGTTTATCTGAATAAAATTTCCTGATCTTTTCGATCTTAGGTGTGATCACAAACTGGCAATACGGTTGTTGTTTGTTCTGGTTGTAATACTCCTGGTGATCGATCTCTGCCCTGTAAAAAACATCCAGGGGTTTGATCTCAGTAACGATTCGGTTCTTAAAGATACGCTCCTTTTCCATAAATTCAATGAATTCCCTTGCTTCAGACTCCTGTGTTTCCGAAGTAAAGAAAACACCGCTTCGGTACTGTGTTCCCACGTCGTTCCCCTGGCGGTTCAGGGTTGTGGGATCATGCGTGGCAAAAAAGATCTCTAAAATGGTCCTGAATGATATCACCTGCGGATCGAAGATCACTTCGACTCCTTCGGCATGACCGGTCCTGCCTGTACAGACCTCCCGGTAAGCCGGGTTTTTAATAGACCCCCCTGTATAACCGGATGTAACGCTATGTACGCCTTCAAACCGCTGAAATACTGCTTCGGTACACCAAAAGCAACCCCCGGTCAATACTACTTTTTCATAATTCTCTTTCATAAACAGCTTATTTATAGACTCCTGTGAGCCTTAAGTAAAAATGCATTTTTTATTTAACTTTTCGTTAATAACTCCAGCAAAAATGTACTTGTAGATTTGTGCAACCATTGCCCGAGATCCAATCTCACAGTTTATGCGCATCCTTACCATCGCACTCTTTATAACGCTCTCCTTTCCTTTATTCTCACAGGAAAAAAAGTCACTCGATGCCCAAAGAATAACAACTCCACCATCCATCGACGGGGTATTAGACGAAGCTATTTGGGAAACATTACCCTCCTACACCGATTTCAATATGTACGAACCGGGGAATGAAGGTATGGTCGACCCTCAGTTCAGGACCGAAGTTAAGATGGCCTACGACGATAAAGCTATCTACCTGGCTGCCTATATGTACGATCCCGATCCTTCGAAAATCATAAATCAGTTCTCTCAACGTGACGAGGTCTTTGTCCAGGCCGATCGCTTTTCCATGGCACTGAACACCTATAACGACGGTATCAACGAAACACACTTCTTTGTTACCAGTGCCGGGGCCATAGGTGACGCAAGGGCCGAAAGGAATCGCTTCGACTTCGGGTACAACGTGGTATTTGAATGCCGTACCACCATGGACGACAAAGGTTGGTATGCCGAATTCAGGATACCATATAATGCGCTGAGATTCCCGGAGCAATCGGAACAA
>JAUIIU010000023.1 GCA_030431695.1 Bacteroidia bacterium | reverse complement strand
TTACCGTAATGTTCGTTATAGTAAGGTTACCCGTGTTGGTCACCGTAAAGGCGTACGAGATCGTCTCGCCTACCTCGGCACACTGGTTTCCGTTCTCATCGTTGAAGGTTCCTACCTTGATAAGGGCAATGTCGCCCTGGCGACACAGCGGAGTCACCGTTGGTTCGTCTTCCAGGTTGGAGTTGTCATCAGACAGGTCACTTACCGCACCAGCTGTAGTGGTACCATTGGCCGTGGCCTGGTTCTGTACCTGACCCGCGTCAATGTCCGCCTGGGTGATCACATAACTGGCAGTAAAGGTGCTGTTGTCTGAAGCACCCGGAGCCAGACTCGCGATCGGTCCGCCAGCCATAGTAGCCAGTGGATCAGTTACCGTAATGTTCGTTATAGTAAGGTTACCCGTGTTGGTCACCGTAAAGGCGTACGAGATCGTCTCGCCTACCTCGGCACACTGGTTTCCGTTCTCATCGTTGAAGGTTCCTACCTTGATAAGGGCGATATCCGGGTTCTGGCAAATCGCAAGATTGACCGTATTACTTGTATCGTTCACTGCACCAAGCGCCGTGTCTCCGTTCGCCGTTGCTGTATTCGTAATAATTCCGGCATCAATATCCGCCTGCGTTACGTTATAAGAAGCATTGTATGTCCACACTTCCCCTATATCAAGCACGCCGGGATTACTGTTATCCCCTGAAGCTGGTCCTGCAACAACACCACCTAATAGTGGGTCATTCACAACTACATTGGTGACATCAACATCACCCAGGTTAGATACCGTAAATGTATAGTTAACAGTACTTCCTACTACATAAGGATTGCAATTGGAAGTATCCCCGTCTGTGGCCTTGGTAATTTCGATTTCTGCATTCTGACATAAAGTGAATGATTCGGTATCGTCATCATTTACATTATAGGTTGAGCTTGACCCGGTAACATTACCGTCAACGGTTGCCGTGTTAACAACCTGTCCATTCACAATATCACCTTGTGTTACTGTGTAACTGGCAGTATAATTCCAAATCTCGCCTACATCGAGTATCCCATTGTTATTGGTATCTCCGGAAACCGGTCCTGGGATCGGGTTCACAGGATCGATAAGAACATCGTTTACCTCAACATCTGTGATGGCAACATTTCCAATATTTGTCACCGTGAATGAATAATCAATATTCTGTCCGGCTGGAATCGCATTACATCCGTTCGGATCTTCATTAAGCGCGTTCTTTTCTATAATAATAGAACAGTTATATAAGGTCAAAGTAACAGGTTCTCTGTCTAAACTGTTACATCCACTCACATCATCGACCGCTTCAGCATAGAAAGTCATAGAACCCACACTGCTAATAGAAGGATCCGGCACAACATTTCCTCCGGATGGAGCGTCATACCATACAATGCTGATTCCAGGCATTGCTACTACCTGGGCGGTAAGAGTTTGTGCAGGCGAACTTATACATTCAGCCTGGTCACCGGCAGACATTGCCATTGCAGGCGGCATATAAACTGGTATAGTATCTTCGTTGGTAACCGCTGGTAACATACATCCGTTACCATAGGTTCCATCATAAGTAAGAACAGCTTTGAAATCTCCATCAAGCGGATCATTTCCGGTATACTCGAAAGTTCCATTCAACACAGATAGATCACTACCCATTACCGTTCCTACAAGGTTGTTGTTCAAATAGAACTCCCAGGTGAATTCGGTCTGGATCGGACCACAAGTTCCCGGGGTGAAATTAGCTGAATAGTCTATAAAATTAGTACATGCCTGCTGACTTATCGTAGGCATGGAAATAGTAGGACATGGAACACAAAATTCTGGTTCTATAAAGGTTTCCTGATCTGTTTGACAAACAGAGTTTTCAAAATTCACCACAGTCATACCAGGACTGGCGATTCCACAAACGCTCTGGTTTGTGGATTCGATGGTATAGGTCATGGTAATGGTCTCATCCAGAACTTCATTTACGAACCAGGCAATGGAATTTCCGTTTACCGTAGTGAATCCTTTACTTACCGAAATTGTTCCGGGAACTATTGTAAAGCCGGCCCCAACAACATCACTCACAAGCGACTGACCAGGTAATTGGGTGGCGGCAGCAACAAGTTGCCCTAGGATTGTATTGTATATCTGACTTAGGTCTGCAGCTGATTCAGTAACAAATAAGCCACTGTTTTGAATCTCATCGAGTACGAAAGTCGCAGCCGACTGATCGTTTCCTGAGATCGCACCAAACAGTCCGACAGAAAAAATTCTTTGATCATAAGTTCCCGGATCCGCCGGAGCAGGAGGATTGGTTGTTGATTGTGCGGCAACACCTTCATTGATCGCATCAGTCATACACTGCGTGCTATTCGCAGGATAAGGTGGTGCAGGTGTAGCTCCCGAACACGATGAACCTCCCAGGGTACGGTTGGTCACACCATCTGTTAGAAGCAATATACTCCTTGTAGTTAGACAGTCGAAGGTTGCATTATTCGTCATGTGATTGTCGGCGGTGTCCATCGCTCGCGCAATATTGGTACCTCCGTTTGCCGAAATCGCATTGATCGCTGCTTCGATGTTGGCCTGTTCCGAAGAAAGACTTAAAGGATAATCCACCGTTGCACTTGTAGAATACGAAACGATCCCAATCCTGTTCATTCCTGTCGGGTTATTCGCAGGGCTGAAAAGGTTATTCATAAAGGAAATCGCTGCGTCCTTAGCATAATCTATCGGTTCGTTATCGTCGTTTGGAATATCGAATCCCATACTTCCCGAACGGTCAATGACCAGTATCACCTCCTGTGGTACATCCGGCGGATTACCGGTGATGGACAAGGTCACGTCAAATTGATTACACATTGCGCCTTCTACAGCAGTCTTGTCAAGTGTAATATCCTGTGCCTTTACTGAACCGGGCGTAGAAATAAACAAGGCCATGAATAGTATAGCTGCCTTGCTCAATATGAAACTTCTTAAGTATAGTTGCTTCTTCATAAAATGCGATTTAGGTTGAAACCTATTATTCTACTACTAGCAATGGGTATGAATGGTTAAGAAACGGGGGCGATTTCGGGGGCGTGAAACCTATTAGTGTTCTGAGGGGTCTGATATATATACTTTGAGTAATTTTCTAGTATCTCTGCTCGAACATGCATCAGAAACAGCTACCAGTTCAACACACTTCCAGGTATTTAACTTTGTGCCCGGGTTGACAGACACTTCTGCAATAAACGAAAGTGTACTTCCTGCCGGAACGGTAACAAGATTACTTCTGGAATTGTTGGAGACGATGCTCACGTTTAAATCGGAAGAACGTTTCGTATTAGTCTTGGAAACACCAACATCCTCACATGGTTCGTCAAAGATCACTGAACGGATCTCGTACGACTGCGATCGGGTTGAATTATTGGTAAGTTCCAACTTGAATTTGGTCGGGTCGTTTATCGTTGCCGATCTGGCATCCCTGTTTTTGAAAACATTAAGTTTGGAATTACAGCTCTGTGCATGAACTGAAAATCCATTCAAAAGAATTGCGAGGGTTAAGATGATCAATGGGTTGATCGAGTACTTCTTTTGCATGACTAGGTTAATTAATTTATGGAAAGTCATTTGCGGCTTTCCCATTTCAAACGAATCAAATATAAGTAGGAAAATACGTTCAGAATTAACAAATACTTAAGTATTAGTCAAACTGTCAGAAATACTCGTTGAACTACACAAATTGACGGGTTATATGACGACAAATTGTAGGAATTATATGTACGTATTTACACGTATATGTCTTATTTTTCGGTGTTTATGAGATATTTTAAATGTAGGAATTGAAATTGCCTGTTCGGCTATAAAGTGTTTAAAACTAGCTGTATATTTGCCCTAAATTTTTAGAATTCAAATGTCCTTACAGAAAGAAATAGCAAGGCGTAAAACCTTCGGAATTATTTCCCACCCGGATGCGGGAAAAACCACTTTAACGGAAAAACTATTACTGTTTGGTGGTGCGATCCAGGAAGCCGGTGCTGTGAAGAGTAATAAGATCAAAAAAGGAGCAACCAGCGATTTCATGGAGATCGAACGGCAACGTGGTATATCGGTCGCAACATCGGTACTCGCATTTGAATACAAAGGCATCAAGATCAACATCTTAGACACTCCCGGCCACAAGGATTTTGCTGAAGATACCTTCAGAACCCTCACTGCGGTAGATAGTGTTATTGTTGTTATCGACGTTGCTAAAGGAGTTGAGGAACAAACGGAAAAACTTGTTGAGGTCTGCAGGATGCGTAACATTCCGATGATCGTCTTTATCAATAAACTGGACAGGGAAGGAAAGGACGCCTTTGAACTCCTTGACGAAATTGAACAGAAACTACAACTTCGGGTGACACCACTCAGTTTTCCTATCGGAATGGGCTATGATTTCAAAGGAATTTATAATATCTGGGAAAAGAACGTAAACCTGTTCAGTGGTGATAGTCGAAAAAACATAGAAGAAACTATTGAAATTGAGGATGTCACGAGTCCGGATCTGGATGATCTTGTCGGTCCGAAGGCAGCTAATACACTGCGGGAAGAGCTGGAACTAGTGTACGAAGTGTACCCGGATTTCGATAGACAGGCGTATCTCGACGGACTGCTGCAACCCGTATTCTTCGGGTCAGCTTTGAATAACTTCGGGGTACGTGAACTTCTCGACTGCTTCACCCAGATCGCCCCTAAACCCAGGCCAAAGGAAAGCGATACACGCCTGGTTGAACCCCAGGAGAAGGACTTTTCGGGCTTTGTATTTAAGATCCATGCAAATATGGACCCAAAACACAGGGACAGGCTTGCGTTTGTTAAGATCGTTTCAGGAACCTTCGAACGTAATACGCCTTACCTCCACGTTCGCAACGGGAAGAAAATGAAGTTTTCCAGTCCGAATGCCTTCTTTGCTGAAAAAAAGCAAATTGTGGATGTCTCCTACCCCGGTGATATTGTTGGACTTCACGATACGGGAAATTTTAAGATCGGTGACACACTGACGGAAGGAGAAATTATGCAATACAAGGGAATTCCGAGTTTTTCCCCGGAACATTTCAAATACATTAATAATGCTGATCCTATGAAAAGTAAACAACTTGAAAAGGGGATAGATCAGCTGATGGATGAAGGTGTGGCTCAGCTTTTCACACTGGAATTGAATGGCCGAAAGGTAATCGGGACAGTTGGAGCCCTGCAGTTTGAAGTAATTCAGTACAGACTGGAGCACGAATACGGGGCCAAATGCAACTATGAGAACCTGAATGTGCACAAGGCATGCTGGGTGGATCCCAAGGATCCTAATTCGGAAGAATTCAAAGAATTCAAAAGAGTCAAGGCTAAGTTCCTGGCCAAGGATAAACGCGGACAACTGGTCTTTCTTGCCGATTCGGCTTTCACCTTACAAATGACACAGTCCAAATACCCGAATGTTGAACTTCACTTTGTGAGTGAATTCGAGTCTGTTCACTAATTTAATTTCGGAATAATTACAGATAAACAACGTGGATGTCCAGGCGATCCATATCCCCGAAAGTCACGCGGAATGCAGCATCGGCGGTCAATCCACCTCCATTTACCTCGCCGTTCAGGTGAATGCTGTAGGTGCCGGCTGCCAGGGGCATAGTTACAGACCTTGAGTTGAAGATATAGCCGGAAGCCGTATCACAGGTTTCATTCGAATATACGGTACTGTTCATCCCATACTTCTTTGTGGTGTCGGGATTCTCACCGTCTCCCAGATACCAGTAATTGTGTGCAATTTTAGTTCGGCCGTCAACGATCTTGGCACTGCCATCGTAACTTTCAAACTCGATAGACATATAATACGTGATGATCACGTATGCCTTTTGGGTTAAGGTGAATGTCTTGGTGTACAACTCATTCGAATTAACGTCCGAATCCAAAGCCGTTTGCAAAACAACCGGAGAGGAAAGTGTAGCATCCGAGAATAGTTCACCGGAAAGATCCGACAAACTGAGATTACCATCAGAATCTACTACTACGTTGTACAGATCGTCCCCACCCTTGTTCTTACTGTTGTTTGTACTATTAAGTCCTTCCAGCCGGATCGTACCGTTTTCTCCCGCAACATGAAGTAAAGCCTGCGGATTCGAGGTTCCAATACCAACCGCCTGTGCCCATCCCGTCGAAACCGTTGCGATATAAACCAGGCAAAGAGTAATTATTTTTTTCATATTGCTGAATTTTTATAAGGGATGATATATCCTATTCTTAGAGATAGATCGCGTGAATATCCAAACGATCCAGGTCACCGAACGTTACCCTGAATGCAGCATCCGATGTCAATCCTCCACCATATACAGCACCGTTCAGGTGAATACTGTAAGTTCCTGCGTCGAGCGGAATAGTTACCGACCTTGAGTTATAAATATACCCGGAGGCCGTATCGGTATTCGAACTGAAATATACAGAACTTGTCATCCCGTAGGACTTAGTGGTATCCGCAGTAACTCCATCACCCAAATACCAGTAATTATGGGCGATCTTTGCCCTGCCATCGTCAACTTTCGCACTTCCGTCATAGCTTTCGAATTCCATCGAAATGTAGTACGTAACTACTACTAATGCTTTTTGGTTAAGGGTAAATGTCTCGGTGTACAACTCGTTCGAATTCATTCCGGAATCAGAAGCCGTTTGTAAAACAACGGGGGAACTTACGCCGGACTGGGAAGATAGTTCACCAGATACCTCCGACAGTTTTAGATTACCATCCGCATCGACAACAACATTGTACATATCGGCACCACCCATATTCTTACTGTTGTTCGTACTGTTAAGTCCGTCGATCCTTAACAAACCGTCGTTTCCTGCAATATGCAAAGCCTCCTGGGGATTTGTAGTTCCAATTCCAACCTGTGCCCAGCTAATGGCTGCAGATGCACAGATAAGGCAAAGTGTAACTATTTTTTTCATAATGCTGCATTTAAGTAGTTTTTTCAGAATTAATTTTAGTTCGTTTGCAACAATGGCCCGTCTGCCTCTCCCGAATTACACGGACAGCCATTATTCGGGAAGGTTACATAAGTAATCGTCACCGTAGATGAGTCACAAATACCCGAATTCGGTGCGGGCAGACACACTTCATATTCGAAGGTCACGTCACCCAGGAATCCTTCGGACGGCGTATAACTGTATGTACCATCAGAATTGAAAGTAAATGACTCGCCTGCAGGGGAAGGGCTGCTAACCAAAGAAAAAGTAGAACCAGCCGGTGCATTTCCATCATCAACGGTTCCATTGAATTCGACATCCATACAACTTGTCTCCGTCTTTGGTGTAGCATATTTTTGTGCGATGAACACCTTACCATCACCGTGGTCTTCAGTTGCGGCCATCAGATCTACTCTGGTTACTACCGAACCAACCGGCGCAAGATCGTCCAGCACGAATATCGCGACACCTAGTGTTCCGCCATTTTCAACCACACGACCGGAATTCCAGTAGTCCACTCCAGCTGGAGGGGCATTGAAAAGCGGTCCCCATTGAGTGGAATTTTCCCGGACAAACGTATCTCCAAGGAATGTCTCGGCACCTCCTCCCGAAGGTACCCCGTAAACTGCTATATAGTAGCAATTGTTCGCGTTCCGCTCGGTGATCGCAAGTATTCCACCGTCATTCGAAGGAATACCGGGCGAATATGAAAGTGACTGAATTTGTGCATCGGTGGTAGCTACTGCAGAAAAATCATCGCATATATCACGACCGTTATCGTGGGAGTGAAAATAGTGATTCAGGTTCTTGTCCTGAAAGGCCGCAATAGCATCAGTTTCCCAGTCGCCGTTCGCGCTACTGGTATTGACATTTGTTCCGTTCTCAATAATATTGTTGTAGGAGTGACCATCAGGTCCCAACCGGGTAAGCTTGTAGGACGAAGGCGCCGCAAAAGAACTATATACTGTTCCGTCTATAGTTATTGAGCTGATCGTCGCAGGGTCTGAATCGACTGATTGAGTATCCGCCCACTGGAAGGTAACTCCAGTCTGAACAGAAGGTGCCTGGGTCTGTGCATTTGATCCTGTAATCCGGAATAAAAGTGCCAGAATTACACACATCCACAGCGATGTGAATCTCTTTAATTTGGGGGCTAAAGATTCCATAAGCTTAATTTGGGTGGCTTGTAAATAAGTGCGTTTGTAAAAATGCGGGGGCTTACAAACCGATTCAAATATAGAGCTGTATCAGTATTTTCCTACATGTTTTTCGATATATTCGTTATGGTGTGTATTTTAATCGACCAAAGGTCAAATTAAGCAGGAAATTTATTGTTTTCCGAATCGGAATCTGGTGACTTGCGAGTAAATCACTTGATAATCAGCTTACTAATTCAGGTCAAGAATAATTGAAGAATAAAAAACCCTGCCGTTAGCAGGGTTCGTAATTGTTTTATGCTTCGCCCGTAGGCCCGAAATTTATCGGTATAGGCGGTTGCTGATAATCTTTGATCTCACCGTGCGCATTTTCAAACCGCTGCACATTATCGGCCAACGCTTTCAGAAATCGCTTCGCATGCTGTGGTGTAAGGACGATCCTGGATTTCACTTTGCTCTTTGGCACTCCTGGCATAATGGTTACAAAATCCACAACAAATTCCGACTGGGAATGATTGATGATCGCCAGGTTACTATAAACTCCCTGGGCAATATCCGCATCCAGCTCTATATTGATCTGTGCCTGTTTCGGCTTTTTATCTTCCGCCATAACATGATATTAAACATCTTGCGCCCCTGTTGAGGAGCGCAAGATCTATGATTAATTGTAATTTACTTCTTGTTTCTCGCGGGTCATCTCCTCCAGTTCCTCTTTGGAACCTACGATGATCGTATCGTAGTTTCTCATACCGGTTCCGGCAGGGATCTTGTGACCAACGATCACATTCTCCTTCAATCCTTCAAGTGTATCAACTTTTCCACTCACTGCAGCCTCGTTCAGTACTTTAGTGGTCTCCTGGAAGGAAGCCGCCGAAATGAACGATTTGGTCTGAAGCGATGCGCGCGTGATACCTTGCAGTATAGGTGTTGCAGTTGCAGGAACAGCATCCCTGGCTTCTACAAGGGCTTTATCGGCTCTGCGAAGAATCGAGTTCTCATCTCGCAATTCACGAGGTGTAATGATCTGACCTTCTTTCAGTTTCTCACTTTCACCTGCGCTCTCAACTACCTTCATTCCGAAGATCTTGTCGTTCTCCTCGATGAAGTCATCTTTATGAGCGAGTTGGTTCTCAAGGAATGTAGTATCACCACTATCCACGATCTGAACCTTTCTCATCATCTGACGAACAACTACTTCAAAGTGTTTATCGTTGATCTTTACACCCTGCAGTCGGTAAACCTCCTGCACTTCATTCACAAGGTACTGCTGAACTGCAGACGGCCCTTTGATACGAAGGATATCCTCCGGCGTGATGGATCCGTCCGATAACGGCATACCTGCACGCACATAGTCATTCTCCTGTACCAGGATCTGGTTCGAAAGCTTCACAAGATACTTCTTGATATCACCTAGTTTTGATTCGATGATGATCTCGCGGTTACCACGTTTGATCTTTCCGAAGGAAACCACACCGTCGATCTCACTAACTACCGCAGGATTCGAAGGATTACGTGCTTCGAACAATTCGGTAACACGTGGCAGACCTCCTGTAATATCACCAGCCTTGGCAGATTTACGCGGGATCTTCACAAGGATCTTTCCGATCTTGATCTTATCTCCATCGTCTACCATAAGGTGAGCTCCCACCGGCAGGTTGTAAGAACGGATCACTTCGTCCTTCTTCCCAAGGATATGAAGTGTTGGTATCTTCTTCTTGTCTCTTGATTCGGATATCACTTTTTCCTGGAATCCGGTCTGCTCATCTATCTCAACCTGGTAGGTAATACCCTGTTCGATATTCTCATAACGGATCTTACCGGCAAATTCAGAAATGATCACACCGTTATACGGATCCCACTGGCAAACAACCGTTCCTTCTTTCAGTTTCTGTCCGTTCTTCACATAAATGCTGGAACCATAAGGGATGTTATTGGTACTCAAGGTGATTCCTGTCTTCTCATCGATCAATTTGATCTCAGAAGTTCTCGATATCACGATATCTACTGTATTTCCTTCGTTATCCTCTCCTTTTACCGTCTTAAGATCTTCGATCTCGGCTTTTCCGGCAAACTTGGTAACGAGTTTGTTCTCTTCGGAAATGTTACCTGCAATACCACCCACGTGGAATGTACGCAGCGTAAGCTGGGTTCCAGGCTCTCCAATGGACTGGGCAGCAACAACACCTACAGCTTCCCCTCGCTGAACCATTTTATTGGTTGCCAGGTTTCGGCCGTAACATTGTGCACAGATACCCTTTTTAGCCTCACAGGTCAGAGCGGAACGTACTTCGATTGTCTCGATAGGAGAATCCGAAATAGCCTGTGCAACCTCTTCGCTGATATGGTCGCCCGCTGCCACAAGGAGATCCTTGGTAAGTGGGTGATAAACATCGATCAGTGAAGTTCGTCCCACTATCCTTTCCATCAGGGTCTCTACAACCTCTTCATTCTTCTTAAGTGCAGACACTTCAATTCCTCTTAGTGTGCCACAATCCTCCTCATTGATGATCACATCCTGCGAAACGTCCACAAGACGACGGGTCAGGTAACCTGCATCCGCCGTTTTCAAGGCCGTATCGGCAAGACCCTTACGAGCACCGTGAGTAGAGATAAAGTATTCGAGAATTGACAGTCCTTCCTTAAAGTTAGAAAGAATCGGGTTCTCAATGATCTCACCTCCACCGGAGTTAGACTTCTTCGGTTTTGCCATCAGTCCACGCATCCCGGTAAGCTGTCGGATCTGTTCTTTGGATCCCCTCGCCCCGGAGTCAAGCATCATATACACCGAGTTGAACCCTTGCTGATCCTCACGGATACGTTTCATAGAGAGTTCGGTAAGTTCGGCATTCGTGGCTGTCCAAATATCGATCACCTGGTTATAACGCTCGTTATTGGTGATCAGACCCATATTGTAATTTGCGATAATACCATCCACCTGTGTGTTCGCACTATCGATCATGGATTGTTTTTCTTCAGGAATAATAATATCACCTAAACTAAAGGACAATCCTCCTTCAAATGCGAATTTATATCCAAGGTCTTTTATCTCATCAAGGAATCCTGCAGTTACAGGAACACTGGTTACTTTAAGGATCTTCCCAATTATATCACGCAGTGACTTCTTGGTAAGAACCTCGTTCACGTATCCTGCTTCTTCCGGCACCTTGTCATTGAATATCACCCTTCCAACAGTGGTTGTAATGATCTGGTTAACCAATTCGCCTTCTTCATTGAAGTCCTTGGTTCTTACCTTGATCTCTGCATTAAGGTCAACTTTCTTCTCATTGTAAGCTATAAACGCTTCTTCCGGAGAATAGAAAGTGAGTCCTTCTCCTAACACCTTCTCTTCATCGGTGGATTTCCTCAGCTTGGTCATATAATAAAGACCTAATACCATATCCTGAGATGGTACCGCAACCGGTGATCCATTCGCAGGGTTAAGGATGTTGTGAGAAGCAAGCATTAAGAGCTGTGCTTCCAGGATCGCTTCCGGACCAAGTGGAAGGTGTACCGCCATCTGGTCACCGTCGAAGTCGGCGTTGAACGCAGTACACACCAACGGGTGCAACTGGATCGCTTTACCTTCGATCAGTTTTGGTTGAAACGCCTGGATACCAAGTCTATGCAGCGTAGGGGCACGGTTCAGAAGAACCGGGTGTCCTTTCAGTACATTTTCAAGAATATCCCAAACCACTGGTTCTTTCTTATCGATGATCTTCTTGGCACTCTTTACTGTTTTGACGATACCTCTTTCGATCAGCTTTCGGATCACGAAAGGCTTGTATAGTTCGGCAGCCATATCCTTCGGAAGACCACACTCGTATAGTTTCAATTCAGGACCTACAACAATAACAGAACGCGCCGAGTAATCAACACGTTTACCAAGAAGGTTCTGACGGAATCGTCCTTGTTTTCCTTTTAATGAGTCGGAAAGTGACTTAAGCGGACGGTTACTATCTGTTTTTACTGCTGAAGACTTACGTGTGTTATCAAACAGCGAATCCACAGATTCCTGAAGCATACGCTTCTCGTTTCTCAGGATCACTTCAGGAGCTTTTATCTCCATCAGACGCTTCAGACGGTTATTACGGATGATCACACGACGATACAGGTCATTGAGATCGGAAGTCGCAAATCGTCCTCCATCCAGCGGCACTAGTGGTCGCAATTCAGGCGGGATCACAGGTACTACCTTCATGATCATCCACTCGGGACGGTTCTCTCGATTCTTATTAGCGTCGCGAAGTGCTTCCACAACCTGAAGTCGTTTTAGCGCTTCGGTCTTACGTTGCTTGGAAGTCTCGTTATTCGCCTTGTGACGCAGTTCAAAAGACAGGCTGTCCAGATCGATGCGATTCAACAGGTCGATCAGACATTCCGCACCCATCTTCGCGATGAATTTGTTCGGATCGCTATCTTCCAGGTATAAGTTTTCCTGCGGAAGAGAATCCAGGATATTCAGGTACTCCTCTTCAGTAAGGAAATCCATTTTCTGTACAGGTTCTCCTTCCTCATTCTTTGCAATTCCCGGCTGGATCACCACGTAACGTTCGTAGTAGATGATCATATCCAGTTTCTTGGAAGGAAGACCAAGCAGGTAACCGATCTTGTTCGGCAGCGAACGGAAATACCAGATATGGGCAACCGGCACTACCAGGTTGATGTGTCCAACACGGTCACGACGTACCTTCTTCTCGGTCACTTCCACACCACATCGGTCACAAACGATACCCTTGTATCGTATACGTTTATATTTACCACAGGCACATTCATAATCCTTCACGGGACCAAAGATGCGTTCACAGAAAAGTCCGTCACGCTCAGGCTTGTGCGTACGGTAATTGATCGTTTCAGGCTTCAGCACCTCTCCCCTGGATTCTGCCAGAATGGATTCCGGAGATGCTAAACCAATCGAGATTTTATTGAATTTCTGTACTGTGTTTTCTTTATTTCTTGCCATAATGCTATGTACTATGCGTTGTTGTTATTTGATTTAGGAGTGTTGTTTCACTCCAGCTGAACATCGGAAGTATTCCCGCCCTTAGGCGGGATCTCCTTCTATTCTTCTAATCTGATATCCAGACCCAGACCTTTCAGTTCGTGCATCAGTACGTTGAAAGATTCCGGTAATCCGGGTTCAGGCATGGCTTCACCTTTTACGATGGATTCGTAAGTCTTGGCACGGCCGATCACGTCATCCGACTTAACCGTCAGGATCTCACGCAGAGTACTTGAAGCTCCATACGCTTCAAGTGCCCAAACTTCCATTTCCCCAAATCGCTGACCACCAAATTGTGCTTTACCACCAAGCGGTTGCTGAGTGATAAGTGAGTAAGGACCAATGGATCTGGCGTGCATCTTATCATCAACCATGTGACCCAGTTTCAGCATATAGATCACACCAACAGTTGCTGGCTGATCGAAACGCTCACCGGTTCCACCATCGTACAGATAAGTATGTCCGAATCTTGGAATTCCCGCCTTATCGGTAAGCTCGTTGATCTGATCCAGCGTAGCACCATCAAAAATTGGTGTTGCATAACGCTGATCCAGTTTCTGGCCGGCCCAACCGAGTACGGTTTCGTAGATCTGCCCGATGTTCATACGCGATGGAACCCCAAGCGGGTTCAACACGATATCCACAGGCGTACCGTCTTCAAGGAATGGCATATCCTCTTCCCTAACGATACGGGCAACGATACCTTTGTTTCCGTGACGTCCCGCCATCTTATCACCAACTTTCAGCTTACGCTTCTTGGCGATATATACTTTAGCAAGTTTCAGGATACCGGAAGGTAGTTCATCACCTACAGAGATGGTGAACTTCTCACGTCTCAGGTTCCCCTGAAGGTCGTTTTCCTTGATCTTGTAATTGTGCATCAGATCTTTCACCATGCTGTTGGTGGCATCGTCCGTTGTCCATGTTCCACCGGTTAGGTGCGTATAGTCGTCAACGGCATTCAGCATTTTAAGGGTGTATTTCTTTCCTTTCGGGAATACCACCTCACCCAGGTCGTTCATAACGCCCTGTGCTGTCTTTCCACCAACGATCGCAAAGAGCTTTTCAACAAGGATGTCCTTCAGTTCATTGAACTTGGTATCGTATCGAGCTTCAAGCTCGGCGATATCTTCCTTATCCTTGGCTCTCTTTCTCTTGTCTTTGATCGCCCTCGCGAACAACTTCTTGTCGATCACCACTCCACGCAGAGAAGGCGAAGCTTTCAGCGATGCATCTTTCACATCGCCTGCCTTATCACCAAAGATCGCACGAAGCAGTTTTTCTTCCGGTGTAGGATCGCTTTCTCCCTTTGGAGTGATCTTACCGATAAGGATGTCTCCCGGCTTCACTTCAGCACCAATACGGATCATTCCGTGCTCGTCAAGGTCTTTTGTAGCCTCTTCGGAAACATTCGGGATATCGTTGGTCAATTCTTCATTACCCAGCTTGGTGTCTCTTACTTCCAGTGAATACTCGTCGATGTGGATGGAGGTGAATATATCCTCACGAACCACTTTCTCCGAGATCACGATAGCATCCTCGAAGTTATATCCCTTCCAAGGCATGAATGCAACCTTCATGTTTCTACCTAGCGCAAGTTCACCTGCCTCGGTAGCATATCCCTGGCAAAGCACCTGTCCTTTGGCAACCCTGTCACCTTTCTTCACGATTGGCTTCAGGTTAATGGAAGTACTTTGGTTTGTTTTTCTGAATTTGATCAGGTTGTAGGTCTTACTATCCCCATCGAAGCTCACAAGGCGTTCATCGTCGGTACGGTCGTATTTGATCACGATCTCGTTAGCATCAACATACTCTACCACACCATCTCCTTCAGCATTGATCAATACACGAGAATCTGAAGCTACCTGGCGTTCCAGCCCGGTACCTACGATAGGTGCATCGGCACGCAGTAATGGTACTGCCTGACGCATCATGTTCGATCCCATCAATGCACGGTTCGCATCATCGTGTTCCAGGAACGGGATAAGCGACGCCGAGATGGAAGCGATCTGGTTAGGCGCTACGTCGGCATAATTTACCTGCTTAGGTTCCACCACCGGGAAGTCACCTTCTTCACGGGCAATAACACGGTCGCTGTCAATAGTTCCGTCCTTCTTCAGCGGGATGTTTGCCTGTGCGATCAGTTTTTCTTCCTCTTCTTCTGCGGAAAGATAGATCGGCTCGTTCTTCAGGTCGATCTTACCATTCTCAACCTTTCTGTACGGAGTTTCGATAAATCCGAGGTTGTTCACTTTAGCATATACTGAAAGTGAGGAGATCAGACCGATGTTCGGTCCTTCCGGGGTTTCGATCGGACACAATCTTCCGTAGTGGGTATAGTGAACGTCACGTACCTCGAAACCGGCTCTTTCACGAGAAAGACCTCCGGGTCCAAGAGCAGACAGACGACGTTTATGTGTGATCTCTGCCAGCGGATTGGTTTGATCCATGAACTGGGAGAGCTGGTTCGTTCCGAAGAAAGAATTGATCACAGACGAAAGTGTCTTGGCGTTGATCAGGTCGATAGGTGTAAACACCTCGTTATCACGAACGTTCATACGCTCACGGATGGTCCTGGCCATACGGGCAAGTCCAACACCGAACTGAGCGGATAACTGCTCACCAACGGTCCTGACACGACGGTTACTAAGGTGGTCGATATCATCGATCTCAGCCTTTGAGTTGATCAGCTCGATCAGGTATTTAACGATGGTGATGATATCTTCCTTGGTAAGCACCTGCTTCTCCATTTCGATATCAAGACCCAGTTTTTTGTTCATTCGGTAACGCCCAACTTCACCCAGGTTGTATCGCTGGTCACTGAAAAACAGCTTATTGATGATCCCGCGCGCGGTCTCCTCATCTGGTGGTTCGGCATTACGCAATTGCCTGTAGATGTGCTCTACTGCTTCTTTTTCGGAGTTTGTAGGATCCTTCTGCAGGGTATTGTGGATGATGGCATAATCTGCCATCTGGTTGTCTTCCTTGTGAAGCAGGATCGTTTTGGAACCTGATTCGAGTATCTCTTCGATATGCTCCTTCTCAAGAACAGTATCCCTGTCCAGGATGATCTCGTTACGTTCGATGGATACAACTTCACCTGTATCTTCATCTACGAAATCCTCGTGCCATGTCTTAAGCACACGAGCAGCCAGTTTGCGGCCCATGTATTTCTTCAGGCCGGTCTTGGTTGCTTTTACTTCTTCAGCAAGATCGAATATCTCCAGAATATCCTTATCACGCTCGAAACCGATGGCTCGGAAAAGGGTTGTTACCGGTAATTTTTTCTTCCTATCAATATAGGCGTACATCACGCTGTTGATATCGGTAGCGAATTCGATCCATGATCCCTTGAAAGGAATTACACGTGCCGAATACAGCTTGGTACCATTTGCGTGGAATGACTGACCAAAGAACACACCGGGTGAACGGTGCAATTGTGAAACAACCACACGTTCGGCACCATTGATACAGAACGTCCCGCTAGGAGTCATATAAGGGATGGTTCCAAGATAAACATCCTGAACTATGGTTTCAAAATCTTCGTGCTCTTCGTCGGTACAATAAAGTTTCAGGCGCGCCTTGAGAGGTACGCTGTAGGTCAATCCGCGCTCAATACACTCCTGGATGGAATATCTAGGAGGATCCACGAAGTAGTCTAAGAATTCTAGTACGAATTGATTACGGGTATCAGTAATTGGAAAGTTTTCCATGAAAGTCTTATACAGACCTTCGTTGCCTCTTTCTTCTGATTTAGTTTCCAGTTGGAAGAAATCCTGGAAGGATTTGATCTGGATGTCCAAAAAGTCGGGGTATTCCGGCTTGTTCTGCACAGAGGAAAAATTCAATCTTTCAGTTTGCGTTGCTGACATCTACGGACGGAATTTTAATTAAATAAACAGTGACGGCGTATACTCAAAAACTGTAAACCTTTATATACGCAAAATGGTTTAGGCCCATCCGCCTTTGGCGGAAGGCCTAAACCTTAAGGTTTGGAACTCAGCGAGCTTATTTAAGCTCAACCTCAGCTCCGGCTTCTTCTAACTGAGCTTTTAGTGCTTCAGCTTCGTCTTTTGCAACACCTTCTTTGATCGGAGATGGAGCGTTATCAACTAATTCTTTAGCGTCTTTAAGACCTGCACCTGTAAGTTCTTTTACAAGTTTAACAACTGCAAGCTTAGAAGCTCCAGCGGCTGTAAGAATTACGTCGAATTCAGACTTTTCTTCTTCGGCATCACCACCAGCGGCACCACCACCGGCAGCAACAGCTACTGCAGCAGCAGCTGGCTCGATACCATATTCTTCTTTTAGTATATCAGCTAACTCGTTTACTTCTTTTACGGTCAAGTTAACCAACTGTTCTGCGAAATCTTTTAAATCTGCCATTTTCTATCGTTTTAATAAAATTGTATTTATAGTTTAATTAGTGCTAAATAATTAACCTTCTCTTTCCGAAAGGGTTTTAACAATTCCCGCAAGTGTACCTCCACCGCTCTTAAGCGCAGAGATAACATTCTTGGCAGGAGACTGAAGTAAGCCGATAATATCTCCAATAACTTCTTCTTTGGATTTGATATTTACAAGGTTATCGAGTTGTTCGTCACCAATGTAAACAGCTTCCTCAATGTATGCTCCTTTAAGTAGTGGTCTGTCGGATTTCTTTCTGAATTCCTTGATCACTTTTGCCGGAGCGTTCCCTGTTTCAGAAAACATAAGAGAGGTATTACCTTTAAGTACCTGGGACAGATCCCCGAAGTCTTTTTCGGCACTCTCCATTGCCTTTGAAAGCAAGGTGTTCTTCACAACACTCAACTTCACTCCCGCTTTGAAACAAGCGCGACGTAAATTTGAAGTGGTTCCTGCATCCAAGCCCGAGATATCCGCCAAATAAATGGTAGTGTTCTCAGCCAACTGAGCAGTCAAATTTTCAATAACTTGTGATTTTTCTTCTCTAGTCATGTCTATAAATTTTACTGCTCGATAAAGCGCTTGGAATCAATCTCCACTGAAGGGCTCATCGTAGAAGACATATAAATGCTCTTGATGTAGGTTCCTTTAGCCGACTGAGGCTTCAATTTTACGAGTGTAGTTAGTAATTCTTTTGCGTTTCCGGCGATCTTCTCAGCATCGAAAGACGCTTTTCCGATCGCAGCATGTACAATTCCGGTTTTGTCAACCTTGAAGTCGATCTTACCGGCTTTCACATCAGATACCGCTTTAGCGACGTCCATTGTTACAGTACCAGTCTTTGGGTTCGGCATCAAACCTCGGGGACCAAGAATTCGTCCCAGGGGTCCAAGTTTACCCATCACACTCGGCATAGTAACGATCACGTCGACATCGGTCCAACCTCCCTTGATCTTGGTGAGGTATTCGTCCAATCCAACATAGTCTGCACCGGCCTCTTGTGCTTCACTCTCCTTATCCGGAGTTACGAGCGCAAGCACCTTAACGTCCTTACCCGTACCGTGAGGCAGGGTTACCACTCCACGAACCATTTGGTTCGCTTTACGCGGGTCTACATTCAGACGAACCGCAAGGTCTACCGTGGCGTCAAACTTTACATTGGAGATCTCTTTTATCAAAGCGGAAGCTTCGGAAAGGGAATAGGTTTTATCCTCTACCTTCCCACGGGCTTCTTTTTGCTTTTTTGTCAATCTTGCCATTTCTATAGATTCTTTTTCGGTTTAGAAAGGTGCAGTACCTTTAACTTTAACTCCCATTGAACGAGCCGTTCCGGCTACCATTTTCATGGCAGACTCAACGGTAAATGCATTCAAATCGGGCATTTTGTCTTCTGCAATTGTTCTTACCTGGTCCCAGGAGATAGTTGCAACCTTGTTAACATGAGGTTCACCAGAGCCTTTTTTGACTTTGGCGGCTTCAAGGATCTGTACAGCGGCTGGTGGTGTTTTAATTACAAAGTCGAAAGACTTATCCTTATACACCGTGATCACCACTGGTAAAACCTTACCCTGCTTATCCTGAGTTCTGGCATTAAATTGCTTACAGAACTCCATGATGTTAACGCCGGCAGCACCTAAAGCGGGTCCAACTGGTGGAGACGGGTTAGCGGCTCCTCCACGAACTTGCAGCTTAACTACTTTACCTACTTCTTTTGCCATTTTTCAAATTTTAATTCGGAATTTTTCGTCATGGAAGCTTCGGAAAAAAACCTATTATATAGCGTGTAACAATTAAATTTTCTCTACTTGCATATAGCTCAGTTCCAGTGGGGTCTTCCTTCCGAAGATCTTCACCATAACCTCTAGCTTGCGTTTTTCTTCGTTGATCTTCTCCACCGTACCGTTAAATCCGTTGAATGGTCCGTCGATCACCTTGATGGTTTCACCAACTACGTAAGGAATGTTCACATTGTCATCCTGAACAGTAAGCTCATCCACCTTACCTAGCATGCGGTTCACCTCCGACTGCCTTAGCGGCACAGGATCCCCACCTTTGGTTTCACCTAAAAACCCGATAACTCCATTGATCGATTTGATAATGTGCGGGATCTCACCCTCCAGTTTTGCCTGGATCATGATGTAACCCGGAAAATAAACTCGTTCTTTGTTTACTTTCTTTCCGTTACGGATTTGAATTACTTTTTCTGTCGGAACTAAAACCTGCTCAATAGAATCTTCAAGATTAAGTCGCTTGATCTCGGATTCGATATACGACTTTATCTTATTCTCCTGTCCGCTCACAGAACGAACCACATACCACTTCTTTGTACTTTTAGTTTCCGTCATTTTGTTTAGGACTTGATCCAGTTGAAATAAAGTTCAATCAGGTTACTGAAAACCCTGTCCACGCCAAAAACAGCAAGGGCCAGAACAATGGAAAAAACAGCAACGATCACTGTAAGTCGTTGTGCCTCCGCCCAACTCGGCCACGAGACGTGGTTCCTTAGTTCACTGTATGATTCCTTAATATAATCTAACATCGCTTCGGTGTTAATTAGCACGGGTTGAGAGACTCCCCTCGACGCCGCTCGGGATAAACTTCTCGTCTCTTGATTAGTTCAATCCCTGTTTATTTTTTCACGGGTTGAGAGACTCCCCTCGACTCCGCTCGGGATAAACTTCTCGTCTCTAGATTAGCTCAATCCCTGTTTATTTTTGCACGGGTTGAGAGACTCGAACTCCCGACACCTGGTTTTGGAGACCAGTGCTCTACCAACTGAGCTAAACCCGTAAGATGTAATGAGCTGTCTCAATAAACCGGAACATACTCATTCTTATTTTCGAGCCGGCCATTTACTAGCTCAGTTCTGAGCCCTGCCTGCCGGCAGGCAGGTAAACCCGTTTGTTAGGTTGCACTGCGTACCTTTGTCTGCTGTCCGACTGGCTAAACCCGTTATAAAAGTCAAGGCATCCGCCAACGGCGGACACCTTAAGACTTCCTATATAAACGTAATTAGTCTAAGATCTCTGTTACCTGACCAGCACCTACAGTTCTACCTCCTTCACGGATAGCGAAACGTAGTCCAACATTCATTGCGATAGGCTGGATAAGGTCAACAGTAATGGTTAGGTTATCACCAGGCATTACCATTTCAACACCGTCTGGAAGGTTGATGTTTCCAGTTACGTCAGTCGTACGAACGTAGAACTGTGGACGGTAGTTGTTGTGGAATGGTGTGTGACGACCACCTTCTTCTTTTTTCAGGATATACACCTCAGCCTTGAACTTAGCGTGAGGAGTTACAGATCCCTGCTTACAGATCACCATACCTCTACGGATCTCGTTCTTCTCAATACCTCTAAGAAGGATACCAACGTTATCACCAGCTTCTCCTCTGTCAAGGATCTTACGGAACATCTCTACCCCTGTGATTGTAGAAGTAAGTTTTTCAGCTCCCATTCCAATGATATCTACCGGATCTCCAGTGTTAGCAACACCAGTTTCAATACGACCAGTAGCAACAGTACCACGACCAGTAATAGAGAATACGTCCTCGATAGGCATCAAGAAGTCTTTGTCCACTTCACGAAGTGGCTCTTCGATCCAGGTATCAACTGCTTCCATTAGTTCAAGCACGGTATCCACCCACTTCTGCTCACCGTTAAGTGCTCCAAGAGCAGAACCAGCGATAACAGGACCGTTATCTCCGTCGTACTCGTAGAAGTTAAGAAGATCACGGATCTCCATCTCAACTAGTTCAAGAAGCTCTTCGTCGTCCACCATATCAACTTTGTTCATGAAAACAACGATACGTGGGATACCTACCTGGCGACCAAGAAGGATGTGCTCACGAGTTTGTGGCATCGGTCCGTCTGTAGCGGCAACAACAAGGATAGCTCCGTCCATTTGCGCAGCACCAGTAACCATGTTCTTAACATAGTCGGCGTGACCCGGACAGTCAACGTGTGCGTAGTGACGGTTAGCCGTTTGGTATTCTACGTGAGAAGAGTTAATTGTGATACCTCTCTCTTTTTCTTCAGGTGCATTATCAATTTGATCAAAAGATCTTGCTTCCGAATAACCAGCGTCTGCCAATACTTTTGTAATAGCAGCGGTTAGAGTTGTTTTACCATGATCTACGTGTCCAATAGTACCTACGTTCAAGTGAGGTTTAGACCGATCAAATGTTTCTTTTGCCATCTTGTATTAATTTAATCTTAGTTTATATATTAGTGTTCAATAGTTCTTAATTGAGCCAATGACGGGATTTGAACCCGTGACCTCTTCCTTACCAAGGAAACGCTCTACCCCTGAGCTACACCGGCGTAAAGTGTTGAATCTGCCAAAAGCAGATTCCTGCCTTCGCAGGAAAATCGAGCGGGAGACCGGGTTCGAACCGGCGACATTCAGCTTGGAAGGCTGACGCTCTACCAACTGAGCTACTCCCGCTTGTTTATACTATCAAGGCCACAGGCCTTAATAATTTGGTTTCAATATGTCAAAAAGTGCGTTTAGCTTGGACGCCAAAAGCGTGCAAAGATAATCAATATTTGGCTCGTCTCCAAATAGTTGAATTGATTCCTTTTTACTTCACTTCATTCAGGATTACCACTACGCCAGAGGCGGTTCGGTGACCTGTGAAGAGAGACCCTTCACGACAATACTTTTTGTCTCAGCCTTGTGAACGCAAGCCCAGCTACTGCTTCAAAAAAATTGTTGTGGGGAGAGCAGGATTCGAACCTGCGAAGGTAAAAACCAACAGATTTACAGTCTGTCCTCGTTGGCCGCTTGAGTATCTCCCCAATTGGAATTAACCAGATTTTTTAAAGAACTTTTTCTCTTTTAAAGAGCCGATAGAGGGACTCGAACCCACGACCTGCTGATTACAAATCAGCTGCTCTAGCCAGCTGAGCTATATCGGCCTTTTCAGCACTTTTTTCGCATAAAAAAAGTCCGTCATTTCTAACGGACTGCAAATGTATATAAATTATTTAATCAAAAAAACTTTTTTCAGAAAATTTCACGACGCATGAGCACGTAGTTTTTCCTTTCTCTTCTTCAGCTGTCGTTCCAATGACTGCACACATTCATCGGTGCCGGCTTCAAATGTTCTGGCCTCCTTTTTAACGATCATATCCCCTCCGGGAACACTCAGTAAAATCTCTACAGATTTATTCTCCTTTTCACTCGTTTTCTGAACCTTCAGAAATACATCGGCGAAGATGATCCTGTCGTAAAACTGTTCAAGCTTATTCAACTTCTTCTCAATGAAATTGATCAGTTTGGCATCGGCAATGAAATTAGGGGTTTGGACAGTAACTTTCATAGGGGTCTTCAATTTTTAGAATAACACATAAAAAATACTTCTTCCTGAATTGATCCGATCTATCTGGAAAAAGTACACTTCATAGGTGAAATCCCGGTTATTAGTTATTTCGAATTCCGGGGATGCGAGTTTCGATATACTTCCTTCAACTGTGCTATGCTATTATGCGTATACACCTGGGTGGAAGCCAGACTCGAATGCCCGAGCAGTTCCTTGACTGCGTTTAAATCGGCACCCTCATTCAAAAGATGTGTAGCAAAGGAATGACGCAGTATATGCGGACTCTTTTTTACCTTTTCGGATGCTAAACTAAAATAGGAATTTATTACTCGGTATACAAGGGTTTCATATATTTTAACGCCCTTTTTAGAAAGTAGCAGATAATCGGAATCAGTGATCACTTCCAGCCCCTCCCGCTCCTTTAAATATTCCTGAACCGAGCCTACAACCGAGGGTAGCATTGGAATGATCCGCTCCTTGTTTCGCTTACCCAGCACCTTCAATGTCTTTTGCTCGATCGAGAGATCCTTACATTTCAGGTTTACCAGCTCAGCCCTCCGCATACCGGTGCTGTAAAACAACTCCACGATAAGCTTGTTGCGCTTGCCCTCGAAACCTTCAGCATCTGCCAGCAGTGTGAGTACCTCCTCGATCTCCTTTTCCGAGAATGGTACCTGAACCTTTGTTGAAGTCTTCAGGGCCCTGTGCTTAGCCAATGGATTGGTTTCTATCTGTTTTGACTTCAGAAGAAACTTAAAATAGGACTTTAGCGAAGCCACCTTTCGGTTCACACTCCTGTTGGATATCCCCTGGTCTACAAGTTCCACTATCCAACTCCTTATAATACTATAGGGAACCTCCCCAATCGAATCCACTCCGTACCCCCTGTTTGCGAATTCGGAGAAGTCATTCAGATCTCTCACATAGGCCTTCACCGTATGTGGAGAGTACTTTTTCTCCAAAGAAAGATAGGATGTGAAATCACCAAAGGGCATAATGGGTTCTTGGTTCTTGGTTCTTGGTTCTTGGTTCTTGGTTCTTGGTTCTTGGTTCTTGGTTCTTGGTTCTTGGTTCTTGGTTCTTGGTTCTTGGTTCTAAATTACGATTTTACACAATAAAAAACCGCCGGTAATCAGATAACTACCGGCGGCCTTCTATTATTTTATCGATCCTAGATCTCTTCCTGATCTCTAAGATGCTGAATGTATTGAGCTTTCTGAATCTGCGCTCTGCGTTTTACAGAAGGTTTAGTAAACTGCTGACGCTTACGTAGCTGACGCATCGTTCCCGTGCGATCGAATTTTCTCTTGAATCGCTTCAGCGCTCTGTCGATATTTTCTCCGTCTTTAACTGGTATAATTAACATAGTGTCATCACCTCCTCTCTTTTTGCGGGGCAAATATAAAAAGTAATTTACAATTGTTGCGCGTAAATTAAAAATTTATTGACGGTAAAGTGTTGCCCGCCTGCTCAGGTCCTTGATAAGCTGGTCTTCCTCCTCACTTTCCAGGAGTACGTTGTAATTCTCCCAAAATGATTCATTGTAAGGCATGGACGAAAAGATATCGTCAGACCAATCCTTGTTCAGCTCCCGGCTAACCAATTCCGGATCCTGGACGATCTCGGTAAACAGTATCTCCTGTATGGTATAGTAGAACTGCTCGTCCTTATCCACTCCCTGCATTTCCTCGTTCTTTTCCCTGTCGGAAGACCGATCACCGATCTTAACCAGCTTTGGGGTTTCGTAATAGAAGTAATTCGGGTACATCCGTTCACCGTATTCCTTATAGGTGATAAGCAGTTTGTGATTCAGTTGGGTTCCGAATAAACTCTTGCTCCTTCGTTTCTGAACATCCGATGCCGCCACCAGTTCGTATTCCAGTCTTTTGATAGCATAGTTGTCCCAGTATATGTAGATCCATCCTCTCGCCTCGAATCCCTCGTTGTATATATTTGGCGTGTCCAGCCCAACATAATCCTTGCCCCCCGAGATGCGGATCTTGTATATCTTCCTGCCATCATCCACCAAAATAGTATCCAGTTCAAAATGGTGACGTTCCAGCAGATCTTCCCCGAACAATGCTTTCTTCATATTGGCATTCCTAACCAGGTTCAGCTTTCCTTTGAGCAGTACATCTAATCCATTCACCCTACGATCGTTCCATTTTATGGCATTGACCAGTGAAGAAGTGGTGATCGTATCCCTTCTCAGCTTTTGCGAACGTGCGTTGATATTCATCCCCCGACTTTTCAGATAGGAAGAGTACGTAAATAAACTATCCACATCACGCAGGTCGTAGCTCTTTCGGATCTCGTCTACGTTGATCCTAAGATTCCTCCTGGAACCGCTTTCATAGCTCGAATCGTAGACGGTGATTGCGCTTTCGATCAACCACTTGTATTGTTTCTTGTTTCGCTCCTTATGTCTCAAAAATCCCTTCTGAAGATATGGTTCGTAAGGCAGGTTCTCCGGTAGTTCTTCCAAGGCCCTCAGCATAATGTCATTTCCTGTCTTTGGCCTGGTTTCCGCCACCACCACAACTTCGTCCAGAGAAGCAATATCCTCTTCCAGGAAGATCTCCTCATCTTCAAACTCACTGATCACTACCTTGAAACTCTCATACCCGATGGAAGAAACGATCAGGGTATCGTTAACATGGCGCTCGGGCACATTAAGGACAAACCGTCCATCGGTATTGGTAACGGTACCAATGGTGGTGTTCTTGATATATACGTTGGCATTTTCAATTGGCATGTAGGTGAGGAAGTCGGTTACCTTGCTCTTCACCTCGGTCTGCGCATCGACCGAATAGCCAAAAGCGATTAAAATCAGGAAAAACAGTAGCTTACGATAGCTCATTCATTCAGTATTAAGTTCAAACTATTTGGAAGTGGAAATATAGTATTAATTCCTGAAGTTCACAGGACGAATCAGGTTGCAGGCTTGTATTCTTTGCCATCTATCACCATCTTCGCAATGATCTCTTTTAATATTTCTGAGGTCCCACCTCCGATGGGTCCCAGCCTGCTATCACGCAGATTTCGTGCCAAAGGGTATTCTTCTATGTACCCGTAACCGCCAAGAAGTTGCAGACAGTCGTACGCCACACTATCGGAAACACGCGTGGAGACCAGTTTCGCCATGCTGGCTTCCTTAACAACGTACTCTTTTTTACCTAGTCGGTAAGCGGTAGTATAGTTGAATGCCTTGCACATTTCCACTTCACTGGCCATTTCGGCCACTTTGTGACGCAGCGCCTGGAACTTATCCAGTGAACTTCCGAACGCCGTCCTGTCTTTCATATACTGAATCGTATACTCAATCGCCCACTCACTGCGGGCATGAGCATTAATAGCCATCACCATCCGCTCCAGTGCCAGGTGCTGCATGAGGTACGCAAAACCTTTCTTTTCCTCACCCAGGAGATGTGTTGCGGGTATCCTGACATTGTCGAAGGCGATCTCTCCGGTATCACTTGCTCTCCACCCCAGTTTGTCCAGCTTGGTAGCCGAAACACCAGGAGTGTCCCTGTCTACCAAGAACATGCTGATACCTTTACTACCAAGTTCAGGCTGTGTTTTTGCCGAAACCACGAGGTAATCGCTGTACACCCCATTGGTGATGAATGTCTTAGAACCATTGATAACATATTCGTCACCTTCCTTTACTGCCGTTGTTCTCATCCCTCCTACATCGCTACCGGCAAATGGTTCGGAGATACAAAGGCAACCCATCAGGTCGCCTGCAATGCTAGGCGCAAGATATTTCTCTTTGATCATTTCGGATCCTTCAGCATTCAGATGCGACATGGCCAGATAGGGATGCACCCACATAGCTGCGGCGAAACCTCCCGAATTGATCCTCTGCATTTCCTCCAGGTAGATCACCATATAGAACACATCCAAGTCGAGACCACCATACTTTTCTGGGTATGATATTCCGAAGTAACCCATCTCTCCCATCTTCTTCCAGATAAATCGTTCGATTTGTCCGGACTTCTCCCATTTCTCAATGTGCGGAACTACTTCCTTCTGAAGGAAATCACGGAAGCTCTTTCTGAAAAACTCATGCTCTTCGGTAAAATATATTTCGTTCATAAATCTATCTGGATATTTATCAATTTCGGAATAAAACCGATGATTATGGGATGACTTTTACGAAAATGACAAGTCATTCAACAAACAAATATAACTTAATTAGGTGTAACCTTGTGGGTGTGATTTCCTCAATTTTTGTTAATTCATCCAGATCATTTACACCATCCCTCAGTCTTACAAATTCCCAGATCTCTCTGGCCAGTTCGAAAGAGATTCCGGGGATAGTAGCTATGTCCGAGGCGGAAGCTGAATTGATATTATATCGAGTCATATCGCGGGGAGTCTTCACAGAGAACTGCATTCTAACTCGATCTACCACTTCCGTGCTCAAGCCATACACCGCATACAGTTGTTCCACCGCCGTAAACCCACCCAGTTTTTCGCGATAGCTCACTATGCGTTCCGACAACACCATACCTATACCTGGGACCACCTGCAGTTCTTCGGTAGTTGCCATGTTCAGATCCTTCTTCCCGGCTTCAGGCAAGGCTGAATAAGCCTTTCGTATTGAATTAGGATTTCTCGGCTTGTTCACCCATTCGGGGAAACGGAATTGCACCCGGAATGTATCCAATAGCGAATCCGATACCCCGGTTACCTTTTGGAAATCGGCTACCGAGTTGATCCATTTACCGCTATTCCGATATGCCTGCAACTTATCATGCTGCGCCGGGGACAGCCCAAGCGTGTACGCCTTGAAATCGGTCATGAAATTAGGGTTGAACTTGTACATGTTCCTTGTCGCCGTGTCCGCCCTTGCCGCTTTTAACGAATCTATTTCTTCACGAAGCGCAAGGATTTCAGAAGATACCCGGGGAAGATCTTTGTTGACACCTTTGTTAGCGAGATAGAACTTTAAGGCGATCAGTAAAATGATCAGCCCTAATAACGAAAGTATCCCATTTCGCTGACCGCGGTCAAAAACGAAATGGGATCTGTTTATTTTCATAACTCCTCGATTTAAGCGGGGAGTTAGAATGTTTTATGTTTTATCCGATCTAGCGGGCCATCTTAATGGCATCCAGGTACCTGCGTAGTTGTTTCTTAACAACCGGGAACAGGAAGTAGAGCCCTATCATATTCGGGAATACCATAGCGAAGATCATCGCGTCGGAGAATGCCCAGATAGAATCCATACTTGCGGCCGCTCCGATCACAACAAAGACACAGAACAACAGTTTGTAGATAAGATCGGCACGTTTTCCTCTTCCGAAGAGATACTTCCACGACTGTAACCCGTAGTAGGACCATGAGATCATCGTAGAAACGGCGAATAACACCACAGCTATCGTCAGGAACACACCGGAATACGGAATATATTCGGCAAATGCCTTGGATGTGATTCCAGCTCCTTCGTATTCCAAACCATCAATAATCACCACACCGGCTCCCGTTGCATCACCGTACTCGAAGAATCCTCCGAAATTGAAGATGATGATCACGAGGGCTGTCATAGTACAGATCACAACAGTATCAATAAATGGCTCCAACAGCGCCACTAGGCCTTCACTGGCCGAGTAGTTGGTCTTTACAGCAGAGTGAGCAATCGAAGCAGAACCCGCTCCCGCCTCGTTCGAGAAAGCCGCACGCTGGAATCCAACCAATAGTACGCCGATAACACTTCCTACACCGATAGCCGTTGGGCTGAACGCTTCTCTGAATATCAGACTGAAAGCGTCATCCACAAAGGAGAAATTACTTAAGATGATATATAAACAACACGCCACATACAGAACTGCCATGAATGGAACGATCTTTTCGGTAACTGAAGCGATTCGCTTGATCCCCCCAATAATGATGATCCCAACCAATATCGCCAAAACAACTCCTACCAGGGTACCTGCTCCTGTGCTTTCCCACTCGAACAATTCCTTGATCACAATGGTTGCCTGGTTCGATTGAGCCGCATTTCCTCCTCCGAAGGAACCTCCGATACAGAATATAGCGAACAGAACCGCAGTTATTTTTCCAAGTATTTTGAATCCTTTCTCTTTAAGACCTTTGGACAAATAGTACATCGGTCCTCCGTAAACGGTTCCATTTTCGTCTACATCGCGATATTGAACACCCAGGGTACACTCTACGAATTTCGTGGACATCCCCAGTAATCCACAGATGATCATCCAAAAGGTTGCCCCCGGACCGCCTAGGGCGATCGCAAGCGCCACACCAGCGATATTTCCGTTTCCAACCGTTCCGGACACGGCAGTAGCCAGTGCCTGGAAATGACTTACTTCTCCTTCCTTACTCTCATCGCGAATGGTGTCGCGAATATCTCCGTCAACCGCCGCTGCTGTATCCCCTAATTCGTGATGGTCGATCTCGTCGTATTTACCACGTACCGTATTGATCGCTTTTCCGAAGAATCGGATATTCGGGAAACCAAAGACCAATGTGAAGAATGCCGCACTCGCTACCAGGAGGATCAGTACGAAAGGAATTCCCGCGATCTCGAAGAACACCACCTGGGTGAAGAAATCGGAAACCGGCTGAAATGCCTCATCGATCTTCTGGTCGAAGCCAACCTCATCGCTCTCCTGAGCAAAGGTGAAAAGTGGAAACATTAGGCTAAAAAGTAACGGAAGAAGTTTCTTCATGATTGGTTATTTAGTTAGAAATTGGTTTTTCAGCTAGGCAAGATGCTAAAAATTTAACCGTTATCAAATTTTTGGCCGTTAAAAAGATAACGTATACTTAAAGGTCGTAAAGTTGTTTCAGGTTCCGGATTTGGTCTGGTCTTCCGATAAGAATAAGTTTGGAATCCTTTTCAATTTTCAGGGTAGGTTCCGGATTAACGATATAATCTCCATTCGAATCCTTGTACCCGATCACCGAGCAGCCGGTCTTTCTCCTGATATCAAGATCGCGAATCGATTTCTCATTGCCTTCGGGGCATACTTTCTCGAAGGAGATCTGTTCCACATTGATACTGTCCTTTTCCCCAGAAACCGAAAGGTTATCCAGGAATTCAACCAGGTCGGGAGTCACAACCAGGTTGGCCATATGATCTCCACCTATCTTATCGGGAAGGATCACATTATCGGCACCCGCCATTTTCAGTTTTTTCAGACTACCTTCCTCGGAAGCCCTGCTGATGATCTTCAACTCGGGATTCAATTGCCTGGCCGATAATACGATGAACAGGTTGTCGGCGTCACTAGGAAGTGCACAAATCAGCGTGGAAGCCCGCATTATCCCGGCTTCCACCAGCGTTTCGTCTTCTATGGCATTACCCTGCACAAACATTACATCCTCATCCCTGGCGTGGGCCACGATCTCATCGCTGTGCTCAACCACCACAAACCGCTGGTTGTAGTCCCTAAGTTTTTCGGTGGCCTGTTTGCCGTTCCTTCCATAACCGCAAACGATCACGTGTCCTTCCATATGATCGATAGATTTTTTCACTCGTTTCAGTTTAAAGTTCCCAATATTATTCTTACTCAGGATGTGTTCGGAGATCACCTTGATCGCATAACCCACAATAAAGATACTGGAGATAATTAAAATCGAAGCAAAGATCTTCTCGTTCGCACTTAACGGATGTACTTCCCCATACCCAACTGTTGTGATCGTAATGATGGTCATATAGATGGAATCCACCCAACTGTAGCCGGAAAACCATTTAAACCCCAGCACCCCTGTGAAGAAAACGCAAAGTACCAGGAATATGGCTAAAAATATTTCAGATCTGAACAACCGATTCATAGATCAAATACCGAAGTTCGTTTTGTGTATACAAGATCTTTCAAGCGCAACCAAAAGGCAAGTGTAAGGTAAATCGCAAATCCCACTCCCGCCGTCGCAAAGGAGACGTAGATAAAAAACAATCGGACACTTTTGGCGCGCATTCCCAGCCTGTCCGCCAACCTGGAACAAACATAGTAACCATGGCGCTCCAGGTAATGCCGGATCTTATACACCAGTTGCAACATAGCTGCAAAATACTACTTTTTGGTCAGAAGATTTATCCCAAAAGAATAATTCGTAACTTTAAAAAAACAGTATGATTATGGAGAAGATAGTTTCGTTAACTCTGATGCTGGTTTTTGTCGGTATATGCAACGGTCAGATCATCAACTTTCCAGATGTAAATTTTAAGAACAAGGTAATTGCAGACGGGCACGACACCAACAATGACGGAGAGATTCAAATTTCCGAAGCGGAAGCTGTTACCGATCTCAGAGTAACATCATTAAGCGGTGATCCCAACAAGATCACAGATATGACCGGTATCGAGCATTTTGTGAATTTGATCGAACTGCGATGTGGCGGCAATCTGATTACCTCACTTGACGCAACTCCTCTTACACAGCTGGAACTGCTTTATGCTGATTATAATGAACTTACATCTATTGATGTTACAGGTTTAACTGCGTTGAGTAGTCTTTGGGTTTTTAACAATCAACTCACATCAATAGACATTAGCTCTCTTACCAATTTGTGGTGGATTTATTGCACAGATAATCAGCTTACAGGATTGGATCTGAGTGGTAATCCAAATCTGGAGGCCATTTGGGCTTCTGAAAATAACATCAGCACAATCGACTTGTCCAATAATCCCTTACTGGAATTTGTACATCTCGAAGCAAACAATATCTCCAACATAGAGGTCAATTTTTTAGATAATTTATTGGAGCTACTACTAACTGATAATCTTCTTACTTCCATAGATATTTCAAACATGCCATCGTTGGGTAGGCTTTATGTGGGTTATAATGACATCGACATTGTAGACTTAAGCGAAACTGGAGTGTACGAAATTCACTGTGATGAGAACCCCAATCTTACATACATCAACGCCCAGAACAATGTGATTTCGACTTCAGATCCGGATCTGTTGTATTTCGGTTTCTCATTTGCAAATCTTCCCAGCTTGGAGGTAATCTGTATGGATCCAGGTGAGGAATACGCGCTTAGCGAAAGCGGTTACGACCCGAATTCCGTGATTGTGACTTCACAACCGGACTGCTCGCTTTCTGTGGATGAGTTTTCTTCGAATAGTGTCGTATTATTTCCGAATCCTGTAAAAGATTCCTTTACGATTCAGAGTGAAGTTCCGATCCAAAAATTTATTCTGCTATCTGCTACAGGCAGTCAGATAATTCAGACAACGGACCATAAAACTCTGGAAGATACAGTTGTATCATTATCCTCGGGCTTATATTTCATCGAAGTTTTCTCCGATTCGGGGGATCACTTAACTTTGAAATTTCTAAAGGAATAAACTTCATTTGAGTATGGCATTACCTATGGCACAGCGAAGACATTGCTGGGTATCGCAATACACCTTCTTCAGATGTAACAATCCCTGCGATTCCAGGATATTTGCCGGTTTCCTTCCCAACTCAGCAAATTTCGTGATGATACTGTTCTTTTCTGGCGATAATTGCCTGGCCAGGAACAAAAGGTCTTCGTCGCTGGCGGAACCATTCTGTCTCATATAGCTGAATTTCACCGGGATCACCACGTTGACCAGCAGGTGTTCTTTGAACGTCCTACTCAGACTTTTTACATTTCGTTTGTGTTTTTTTCCGAAGGAAAAATGCTCCTCCCAATAAGTCCCTGCGCTCACCTCTAACAACTCGTAAAACTGTTCTGCAGTTGTTATTTCGAGTATTTCTGAAAACAACACTGGATGTTTTTCATAGATCCTTGCCAGCTGGGATAATCGGATGGTTGGAAAGTTCAAAGGCCGAAGGCGAAAGAATTTCGGTGGGATCACACCTGCATTGTCCAACCCGAATTTTCTTTTCAGAAATAAATAATCATTTCTGAATTCAAGATACCCATCATCACCATTGTCCTGCTCCAGTAAGCCCGCCTGCCCGAGAAAAAAGGACTCCAATTGGCCTCCTTCTCTTGACAGTTTACGCACCAGGGAAAAATCCACAGATGCGGCAAGGTTTGCGAACGCTTCTTTATTTACCTTAGTTCCGAAGGAAATACACAATTCCCGAAACAAGAGCGCTTCCCAGTCGTTCTTCAACGTGTTCAATGGATCCAGGTAACTGTCGTATCGACGCTCCATACGCTCGATAAACAGATATTCCAGCCAATTATGATAGGTAAAATCTTCAACCGACGAAAATTCACTTTCACAGGGGATCCACCTGTGCATTCCGGAATGCAGACGCTGATAGTAAGATACAGCCCTGGCTGGCACCCGGTGTTGTAATTCGATGGTTGGAATTTCTGAATCATCCCTTCTGAAAACCACACGGTCGTGCTGCCACACAACATGTAGCACCACGTTATCATAAGCCGGGTCACTGTCGTGTCTATGCGCATACCACAAGGAAGACAACAGGTGAATTTCGATATTTCCTACCCATTGCTGCCCGTTGATACGGACGGCTCCGTTAAAGAAATCAGGGCCGGAATCGAAATTTTGTAAACCGGGTTTCACCACCTCAACGGGCTCACCGGTTGTGGTTTCAAGGAGAACGGAATCGAATTTCTGAAACTTCCAGACATATTGCAGGAAATCTTCTTTCAAATTAATAAGACAATGTGGGAAGTGCCGAACCGAAGTATATAAAAATAAAAAATCCTGCGTGAAGCAGGATTCATTTATAAAATAATTACCGTCTATTCAAGAAAACCTTGCTTCCTCATCCATTCGTCGTTGAACATTTTACCAACATATCGGCTCCCGTGATCGTGGAATAGCACAACCACCACATCATCTTCGTTAAAGTGCTCTTTCAATTGAAGCACACCCTTCATTGCCGCTCCTGCCGAATTTCCGAGAAACATACCTTCCTTCCTGGCAAGCAACTGCGTATACACGGCAGCATCCTTATCGGTGACCTTGGTGAAACCGTCAATTACATCGAAGTTTACGTTCTCGGGAAGAATGTCTTCACCAATTCCTTCGGTGATGTAGGGATAGATCTCCTTCTCGTCGAAGACGCCAGTTTCGTGATATTTTTTGAACACAGATCCGTAGGTATCGATCCCCCATACCTTGATATTGGGGTTCTTCGATTTCAGATAGCTTCCGACACCGGAAATAGTACCTCCGGTACCTACACCCACCACAAAATGGGTCACTTTTCCATCTGTTTGTTCCCAGATCTCCGGACCGGTTGTTTGGAAGTGCGCCTTGGTATTACTCGGGTTGTCGTACTGGTTAACATACCAGCTGTTCGGGGTTTCTTCCCCCAGACGCCTGGATACAGAATAGTAGGACCTGGGGTCGTCCGGCGCAACCTCTGTTGGACAAACGATCACTTCCGCGCCCATCGCTTTCAACACATCCACCTTTTCCTTGGACTGCTTATCGGTGGTCACGAAAATACATTTGTAGCCTTTTACCACTGCAGCGAGCGCCAACCCCATTCCTGTATTCCCGGAGGTTCCCTCGATTATTGTTCCGCCGGGTTTTAGTCGGCCATCGGCTTCTGCATCTAGTACCATCTGAAGTGCCATACGGTCCTTAACGGAATTCCCGGGATTAAAGGTCTCGTACTTTGCGAGCACAAGACAGGGCAATTCCGCTGCCAGGTGATTGATCTTTACCAGGGGTGTATTCCCAATGGTTTCCAGGATATTTTCTGCGTATTCCATAGTTGTTGTTCAGCGCTGCAAAAGTACTGTTTCACAGCCGATGTGCAAAGAAATTATCATTCAAATCGGATGGCCTTTACAGGCGAGATCCGGGTGATGATCCATGAAGGAATAAGTAACATGAGCAGGCATAGCAGGAAGGTCCCCAGGTTCAGTAATAACACGTATCCCACATCAAGATAGACCGGTGCTTCGGTTACGTAGTAGGTATCCGGGTTTAGCGGGAATAGCTTGAAGTATTTCTGAATAAGCAGTAACCCCAGCCCGATCACATTTCCGAAGAATAATCCAAGGCAGATCAGGTACATCGCATTATAGATAAAGATCTTTCGCACACTCCAGTCGTTACTGCCGAGGGCCTTCAGGATCCCGATCATCTGGGTCCGTTCCAGGATAAGTACGAGCAGGGCAGTGATCATGTTGATCCCGGCCACCAGGATCATAATACCAATGATAAGCGCGATATTGAAATCGAACAGATCCAGCCATTCGAAGATAGATCCGTATTTCTGCCGGATTGTTTGAGTGTCCAGCGTACTGGCGGTTTCAATATAAACCTTATTGCCGATCTCTTCGATCTCGTCAAAATCGGTCACAAATAGTTCGAATGCTCCCACCTGGTCTTCATCCCAGCGGTTCAAACGTTGAATATGCCTAATATCGGCCAGCAGGTATTGCTCATCGAACTGCTGAAAACCACTATTGTAGATCCCTACGATCTCTAATCCAAGACTCCTGGGAGTTTTTGAATTGTCGGAATTCATGAAAACCGTGACGATCCGATCACCAAGTTGAAGGTTCAGTCGGTTGACCAGGTATTGGGAGATCAGGATCTCCGAATTGAGTTCGCCAGTGAAATCGGGCAACCTGCCTTCTAACAAATATTCCTCGAAACTATCCCAGCGGTAGTCATTCCCTACTCCTTTGACGACAACTCCCTCAAAGTCGGTTTCGGTACGGATCACACCGCCTTTGAGTGCGGTGACCTGGATGTGTTCAATCCCTTCCACCAGGTTAAATTCGGGATAGAACTCCTGGTTAGTCGAAACCGGTATCTGGGAGTCATTGGAGAAGTTAGTGTCGAAATTGGAAATAATGATATCACCGTTGAAAGCAGACACCTTTTCCCTGATCTTTTCCTGGAGTCCAACCCCAGTGGCAATTGATATCAGCATCATGATCACACCAATGGCAATAGCCGTTATGGCTATTTTTATTATTGGTGCCGAAATGCTACTTTTATGATCCTTGGACGCAATGATGCGCCGGGCGATAAAGAATTCGAAATTCACTGGTCTCTATGCGGTTTACGAACTTCAAAAATACACTATTCCTGTTTCTTCTTGTTTGTTTTTCCTGCGGAAGTGGTTCCGGAAGGGAAAACGAAGCCGAACATAACGATATTGTGATCCACGATGCCATCCCAGTCGACAGCCTGTTGAGACAACCCGGAAAAGAGGGATCAAAGCAACTGGTCATTGGTGCGCAAAGGTTCAGCGAATACGAAAAATTCATAAAGAACAAGAATGTGGGCGTTGTTGCCAACCAGACCTCTGTGGTCACCTACCGTTCCGAACCTGATAGCGGCCTTCGCGAGACCAAGGTGGAGATGCACCTGGTGGATTTCCTGCTACGAAAGGGAGTAAATGTCCGCAAGGTCTTCTCCCCCGAGCACGGTTTCCGCGGTGAGGCAGATGCCGGTGAAAGTGTAAAGGACGGTGTCGATACAAATACGGGCTTACCCATCGTCTCCCTCTACGGTAAGAACAAAAAACCGGGGCCTGAACAAGTCCGCGGGCTGGATGTTATCGTATTCGATATCCAGGATGTTGGTGTACGCTTCTACACCTATATTTCGACTCTTCACTATATCATGGAAACAGCTGCCGAAAACAACATAGCAGTAGTGGTTATGGATCGGCCCAACCCCAACGGACACTATATCGACGGCCCAATGATGGAGGACGAACACCGAAGTTTTTTAGGGATGCACCCTGTACCGCTTGTCCATGGAATGACCATAGGAGAATATGCTCGTATGATCAACGGACAGGGCTGGCTGGCAAACAATGCAAAATGTGACCTGGAAGTCATTCCCATGGAGAATTATTCGCATGAGATGGTGTACCCGGTTCCCATCCGGCCGTCACCAAACCTTCCAAACGACACTGCTATTACGCTTTACCCGAGCCTTGGATTATTTGAAGGGACAAATATAAATGCCGGCAGGGGTACAGAAATGCAATTCCAGGTTTTCGGTTCGCCATATCTTCCGTCTGATGAGTACCCTTTGGAATACACGCCACTGCCAAATTTCGGCTCCAAATCGCCGAAGCATAATGGTGAATTGTGCCACGGACTCGACCTGCGGGAAACGCCCCGTATGCACAAAGTGGATCTCAGCTGGCTCATCGATGCCTATCGGAATCACCTACGGAAGGATAAGTTCTTCAATACTAAGAATTTTACAGCTCACGCTGGCACGGCCGAGTTGCAAAAGATGATCGAGGCGGGAAGATCTTATGATGAAATTCGAGAAACCTGGGTGGAAGAACTTATGGCATATCACCTGATGCGCAAGCAATATATGTTGTACAATTAATTACTTCGGAATTCTTTTCTTCATCTCCTCCACAATATTAAAGGCTGCCGGACAAATTGCTACATTCTTTAACGTGAGGTTCGATATCTGCTGAAACTTTCTGCGATCGGTATGTGGAAATTCCCTGCAGGCTTTAGGTCGTACATCGTAGATGCTGCAATAGTTATCCGCGCCAAGGAATGTACAGGGAACCGATTGCAGCACATGATCGTTGTCCTCATCCATGCGCAAATAGGTTTCTATGAATTTCTGTGGCTTCATCCGGAGATACTTCGATATACGCTCGATATCTTTATCGATAAATAATGGACCTGTGGTCTTGCAGCAATTGGCACACTCCAAACAATTGGTACGGCTGAATTCTTCCTCGTGTAATTCACGCATCAGCGCATCCAGGTGTTTTGGAGGTTTCTTACGGAGTCGGGCGAAGAACTTTTTGTTCTCGTTATGATTATCTTTAGCCCGCTGCGGGAGTTGTTCCAGGATGGCTTCCATAGTTCAAAAGTAGGCAAATGAAAGATATTTTTGGCCAGGCTTTGCTGGATTATCATCGAGGGAACTACACAGAAGATCTTTGGACCGAAACATCCATCTCGGAACCGGATGAAATGCCCTTACCTTATCTTTTCAGAAATTATCAGGGCATGCCGCAGTTGGAGAAGTCTGCGCTCGACGCGTCATACGGTCAGGTACTCGATGTGGGCTGCGGAGCCGGAAGTCACTCGCTTTACCTTCAGCAAAAAGGTTTGAAGGTAACTGCTATCGATGCCTCACCGGGAGCCGTGGTTGTAGCCAGAGAAAGGGGTGTACAGCAATGCGAACAGTTTCGGTTGATGAATTATAACCAAGGTTCCTTCGACACCATTTTATTGCTAATGAACGGCACAGGAATTTTTGAACGCCTGGATTCGGTACCAAAGTACATGCTGCATTTGAAAAGCCTGCTGAATCCCGGCGGGCAAATACTTGTGGATGGAAGCGACCTTCAGTATATGTACGATCGTACCCCTGAAGGCGCCATTTGGGTTCCGGCAGATGGGTATTATGGTGAACTGGATTTTATAATTACCTACAAAGGTGAATCTTCCGACCCGTTTCCCTGGTTATACTTGGACGAGCGATTGCTGGAAGAATTTGCGCGAGATGCCGGTTTCAGCTTTGAGATAGTGGAAAGAGGTGATAATTTTGATTACCTGGCTAAGCTCTGCACTAAATAATTCCTGAACACCTTTGCTTCGGCATGTTTCAGAAAAAACAAATTCAGAAAAAAACCGTTAAAAACAGAACCCCAATTTTTTAAATGACCATTTAAGGGTTATGTTTGTTAAAAATTGTTTGTTAAGAATATGAAGTATTTCCGAATTCCCCTGCTGTTAGCTATTGTCTCTGTGCTTTTGTTCACCGCCTGTAAGAGCGATGACCCAGAAGAGATGAATGAAGACAGGATGGAGAACCTGAAGGCACTTGGGGAATCCGCTGAGGACCTGCTTTCAGACGACCTCTACGACAGGCTGGTGGTGGAAATAGTTTATTCGAACGGGTTCAGGCCGAAACAGCTGTCACTCGATACCTTCCGCACCTTTCTGAACCAGCGCCTGAATAAACCCGGTGGGATCAGCATAGTGGAAACCGTGATCGATCCACCACAGGGTGAGCCGTATAATATTTCGGAAATCCGACAGATCGAGAGTGAGCATCGCACTAAATTCACCAATGGAAATACAATAGCTGTTTACGTGTTTTTTGCGAATGGGAATGCCTCCAGCGATACTCAGACCACTGTGACACTAGGGTCCGCATATCAGAACACCTCCATCGTGATCTACCAGGAAACCTTACAAAGCCTGGACCAGGACCTGTTCCTAATGGAAGCGACCACCCTCCGACATGAATTCGGGCATATACTGGGCTTGGTAGATATATCCGGTGATGATATCCATCCCTCCGGCCACCTGGACCCGGAAAGTTCCAAACACTGTATGGTTGAAGGCTGCCTGATGTATTTTGCCAGTACTATCCCGCCCACGATCTCAAATCCTACTGTAGCCGATATCCCGGCACTCGACCCACTTTGTATTGAAGACCTGCAAGCCAAAGGGGGGAAATAGGATGTAGGTTTTTGGATTCTTAGATTCTTAGATTTTTGGATGCTTAGATTTTTGGATTTGTTATGTTGAACCTGCCCGACCGGCAGGCGGGCTTGAATCAAATTTATTACCTAATATAGATTCCGAATCGAGTTCGGTTCGACAAGTAAATACGCATTAAGGACTTGCGATATCAAAATTTCCACGTCACTCTTCATAAACTTTTTCCCCATTGACAAAGGTTGCCAGTACTCTTGTTCCGGGGATCGAATCTTCCCGGACTTTCATAATGTCACGGTCGATCATGATGAAATCGGCGAACTTTCCTTTTTCAAGGCTTCCTTTTTCGCCTTCTGTGAAGTTGGAATAGGCTGCCCAAATGGTCATACCACGCAGGGTCTCTTCCCTGCTCAGGGCTTCCTCCATCCGATAACCTCCTTCAGGGTACTGCGCCAGGTCCTTTCTTGCCACGGCGGCATAGAAAGTATGCATAGGGTTTACCTTTTCCACCGGAAAATCGGTACCCAGGGCAACAATACCAGCCTGGTTCAATAAGGTTTTAAAAGCATAGGCACCTTTGATACGGTCCGACCCAACCCGATCTTCGGCCCAGTACATATCACTGGTGGCGTGGGTAGGTTGTATGGATGGAATGATATTCCTGGAAAAATATTTGAAAT
>JAUIIU010000022.1 GCA_030431695.1 Bacteroidia bacterium | reverse complement strand
AAGAGGATTCAGATATCCTGTGGACGAGGTAGAGAACAACCCGAACATCCAACAGCGTCAGCTAACCGACCAGGTATTCTGGGATAACAACCCTGGCGGATTTATTGACTAATTAAAAAATATTTTATTATGAAAAAACTAAAATTCTTTTTACCCTTAGCTCTGATCGCGTTGGTAGTATCAATCTCACTAACCAGTTGCGAACAAAGAGAAGATTGGCGATTTCCTGAATTAGGAAATGGCGGATTCGTAAAATTCGTACAACAACCAGATACATGGTCAGGTTCTGATAACGCTGGCGGAACTTCAATCGTGAAGTACCACATCGGTGAGGATCCTTCAGAATCATCTTTCAACGCTTTTGTTGAAGACCCAACAGGAAACGTTGTTTCAGTTGAGTACTATGTTGAAGGTGACTTCGACGGAGCTCCTGAAGAGGCATTGATGTTTGGAAGTACAACTTCGTTCCCATTCGATGTGAGCTTTACAACAGCCGATATGGCAGCTCTATTCAATGTAGACGCGGAAGTGTTCCAATCTGGAGACTTCTTTGAGTTCATGACTGTAATCACAACCGACGATGGTAAAATATATATCTCAAGAGCTTCTGAGTGTGACGGATGTCCGCTTGAAGCAGGAGATCCAGACGGTCCAGGTACATGGAACGGTGGTACTATCGATACGGTTGTACTTCAAGGTGGTGATACAGGAGATAACTTCTTGTTACCAGCTGTATGGTACCGAGTTAAATATCTTGCTCCATAAGAATAAGCCGATTATAGTTTTATAATTTATTGAAAACCATCCGCATAATGCGGATGGTTTTTTACTTTTACATAAACAACTGGCAGTGAAAAAAGAACAACTCATTTTTGGAATACATCCGGTACTTGAAGCGATTAGATCTGGGAAACCCATAGATAAACTATATGTCCAAAAAGGTATGCCCGAAGACAGGCTTAATCCTATCCTGAACGAAATCGACACCAATACTGTCTCTGTAAATCATGTCCCCATTGAGAAACTAGATCGCATGATCAGGAGTAATCATCAGGGTATTGTGGCAAGTATTTCACCAATCACTTTCAAGACCCTGGAACAGACCGTGGAAGCTCTATTGGAAACCAAAGATGACCCTGTATTTCTCATACTGGACCAGGTTAGTGATGTTCGGAATTTCGGGGCCATTTTGCGGACCGCTGAATGTACTGGAGTTGATGCTGTGATCATTCAGAAAAAAGGAGGCGCTCCCGTAAGCGGTGATACCGTAAAGACATCGGCCGGGGCAATCTTCAATCTATCCATTTGTAAAGTTGATCACATCAAAGACGCGATATTCTATCTCCAGGGATCCGGTATCAGAACGATTGCGGCCACAGAAAAAACTGAACAAAGCATATACGATGTAGATCTTACCGGAGGTATCGCATTCATTATGGGATCCGAAGGTAAAGGAATCTCAAAATCGGTACTGTCTATTGCAGATGAGGCCGCAGCACTTCCACTACTCGGCAGTATAAATTCTCTGAATGTTTCCGTAGCATGTGGTGTCTTCCTGTATGAAGCAGTGCGTCAGCGTCAAGATTGATCCCCTTCCCTATTGTCGTTTGAGGGTTTCTTTAAGGTATAACGAATCACAATACGATCTTGTGACGTTTCGCCATCAGACCCATTGGGTAGTTCCTCTATAAAATTTCCATCATCATCGAATTGACGTAGAAATGGGTCCGAATCCGGGTCAAAGTCTTCTTCTTCCCATGCGTATTTTCTTTTAGGCATTTGCTCACTTTTAAAGATAAAGGCAAACACCAGTCCAACTACAAAACCCGATAGGTGGCCTTCCCATGAGATCTTCGGATCAATAGGAAAAACATACCACAGAAGACTGCCATACAGGAACACAACAACCAGGGCTAGTGCAGTTAGTTGATATTGTTTAGATAAGATCCCTTTAAAGAACAGGAATGCGGCCAGTAAATAAACAACCCCACTCGCCCCAATATGTACTGCTGGCCGACCAATGATCCAGGTAAATAGCCCTGTGAGCAAGGCTCCCCATATCAATACCTTCCAACGAACATTTCGATAGAAATAGAACAGAGACGTACCCAGAACCAATAACGGCACAGAATTATTGAACAGATGTTTCAGGTCGGCATGAATGAAGGGCCCGAAGAGAATTCCCCTCAGTCCAGTGATACGCTGTGGATAAATACCATATTCCTTAAAACGCCATCCGAACCTGTATTCCGCCCAGAAAGCTATCCACAGAGCCATCACCATCAACAAGGGATAGATGATCACCTCACTGGTAAATTCTAATTTCGACACTTTAGCCATAACCTGCTACATTCAAAAAATGCTCCTTATTCAAATTTATGATAAATTGTCAGTACGGGTACTTCTTTAAAATCGTAATTTTGATCTTAATGAATAAACCGCTTGCAGAACGAATTCGACCCAAATCATTAGTCGATTATATCAGCCAGGAGCACCTTGTAGGACCTGACGGAGCACTTACGGCCCAGTTAAAATCAGGTATGCTGTCGTCCATGATATTCTGGGGTCCGCCGGGTACGGGAAAGACCACGCTGGCTACTATCATTGCCAATACGGCAGAACGCCCTTTTTATACTTTAAGTGCGGTTGACAGTGGCGTTGCTGCGGTAAGGGAAGTTATCAGCAAAGCGAAGAAAAGCGACGACCTGTTCGCAACGCGAAATCCGATACTTTTCATAGACGAGATTCACCGTTTCAGCAAATCCCAACAGGATTCACTTCTGGGTGCTGTTGAAAAAGGTTGGGTTACACTAATTGGTGCAACCACAGAGAATCCTAGTTTCGAAGTGATTCCTGCCCTGCTTTCACGTTGCCAGGTATACACTCTGAATCCCTTCGGAAAAAAAGACCTGGAAATGCTACTTGAACGTGCCATAGCGACAGATGAGCAGCTTTCGAAAAAGAAGATCGAATTAAAGGAGACGGAAGCCTTACTTCGGTTGTCGGGTGGCGATGCACGTAAACTTCTGAATATCCTTGAACTTGTAGTCCTTTCAGAAGATTCGAAGACCATAACCATCACCAATGAGGCCATTCAGAAAAAAGTTCAGAAGAATACCGTGATGTACGATAAAGCCGGGGAACAACACTACGATATTATTTCGGCATTTATAAAATCGATCCGCGGTAGCGACCCGAACGCTGCTGTATACTGGCTTGCCCGGATGATAGAAGGTGGAGAGGATGTGAAATTCATAGCCCGCCGAATGGTGATACTAGCTTCCGAAGATATCGGTAATGCAAATCCAACCGCACTGGTACTCGCTAATACTACCTTCCAGGCTGTTAACACCATCGGTTATCCGGAAGCAAGGCTGATTTTAAGTCAGTGCGCCACCTATCTCGCATCCTCACCCAAGAGCAATGCATCATATAAGGCCATAGGGGCCGCTCAGCAGGCCGTTCGGCAGCAAGGTGACCTGTCTGTGCCCTTATCGCTAAGAAACGCTCCTACGAAACTTATGAAGGAACTGGGCTATGGGGACAACTATCAGTATGCACATGACTACGAAGGTAATTTCACGCCTCACGAGTTTTTGCCCGATGAACTATCCGGGACAACCTTCTACAAACCGGGAAACAACAAAAGGGAGAATGCCTTCAGGGATTACCTGAAAAGCCTCTGGAAGGACAAATACGATTTCTAATTCTGAGCTTTGAATATCACACGATCTACAGATGAACCGAGATACAGATCGTTATTCTTGCTGAAACTCACTTCCATCTCCTTCCCATCTGCCGATTGGTAAATTGCAGGAACGTTAGGCGCTACCAGGATATTACCTTTGAGCAATAATCCATTGGGAGCGGTCTCCGATTCTTCATAGAGTGAGTATCCATCAACTGTCTTTCTTAATAGGAATGATGCACCATCTTTTTCGTAGCTCGTGAATTTGGCCTCGGGAAAATACATTGTATTCGCCACTTCTGACGCTCCGGTATCATCTCCTGTCTTCTCCTCGGCTTTCTTGTCCGGTTGGACCACCGGGGCTTCACTTGCATCTTCGTTCGCATCATCTTCATAGACGGTAACTTCTTTTTGCTGAACACCAAGCTCTTCGACACTCACAAACGCCTTTCTCATCGCGTCGTGATATGCCTTTTTGTACTCTTTGTATTTACTTTTTCCTTCTTCACTTCGGAATACTTCGGTTCCATTGCAATCTTTCAGAACCACCGTGATCTTGGTATATATGAATCCCGGCTTGCCAAGAATCTCGGCTTGCAGGCCATCGCAGCGTTTCACATTAGGAAGCTCATCCGAAAAATAAGCGTTGAAGCCGTACTTGTTGAACAGGAATTTTGTCAATGAATTAAGCTGGTGCTGATCCTCCTCAAACAGGAATTCGTACAACTTAGGTACCTCCACATAGGTGTAATCTGAAAGTGATTTCTGGCCAAGAGCATTGGTGATAAATCCACATACGGCAAGGAAAAGGATCAGTCTCTTATTCATTCTTCATCTATTTTTATGTTGAAGCCCAGTTGTAAAGATACACTTTTTGCCTTTGCGATATTACCGTAACGAAGCAGGTTATCCGCCGCAACATAAAAATTGAATTTACCGATATCGGTCACCACACCCAGACCCACATTCGAAAAACTATACGGATCCATCGTATACGTAGCCTTGGCACTAAGGAATTCCCATAATCTCCTGTAGTAGAATAGTGTCCCGGCCATCTGTGGACCCTTCGGTCTGAAAATACTGTAGAATTGAACTCCCAGCGCCTGATCGCGTTCAACGGTTCCTCCCATATTCATACAATCACACTCCCCCGACTTACCCATGGTCTTCCCAAAACTATATTTCAATGCTGCATTGAACTTGACCGGGCGTAACTGGCTGTACCCGCTGGTTATAGTATCAATAGGTATTTCCTCTTCGATCTCATCCTCCAGGTTATCGTAATATGGTAATGTGGACTGACCCGCACTCAGGGGAGGGAATATAAGCTCGATCCCATCCAGGGTATAGGAACCTGTTGCGTGATAGGTTTCCACATCCTTGCTGTGAAACACCACACCCAGGTCGAGTATACTCGCGCTTGCGGTAAAATTGTCGTTGATATCGTAGGTAACACCCAGGTCTGCGCCAAATCCGATATTACCGCCGAAAAAAGCCCGACCGATGATCTCTCCGGGGATTTCAGAACTTTCCATACCGTCAAGCGATGCGATCCCTGATGTATGTACCTTTACATCGGCATCTGCAACCGTATGTTCATATATGTTCTCACTGTTTGCATCGCCAAGGGTGGTAGTGAATGTTCCTGCATTATCGGTACTTCGGATACTCATCATGCTGGAATATAACTTTACCCGGATTCCAGCCGTAATTTTTTTGGTGATTTGCTTGTTGGCTCCAAAATGGTAAACCGTCAATAGATCTGCAGTTGCGCTTACCTCCCCCAGGTCGAAGGGATAATCCAGGTAGTCCCGGTTTCCATCCCAGGCCAGTATGGCGAGGTCGCGGGGGAAATAGGTGATGAAATCGAACTCCTGGTAGATTCCCCCGGAAAAATAGATCTCCTTCTTGGATCTCCACCCGAAGTTAATGATCTCCAATTGCTGTGTTGCCGTAAAGTAATCCTTATTGCTCAATTCGAAGATCTTGTTTCGGATCCGCGTATTGATATCCACATCAGATTTTCCGAAGATATCATAAACACTCACTCCCGTTGCGCCACCATTGATATGCAACTGTGAGAGGAAGGGTATTCCGAAGTGCATCTTCTGGGGTACTTTCGCGCCAGGATTCAGCAGCAAGCCCTGCGGTACCTCATCGAGGCCATAGAGCACCTGCTTGTTTTGAGCAAAACAAACCGTCAGGCATAATGCCAGGATGGAAGTTAGAACATATCGCATAGTAATTATTGTCTATCTCTAACTTCGAGGTAATACGTTGTTTTCGACTTAAGATTAAGGGTTCCCTCCAGTGATGGATCGGCGTCGGGGATGGTAACGGACACCACTACCCTGTCTGCCATGGTAAGTGCGAGAATATCGTCTCCTTCAACGATCTCTTCGAATTCTGTAACCACAGGTGATGCCACAGTTCCCTGTATCACAGTTGTTTGTGTGGCGTACGTGGTATCCTGTTGTTCACTTAGGAATTGAAAGTCAACCAGGAAATCCCTCGGGATACTATTGGTAAATCGAAAATAGAAATCGGCTCTTTTCAGGCTCTCCTGTATCTCGGTATCATCGAGGAATCGAATTTCGGTGGTGTCGGATAAGGTAAGTATAGGTGTGCCGGAAACCTCATCGTAAAACTCGGAAGCATCAATATTGAAATAAATAAGATCGAGTTCCACAACCGGTGTGAGCACAATATCATCTGCCTGGTCGAAATCGGTGTCTTTGACACATGCGACCACTAACAGGCCCAGAAATACTATAGCAAGTGGCTTTAAAAAGTTCTTTTTCATAGAGAGGGGCATTATTTCATTTTAACGGTAGATTGGCCGGAATAGTATCTAAAGATGACTTTTAATCTCGCTGAGGCGATGAACCACTTTGTAAGTTTCGGGAACAACATCGTTGCGATAATTGAAAAAAAGCGTGTCCATTCCAACCTTTTCCGCACCCAGGATATCCGCTTCAAAAGTGTCACCGATCATAATACTACTTTCGGGCCGAACTGAGGCTTTGTTAAGTGCTGTTTCGAATATAACGGGATGGGGTTTCTTTAAACCGACTTCTTCGGAAGAGGTCACGGTATTGAAGAAATGTGAGATCCGGCTATTCTGTAATTTCAGGGCCTGTACCTCCGCAAATCCATTAGTGATAATATGCAATTGGTAATTCGGACTCAGGTATTCAAGTACTTCCAGGGCCCCTTCCAGCAAATGATTATCCTTGGGGAGTTCGTCTATATAGGTCACAGCCATGTCATCCAGTTCTTCCAGCGTGAATTCCAGTCCGAATACCGTAAACGCTTCCCTGAAACGTCCTCGGCGCAGTTCCTGTTTGCTCACCCTGTCCTCCCTGTACAATTTCCAGTAGCCGAAATTTATGGGCTCGTACACTTTGATGAATTCGGACAACTGAATTTCGATATCATGCGAACGGAAAAGGCGTTCAAAGGCAAGCGCCGAATTCCTGTCGAAATCCCAGAGCGTGTGATCCAGGTCAAAGAATATGTCGGTGATATCAGTTGTCATTCGGGTGCAGTTTCTCGGCAATTAAATTGCGCCAGAGTGAGTTTCCTTTCTGATCGCTGAAGTCCCGAATATTGAACATTACCGAAAATGTTCCATTCAGTCTTTGGGCCTCGTCAAACATCGCAGTAATTCTCTGGAAGCTATCCGATTCGTATTTCATATTGAATCCTTCGGTCGTAAAAGCCACAGGATGGATCACCAGCGGTGTCTTGATCTCGTAATCCAGGTCGTAGAACAAAAAGGGGGTACAGGTCCCGGCCCTGTATCCGGGTGTATCTTCGTATACCATCGAATAATCACGGGCGATCTCCTGTTCGACCAATTCGCGATAGAGTTCCGGCAATTGCACTATGAAATCGGAATTCATGGACGAATTCAACGACCGGTGTGTGATTTCCTCCATCTGCTGTTTTTCCTGTTTCAGAACCTCGGTATCGACCAGCGCATGGTAGGAGAACTGCAATCCAACTTCGCAATAGTCTGCAACATATTTGACCAGGTATTGTATCTTCTTTCGCCTCGAATTGAACCCGTATTGCAATACATTGTGGTCTCCGAGAAGGAAGAAAGCAGTAGTGGGGTTTTTACTCAAACCTGCAGTATTTACAAGCCAGTCGTATTGATCGTACGGATCTTTCTGAATCTTCAACAAGACCCTCGAACGTTTGAAAACCGAGCGAAACCGAAATTTGGATATTTCTTTCCAGTATCCGGCCAGGGATCGCACAAAACCTTTCTGGATATACTCGTACGGTTGATCAATACGGATCAGCGAATGTACACAGGCTTTTCTATCATCTGTTTTCAATTCAGGGAAATCAAGTAAAAGAGCATCTTTCAGTTTATATGCCCAAATATCTACAACAGGCCGGGTTATGAATTCATTCCGAAACCCTATACTTTCTCGTGCTGGATATCTGCCCAGGCTGTCTTTGACATGGGGAAGATACTCTTCGTATCTACTCAGTAAAAAGAAGGCGGCTGAAAAAATATCAAATGGCAGCTTGCTCTTTTCGCCTACTGAAAAAAATCCTACACCATCCCCCCATGGGCGTACCTGGAATTCAAGATCCTCTATCCCGGATTGTTCCAGCAAACCGTAGCTTTGAACGAAGAACTCATTTCCCATAGGCTGCCTGGCATAAGACAATTTAGGGCCCTGGTGTGCAATAAATTCTTCAATCACCGATGTGAATCCGATTTCCATACCCAGGATACGACTGCAAATGTGTTTAAATACAAAATCTATGCGGGGTGTAAGTTTCTGGGTGAATATGAGAAGCATGGATGCTATAGCATTTGTTCGTCGGCGAAGCTAAAGTACGTTTTTTCGGTCACTATAAGGTGATCCAGGACTGTAATATCCAGGCTCTCACCTGCCTTTTTGATCTTGGCGGTTAGCTTGATATCACTTTCACTGGGCTTCAGCGTTCCACTGGGATGATTATGTGCCAGGATCAGGCTTACGGCACCCAGTTCCAGTGCTTTTTTGAATGCCAGGCGGATGTCGACCAGTGTACCCGTGATCCCTCCCTTGCTCAGTTGTTCTGCACGCAGGACCTTATTCGAATTGTTAAGGTAAAGGATCCAGAATTCCTCATGCTGAAGGTCACCAATGATGGGTTGCATCAATTCGAAAGCCGATACACTGGAGGTGATCTTCTGAAGTTCGGACGATTCGCTGGACCGTCGTCTTCTGCCCAATTCGAGGGCCGCGACTATCGTAAGTGCCTTTGCTTCGCCAATGCCTTTGAAAGTGCATAATTCCTTTACCGAGAATCTCCCAAGGCTGTTCAGGTTGTTATCGGCAGCTGCCAGTAACCTTTTGCTCAACCCAACGGCGCTTTCATCACGGTTCCCTGATCCGATCAGAATTGCTACGAGTTCGGCATCGGTAACGGCATTTCGGCCTTTTAAAAACAATTTTTCCCGCGGACGATCGTCTTCATTCCAACTCTTGATGGATAAATGCTGTTGTTTGTACATGGATTTATAATGAGACCACGCTGCTATTTCGAATTGTAATCACAGCGTGCGCGGGAAGTCAGAACACGGGTCGGAGATTTGCCTCTGTTTCGTAAAGATAAAAAACTTATCGATTGTTCGTATCTTTAAACAACAAAACCCCACAGAATGAGATCACTACTGGAAAAAGAGGCATTTGACGAGATCAAGGACCGAATCAGCATGCTCGAAGAACATTCGGCCCGGCAATGGGGCAAGATGACCCCGGCTCAAATGGCAAGGCATTGTCAATATCCTCTCAGGATCATGCTCGGTCATGAAGATTACAACCTGAGGCCAAACTGGTTAGTGAATGCTTTGTTCAAGAAATCGATGTACAACGATAAACCCTGGCGAAAGAATCTGCCCACGGTGAAGCGATTCAAGCAAACAGAACCCGCCGATTTTCCCACCGAGATCGCCAAGCTGAACTCATTGATCGATGAGATCGGGGAAAACCGAAACAAAGAGAGTTGGGGGGATCATCCAGCCTTTGGTAAACTTACGAACGAACAATGGGGTAAAATGCAATACAAACACCTGGATCACCATTTGAGACAGTTTGGCCTGTAAGTTCCGGTTGATATTTTGTTTTTTGGATTCTGATATTTGTATTTTTAACTCGTGTATCCACCTCCACATCACCAATCCGAGGACCGTGAGAAGATGATCTCGGTGATCCGGGCGTTCCCTTTCGGAACGCTCGTGACGGCCGCTGAGGGCGAACCCTATATCACTCACATCCCCATCATCTATGACGAAAAGACCGGGAGGCTTGTGGCACATATCGACGCCATGAACCCACAGGTACATACCTTAACGGAAGGTGCAACAGCTACGGTAGTTTTCAAAGGGCCGGATTGCTATATTTCGCCTTCGGCCTATTCGACAGAGCAACTTCCCACCTGGAATTATATCATTGTTCATATTACAGGGATTGTACACACCATCGACGACCCGGACGCCGTAAAACAGACCATGATCGATATGACGGCCTTCCTGGAAGGGGAAAACCCCAGGTATGTTTTGGATAAGGACAACCCTAAAATGGACCGATTGGTGAACTACATCAAGGCATTCGAGATCGAGATCACTAACTGGGAAGGCAAATTCAAGTTGTCACAGGATAAGAATCCTGAAGATTTTGAGCTAGCCAAAGGAGCATTGAAGAACCAGGCCAGGAAAGATTGGGACAGCTTTATCGATGCCATCTATACGAATGGCCTATAACAGGTTTTTCACTTCTGCGAAGTCAAGTCCGCCATAATTCCCACTACTCATAAGGAGGAGGGAACTACTCTCCAGCTTCTGATCGAAGAGATATGTTTTGAATTCTGAAGGGTCTGTAAAGATGACCAGGTCGTCCCTCTGAAAGGCGTTTGCGATCTGCTCCGAAGATATCGGATCCAGTTTCTTGATCTCCACAGCATGAGGCGAATAGAAAACCACAGCCGTGTCTGCAGCATCCAGGGCGCCCTTGTATTCTTTGAGGAATTCGGGGTTGAGGCTGCTGTAGGTGTGTAACTCAAGGCAGGCCAGCAGAATGCGCTCCGGGTATTGATTCTTTACGGCCCGGGTCGTGGCTTTTACTTTACTGGGGGAATGTGCGAAATCCTTGAAAGCAACCGAATTTGCAGTTTCGGCCAGTTTTTCAAGACGTTTACTGGCTCCCTTGAAAGAGGCGATGGCCTCGTAAAAATCGTCTGCGTCGATACCCATCAACTGACAGATCCACCTTGCACCTTCCAGGTTATTCAGGTTGTGCTCTCCGAAGATCTCAACAGGCATAGGCCCCTCCGGGGTCTCCAGCAGGGTGGTGCCGTTGGAGACCGTATAATTCGGTGTCCGATAAGGATATTTCTTGATCGGGTTACTGCTTTCTTCCACTACTCGCTTTACTTCAGGGTCTTCGGAATTGTACACCATTGCCCCTCCACTGGTAACCTCATTGGTGAAGATACTGAACTGATCCACGTAATTCTCGTAGGTCGGGAACACGTTGATATGATCCCAGGCGATCCCGCTCATCAGGGCGATATTAGGTTTGTAGAGGTGAAATTTCGGCCGGTGGTCTATGGGCGAGGAGAGATATTCGTCTCCTTCCAACACTATGAAATCGGTATCCTCGGTAAGTTTGACCATGGTGTCGAAGCCTTCCAGTTGCGCTCCAACCATATAATCCACGTCCTTGTTGTGATACTGCATCACGTGAAGGATCATGGAGGTGATAGTGGTCTTCCCGTGAGAACCCCCTATCACCACCCTGGTCTTGTCTTTGGATTGCTCGTAGAGGAATTCGGGGTAGGAATAGATGGTAAGACCCAATTCTTTAGCCCTGGCGAGTTCGGGATTATCGGGTTTGGCATGCATACCCAGGATCACCGCATCGATATCCGAATTCAGCTTTCCCGGAAACCATCCGAATTCGCCCGGGAGAAGTCCCTTTGCCTCCAGCCTGCTTTTCGAGGGGTCGAAGATGGTGTCGTCGCTTCCGCTTACGTTATAACCCTTTGCGTGCAGGGCCAGCGCGAGGTTATGCATGGCACTTCCGCCAATCGCTATAAAGTGAATTCGCATATCAGTGAAGTAGTTTCTTCAAAGGTACAATTTTACCCCGTGGTTTGTTACAACGGATTTCATCCGCAACAGGGATAGCGGCAAATAGCTTTTACGAAGTAAAACTATGGCCAATAGCCCGGCCCCCTGAGGTAGTCGTGTAGTGAGTTTCGCACCACTACACGACGCAACAGGGGTGGTTGGCATAAAAATTTAAAGGGAGAGGATATGCTGCTTTTCTTCAATCGCTTCCTTGAAATCGGGGCGATCCGCCAGTGCTTTATTGATCCACTGAAGCGCTTTATCCTTTTCGCCAATGTTCTTGTAGATCTGTGCCAGGCGATAGTAGGCCCAGTCCTTGGGAACACCGTCTCGCACGGAGTGATTTTTGATATAGGCCTGCAGGCAATCGATCCCCAGTTCCGAATTCAGGTTATACTGGGCCGCGATCTTCCCGATCTGGTAATTGAGGCTGTTTCGCTTGTGTTTTTCGAGGGAGACGGCAGCGGTTTGTATGGCTTCCTCCGGCCGCTCGTTCTTCTCGTAGAGGTTGGTGAGCTTCTCGTAGGTGTGAGGTGAACCGCCCACGTTAATCGCATTCTTGTAGTGTTTTTCGGCATCATCGGGCCTGTCGCTGTATTCGGCGACATAACCAAGTGCCAGGTGCCCATCCACCGGAGAGATCTTCAGTAATTCGTTGGCATAGCGCGTCGCCTTTCGCTCACTACCCCCTATGATGCCCGGAAGCTGAATGTAGAATTCCACCAGTGCCCAGCGTACTTCGATATGTTTGGGATCCAGTTTTGCCGCCGCTTCGAAATGCTTTCGGATATCACCCACATAACCCAGGGCGCGTATGCGACTGATCTCCAGTGCCTTCATGCCCATGGCTCCACCGGTCTTGAAATGGTAATTCGCGTTGTTGGGGTCGGATTCCACCAGGGGTTCGTAATGGGAGATCGCCTCGTCCCAATCCTTCGCATAACCCGCGATATCGCCCAGGTACTCCCTAGATTTCAGGTGATTGGGGTTGTCTTCAAGGTGTTTCTGAAATAGGGGTTTAGCTTTGGAGAATTGTTCGTTCTCGAAATACTCCACGGCCTTGTCGTAAGTCGATTGCCCCCACATCGCAGGGGTGATCAGGAGCAAAAGCAACAGGTATTTCATAGCGTAGGTTTGATTACAAAGATATAGAACAATTTTTTTTACCTCTTATTTTTGTCCCGGAGGGAATTTTTTAAGGATCTTAGCCAGGACGCCTTCATAGTATTTTTCTTTCTGAAGGGGTGTCGACTTCTCTTTCATATCCCCGTCGGCAGTGGCTTGCCAGACCAGTTCATCCTCTTCGGCATCAATTAGATCGAAGGTAAGCCGTTGGTTGATGGTTTTACCGCCAATAGGTATTCCCCCGCTGATTCCACCGCCCACATTTCGGCCGCCGCCACCTACTCCTATTCCGATGGTACTGCGCGAATTAGACACAGACTCCACAGCGAAGAAGTTCACGTATAGTTGCGGATCCTCGCTTTTGGTGAAACCTTTTTGCCGAAGGAGGCTGTCTGTGATCTTCATGATCCTATTATCGTCGAGCTGGCTCAGTCCCGATTCGATGGATGGGTAAAAATTATAGGAGATATAACCGGAAAAATCGGTTTGCTCATCATAGTCCACACCTATATAGGCACCACAGGAGAGCAGCAGAAACATTCCCAGTAAACCGGCAAGTATCTTCACATGCATATTTTTGATTAAATATACTGAAAAATTCAGGGGGATCAGTTGTTTATAGAATCTTTAACGATGAGAGGGGAGGATCAGTTCTCCGGCTGATTCAACATCTCCCAAAGATTGTTTTTAAGCTCCTGCAGTCCCTGTTGAGCTACTGAAGAGATAAACAAATAGGGGATCCCGTCAAAATCTTTGTCGAGCTCCTCCTTCATTTCGGCCCTAAGCTCCTCGTCCAGCATATCGCTCTTCGAAATTGCTACGAGTCGTTCCTTGTCCAGGAGTTCTGGATTATAGCGACGTAGTTCATCCACCAGTATATCGTATTGTTTACGAATGTCGTCTGCGTCTGCCGGTACCAGGAATAATAACGTACTGTTTCGCTCGATATGACGCAGGAAATAATGCCCCAGTCCCCTGCCTTCGGCCGCTCCCTCTATGATCCCGGGAATATCGGCCATCACGAAGGTCTGGAAATCGCGGTGTTGCACGATGCCCAGGTTGGGTTTTAAGGTCGTGAATTCGTAATCAGCAATCTTTGGTTTTGCAGCGGTAAGTACCGAAAGCAGCGTAGATTTACCTGCGTTAGGAAAGCCCACCAGGCCTACATCGGCCAGTACTTTCATCTCCAGGGTAATGTTCAGTTCCTCACCCTCAAGTCCGGGTTGCGCGTAGCGGGGTGTTTGTCGGGTAGCACTCTTGAAATGGGCATTTCCCAAACCGCCTTTTCCACCTTTGACGATGATCTCTTCCTGTCCCTCTTCCGTGATCTCGAAAAGTGTTTGTCCGCTATCGGTATTCTTGATCACGGTTCCCAGCGGAACATCGATATATACATCATCACCATCTGCTCCTGTACTGGTCTGTTTACCACCGGCCATCCCGTGACCGGCGCTAAAATGCCGCTTGAACTTAAGGTGATACAGGGTCCACATATTCTTATTCGCCCGTATGATCACGTGTCCGCCACGACCACCATCACCACCGTCAGGACCACCTTTCGGCACGAATTTCTCCCTCCGAAGGTGCGTACTCCCCTTACCTCCTTTCCCGGAGGTCACATGGATCTTTACATAATCGACAAAATTACCTTCGGTCATGAGATGGTATATTGGTGTTTTGGATTGTTAGATTATTAGATTGTTGGATTTTTGGATTTTTGGATTTTTAGTTCGGATGATAGTGTTTCGTATTTATGGATGAACACCAATCAATGAACAACGAACACTAAATTCTGTCAAAAACCTCGCTCAATCGCTCTGTGATCTCTTCTATGGAACCTACGCCATCCACGCCATAGTATTTATCCTGTGCCTGGTAGTAACTTTTCAAGATATCGGTTTTGCGATAGTATTCGGCAATTCGTTCACGGATCACTTCCTCATTCGCATCATCGGCTCTCCCACTGGACTTTCCGCGTTCAATCAGACGACCTACCAATACTTCGTCGTCCACTTCCAAAGCGACCATCGCATTGATCTGGCTACCTTTTTCATCCATTAACTCAGATAAAGCCTCGGCCTGTGCTTCGGTTCTCGGGAAGCCGTCGAAGATAAACCCATTAGCCTCAGGATTCTTCTCAACTTCGGCATTCAGCATTTTGATAGTTACCTCATCGGGCACGAGGTGTCCTTTGTCCATATAACTTTTTGCCAAAGCCCCCAGTTCGGTTTCATTCTTAATGTTATATCTGAAAACGTCCCCGGTGGAGATATGAACCAGTTGATATTTTTCCTTCAGCACTTCCGCCTGGGTGCCTTTTCCGGCACCGGGAGGGCCAAACAATACGATATTCTTCATTTGCTTTTTTTTACTTCTGAATAATGATTTTAAAAATCGCCACATAACGAGGTGGCAAAGATAAGAATTGCAAAGAAGATTGTACCTTTGCGGCATGGCGAATTATTTCTCTTCCAACTTTACACTTGGAATTTTAGGCGGCGGACAGCTAGGGAAAATGCTGCTTTACGAAACTCGCAAATACGACATCAAGACCAAGGTGCTGGACCCTAGTGCTGAAGCACCCTGCCGGATCGCCTGTGATACGTTCGTGCAGGGAGAACTTATGGATTTTGATACCGTTTATTCCTTCGGAAAGGGTGTGGACGTTCTGACATTTGAGATCGAAGGTGTGAATGTCGAGGCTCTGGAGAAGCTCGAGAAGGAAGGCAAGACCGTTTATCCTTCTCCGGGAACACTACGAAACATCCAGGATAAGGGTATTCAGAAACAATTCTATGCAAGCCACGATATTCCTACAGCTCCATTCAGTTTATTTGATTCACTCGGTGAATTGAGGTCGGCGATTTCAGAAGAAAGAGTAAGACTTCCGTTTGTTTGGAAAAGCTGTACGGGAGGCTATGACGGAAGAGGGGTAAGCATCGTCCGAAATGTAGAGGACATGGTGGGATTGAGCGACGGACAGTGCATCGCGGAAACCCTGGTACCCTTTAAAAATGAACTGGCAGTGATCGTTGCCAGGAATCCTTCGGGTGATGTAGTTACCTACCCCGTAGTGGAAATGGAGTTCCACCCGGAAGCCAACCAGGTGGAATACGTGATCTGTCCCGCCCGGATCGGTGATGATGTTACGACCAAAGCGCGCGCTGTCGCAGAGCAGGTATCCAGGACTTTTGAACATGTGGGATTACTGGCCGTTGAGATGTTTCAGACCGAAAGCGATACTATCCTCGTAAATGAAGTTGCCCCAAGGCCACACAACAGTGGGCACTACAGTATTGAAGCTAGTTATACCAACCAGTTCGAACAGCATTTGCGTGCCATACTCGATCTACCACTAGGCAAGACCGACAGTAAAGTTGGAGGGATTATGGTAAATTTGGTGGGAGCCGAAGGACATACGGGTGATGTGGTCTATGAGAATATTGAAAAGATCATGGCGATGGATGGGGTTACCCCTCATATCTATGGAAAGAAGCAAACAAGGCCGTTCAGGAAGATGGGACATGTGACCATAGTGAACAAGGATATAGCAGCCGCCAGGGAAATAGCCGAAAAAGTGAAGAATTCGATCAAAGTGATCAGTAAATAATACAAAATGGGAAAAGTAGGAATCATAATGGGAAGTACCAGCGACCTACCTGTAATGCAGGAGGCTGTTGACGTATTGAAGGGTTTCGATATCGAAGTTGAAGTAGATATTGTTTCCGCTCATCGCACCCCGGACAAACTCTTCGATTATGGCAAGAATGCCCACGAAAGAGGGATCTCGGTGATCATTGCGGGAGCCGGTGGTGCAGCGCATTTGCCGGGAATGGTAGCGTCTTTATCACCTCTGCCTGTGATAGGCGTACCTGTGAAGTCCAGCAACTCCATCGACGGCTGGGATTCGGTGCTTTCGATCCTTCAGATGCCCGGTGGCGTACCTGTTGCCACTGTAGCCTTGAACGGCGCTAAGAATGCAGGTATACTGGCTGCCCAGATCCTGGGATCGGCAGACAAATGTGTACTGGACAAAATCGTGGCTTACAAGGAAGGCCTGAAGCTTAAGGTTGAAGAAGGCGCTAAGAAGTTGAAGGAGTAAACGATAGTTAAGATAATTTACGTGTCGGGTCAAGCGCAATCGAGACCTGCATATCTTTACGATGAATAGTTATTTCGTCCATATTTTTCAGTGCTCAGATGATCTACTTTATTCAAGAATGACTAATAATTTAGATCGCACACAGATTGAACATCAAAATGGTTTAAATCCGAATTGCTTTACTTTCAATAGACGTCCATGGAAAATAATTTTCTATGAAACATTCAATGACGTAGAACAAGCAATCTATTTCGAAAAAAATTAAACGGTGGAGTGCAAAGAAGAATCTAGCTTTGTCTGAAGGAAATTCCAAAATGTTACAAACCTTTGCGGAATGCCGAATTATGACTCACATAAAATTCAGACCTACTGCTGAAGAGGTCTCGACTGCGCTCGACCAGATATAGAAACTTATAAATGAACCCCTTACTCAAGAAATTCCCTACCGCCCCTTTTTCTGAAATCAAGAATGAGCATTTTTTACCTGCCTTCCGGAAACTGATCGAAGAAACCAAGGCCGAGATCAATACAATCGCACACAATGATGCGAAACCCAACTTCAAGAACACTGTGGAAGCACTCGAGCGAACCGGTGAACAACTCAACCTGGTCAGTAGTATATTCTTTAATCTTAACGGAGCCGAAACCAACGAAGAGATCCAGAAGATAGCACAGGAGGTATCCCCTATGCTTTCAAATTTCAGGAATGACCTGTTGTTAAATGAGGCCCTGTTCAGCAGGGTGAAGCAGGTTTACGACATTCGTGAGTCTCTTTCGCTTAACCCGGAAGAAGACAGATTACTCGAGATACAGTACAAAGGATTCGCTCGTAACGGGGCCAATCTCAATGAGACCGACAAAAAGAAATTGCGCGAGATCGATGCCGAACTGGCTCGACTTACCCTGAAATTCGGGGAGAATGTCCTGGCCGATTCCAACGCTTATGAAATGCACATTCCTTCGGAAGATGACCTTGACGGCCTGCCGGAAGGTGTGAGGGAGGCGGCTGCCATGATTGCCGAAGAGCGCGGAAAGCACGGATGGGTGATCACCCTGGATTATCCCAGCTACATTCCCTTTATGAAATATTCATCGAGGCGGGAACTGAGAAAAAAGCTTTCCCTGGCTTTTGGTGCCAGGGGTTTTCAGAAAAATGACCATAACAATGAAGCCAATGTCCTAAAAATCGCAAACCTTCGTCACAAAAGAGCCCAGTTGCTGGGTTACAGCTCTCATGCACATTTCGTGCTCGAGGAACGGATGGCGGAAACGCCTGAGAAAGTAACTGATTTCTTAAGGAACCTGCTCGAAAAGGCCAAACCGGCTGCACAGAAGGAATTTGATGAACTAGCCGACTTCGCCAAAACCAGCGACGGTATCGATGAACTGGAAAAATGGGATGGTGCATACTATGCCGAAAAACTCAAACAGCAACGTTTCGATCTGGATGACGAAAAACTGAAACCGTATTTCGAACTTGAAAAAGTGATCGATGGTGTTTTCAGTGTGGCGAACAAACTCTACGGGCTCAATTTTGATCTTACCAGATCGGTGGATGTTTACCACCCAGATGTAAAGACTTACGAGGTAACGGACGATGAAGGTGTATTAGTGGCTCTTTTCTACGCAGATTTCCATCCCCGTCCGGGGAAACGCAATGGGGCCTGGATGACTTCCTTCCGGCCCCAGCAAATTAAAAACGGGGTTAACGAGCGTCCGCATATCTCCATAGTATGTAACTTCACCAAGCCCACGGCTACAAAGCCATCATTGCTCACCTTCAACGAAGTCACCACCCTGTTTCATGAGTTTGGGCACGCCCTTCACGGCATGCTCGCCAATACGACCTATTCTGGCCTATCCGGCACCAATGTGTACTGGGATTTTGTTGAATTGCCCAGCCAGGTGCTGGAAAACTGGTGCTACGAAAAGGAAACTCTCGAACTATTCGCACGTCATTTCGAAACCTCCGAAGTGATCCCTATGGAACTTGTAAAAAAGATCAAGGATTCTTCCAATTTCCACGAAGGGATGCAAACACTTCGGCAACTTAGTTTCGGATTGCTGGATATGGCTTGGCATGGGGCGGACCCTTCAGAAATATCCAATGTGAAAGAATTCGAGAGCGAGGTTTTCGAAGACACGAGATTGTACCCGGAGACCCCTTCAACCTGTATGAGCACTTCCTTCTCCCATATCTTTCAGGGAGGATATTCGGCAGGTTACTACAGCTATAAATGGGCAGAAGTGCTAGATGCAGATACTTTCGAATACTTCAAACAGGAAGGTATTTTCAATAGGAAAGTCGCAAATAGCTTCAGGGATAATATACTCTCTCGCGGAGGGACACAGGATCCCATGGAACTATATGTAAAATTTCGAGGTCATGAACCAGACCCGGACGCATTGCTTCGCCGGGCGGGATTACTCGAGAACTAGACGCAGTCCGCCTCAGCGGATAATGATCTTCTTGTTTACTACTTCGGAATAATCTGTGGTGAAATTCACTATGTACATTCCAGCCGACAGATGTCCGAGGGTTATGGAACCTTCGTTGTCCGGATCCTCCAGTCGCATCACCGAGTTACCAACAATATCGTAAACTACCACGGCACTGATATCCGCTTCAAAATCGTTGAAGCTGTAGTAAAGCGTATTGTCCGAAACATAGATGTTATATACCTCGGCAGGAACTTCGGCCACAGCCAGCAGACCGTCGCTTTTGGCGGTTTCGATAAGAAATTCTGAACAAAGTTTACTGAATTTCACAGCGTGCTCCGCGGTTCCCGTAAAGCTATAGGTATCGCTAGCTGTGTGGATATTCGGATTGTGTTGGCCAAAACTTGCTTCGAAAGGAAATGCGGCCATATACCCTTCGTTATGCCAGCTCGCGTGATCCGAACAGCCGTAATTACATAAGGAGGTGCCATAGGTAAACGTATGACTTCCGGACGCATTGTAATGATCCATCAGTTGCATCAGGAAACTGTTGAGCGTACCATCGGTAAAATCTGTGATAAAATATACATCCTGGCCCGATCCGTTATAGTTGGTCATATCAAACTGAACATAGGCGGTCACATTCACATTATTACTGCTGTAATCCGCCGCGATCTCTTCCGATCCCACCAGGCCGATCTCTTCGGCAGCATAGGCCATGATCTCAATAGACCTCTTCGGAACAAATCCTGCTTCGAACAAGGCCCGCACAGCTTCAGTTATCGAAGCGATACCCGAGGCGTCATCATCGGCTCCGGGAGCATCATTATTTCCCTGGTTAGAGGTGGAATCAAGGTGCCCACCCACGATCACGAATTCGTCAGGAAACTCAGCACCATCGATGGTCATGATCACTGAAGGCATCTGCGTACTTAGGTGGTTGTACAGCCGAACACTAACGTCGGTCCTTCCATACAGGGTAGCCATGGCCTCCCATTTAGCCTTCAGATCAACAGCAGATTGAGTAGCCGAGGCAAAAGTATGATAGCGTGTTCCATAGTTTTCAAGCTCAAGAATATGATCCTCGATGTTCTGTACGTCGATCAGATTCAAAACCTGCATCACAACAGGGTCTTCCGTTATAGTAAAGGCAATCCTCGAATGATCCCTGACCACCCTGCGATCCAATGCTCCGACAGCAGTTTCGGCATCCGGTTTGAAAATATAACCGGGCCCATGAACAAGTATACGATCGTGCAAAGCTTCAGCAGCAATATGGGACATATGAACAGCAGCCTCATTCCCGCGTTCGGCAAGTATCTCGATCTCCCCTGGCTTATCGGCCAATAATTCACGTGCATCGTTCAGGGCCATGGTAGCATAGAACCGATCTTCTTCCTGGGAATATAAATTGATCCCTGCAAAAAATATCAGGGCGATAAGTACAATTTTTTTCATGATTTTCTTTTCTGAATAAGAGAGCAAGATACGAAAGGAACAGGATAATAAAATGACAATGCTCATAGAGCGAATTCCTGAAACCTACAGTATGGCATGTGAATGTTCCTCAAACTTTCCTATTTTTGAAGTATCCTTACGGATTTGCTATGGGAAATGTCCTATTACATCCCGAAAAATGGGTCGATAAGTACTCGGATTACCTGTATAATTACACCATTGTACGTGTAAATGATCACGAGATCGCTCAAGACCTTATTTCCGAAACCTTCCTTGCGGGTCTGAATTCCAAAGACAACTTCAAAGGAGATGCTTCGGAACGAACCTGGTTGATCTCCATATTGAAACGCAAGATCATCGATCATTACAGGAAGATCAATTCCAACAAAGGCAGAGCAGAGGTACGGGTGAACTATTCGGACGAAGATGCAGAGGGGGAATGGCTGGAGGAAAAGGTGAAAGATCCTTTCGACAGGACCGCTGAGGATCGTATGGAGAACGAAGAGTTGGGCCTGGCGATCCTGAATTGTATGGATAGCCTTGATGAGCGACAGGCAAAGATCTTTAAAATGAAGACCATCGACGATTTCGACACGGAAGCCATATGTAATGAATTCAATATCACTCCGTCTAATCTTTGGGTTATCATTCACCGGGCGCGACGCGCCATGGCGATGTGCCTGGAGGAAAACTGGTTTTAATGAACTTCAGAATACTATTTAAGTGCGGAGACGCTGCGCATATCTGCGACAAGTCACAGTACCGGGAATCGAGTCGGACGGAACGTATCCTCATGCGGATGCACCAGTGGTGGTGTAAAGTGTGCAGGCAACATTCGGCTGAAAACACTAAGTTGACAGAGATCATTCAGAAAGCCGACCTGAAGAGCATTCCGGATGAAAAGAAGCAGGAAATGCGCAAAGTGATTCAGCAGGAAATCTCAAAGTAATACTTCAGCAGGTAGAACAACCCAACCCATACGATGGGTATCCCTTCCACCACAAAAGATGCATAATACTTTTTCTGAATTTCCTTCGATCCCCACAAGGCCAGGGCACAAAGAAAACAGGTTATGGCAAAGGCGCTCGAATGCGCACAACTGAACTCATCTTTGAAGAGATCCATGGAGAAACCGGCGTACATCACCACAACACCCAACCATTTCGAAGTATTGACCCCTAATTTTTGAGGTAGCGTTCCCAGGGCCGACTCGTCGAAACGGAGATCCCGTATCTCGAAAGGAATAGTAAGTACGATCACGATAAGGAAACGCTGGACAAAAGTGAGCCACACGTCATGGGTAAATGTTTCATATACCGCATACCACGGAAGGATAACGGTAATACCGGCCCAAACTAACGCGACGGCGAATATCTTGAACCCGGACAGCATTCGCAAGGTTCGCTTTCCCAATACGGGAACAGCGTAAAGGAAGGTAAGCAGGCCCAGCAAACCGATTGGCAGGTACAACCTGGTTGGAAGCTGAAAGATGAAAAAGACCATGGAGCCGAAACACAGCAACGAAAATATCTGTATCACTCTCAACTTATCCGTCAGGCTCCGATGATGGAACCTGGCAACACCGGCGTACTTCACAAAATTATAACCGGAAATGGTTCCGAATAAAATAAAACCAAGCAGTTCCCACTGGAGAGGAAGATCGTATTCGAAAACCGTAAGGTAAAGCAAGGAACACACAGCCAAAGCCACATGGATACTACTATCCAGGTAAAAATTGAAAATGGCCCTCAGGATCTTCATGAAGCAAAAATAGCCAAATGTTAGTAACTCATGTCTTTGGTGGAAAAATAGTTATCTACAGCTATACTTTTAAGGTAAGTTTTAGAGGTTAAAATCGTAATTTTGCTGAATCTTAATTCGCAATTAATGAAAACGGATTCATTCGCCAGAAGACACATAGGCCCACGTAAGAACGACCTACCCAAAATGCTTGAAGCTATCGGTGTTGAGAGCATGGAACAACTTATATACGAGACTGTCCCTAACGAGATCTTGCTCGACAAGCCACTTGAACTTGATGAAGCAATGAGCGAACAGGAATACCTCGAACATATCAACAAGCTGGCAAAGAAGAACAGGGTGTTCGATACTTATATCGGGCTTGGCTATAACGAGGCCTATTTGCCTGCGGTGATCCAGCGAAACATACTCGAGAATCCGGGCTGGTATACCGCATACACCCCTTACCAGGCAGAAATTGCCCAGGGTCGACTGGAAGCTCTGCTAAATTTCCAGACCATGGTTTCCGACCTGACCGGGATGGAGATCGCAAATGCCTCCCTGCTTGATGAGGCCACCGCGGCTGCCGAGGCCATGACACTGCTCTTCGCAGTACGTGATCGGGACCAGAAGAAGAACAATGTGGTTAAATTCTTTGTTTCTGAAGAAATTCTACCTCAAACCCTCTCGTTGCTTAAGACCAGGTCTAATCCTATCGGAATCGAACTGGTGATCGGTGATCACAGGACTTTCGATTTTTCTTCGGAATTTTTCGGGGCCCTGCTTCAGTACCCCGGCACATCCGGTAAAGTTTACGACTATACGGGTTTCATCGAAAATGCCAGGGCAGCTGGAATCAAGGTGGCCGTTGCTGCTGATATCCTCAGTCTTGTAAAACTAAAATGCCCGGGAAGCATGGGCGCGGATGCCGTGGTTGGCACGACACAGCGTTTTGGGATCCCCCTTGGGTATGGCGGACCTCACGCTGCCTATTTTGCAACCAGGGAAGAATTTAAACGTCACATTCCGGGCAGGATCATTGGAGTCACCAAGGACCTGGATGGAAACAGGGCGCTGCGCATGGCGCTTCAAACAAGAGAACAGCACATAAAAAGAGATAAGGCAACCTCAAATATATGTACAGCCCAGGTACTGCTTGCCGTTATGGCGGGAATGTACGCAGTATATCACGGTCCGAACGGATTGAGATATATTGCCAACAAGGTCCATGATGCTGCCTACACCCTGGCCCATGGGCTTGAGCAAATGGGGTTTGAGCAAAAAAACGAGCATTATTTCGACACTATCTCTGTTGTGGCCAACCCTGAAAAAGTGAGACCGGTAGCCGAAAGCAGAAAGGTCAATTTTTATTACCCCGATTCAGAAACCATACAAATTTCGGTAAACGAGACCACCTCGCTGTACGAGGTGAATAAGTTGCTTGGCATCTTTGCCGATGCCAGTGGTAAAGAGGCTGTGCAGTATGATACGATGTTGCAGGGTGAAACTTTTCCTGCGGAAGTAGCCAGAAGCACTACCTTCATGGAGCACGAAGTATTCAATACCTATCACAGTGAGACCGAGCTCATGAGGTATATTAAAAAACTTGAGCGTCGCGACCTCTCGTTGAATCACTCTATGATCTCACTGGGTTCCTGTACAATGAAGCTCAATGCAGCCGCGGAAATGCTTCCGTTAAGTGACGCACGATGGGGCAACATCCATCCCTTTGTGCCGCTTGAGCAAGCCGAAGGATACCAACTCATGCTGAAAAAACTTGAGGCGCAGCTTACCGAGATCACGGGATTTGCCGGAACCTCTCTTCAACCTAATTCCGGGGCGCAGGGAGAGTACAGTGGGTTGATGGTCATCCGTGCCTATCACGAGTCAAGAGGTGAAGGGCACAGGGATATTTGCCTTATCCCATCATCGGCACACGGCACCAATCCTGCCAGTGCGGTGATGGCTGGGATGAAAGTAGTTGTTACAAAGGCCACCGAAGAAGGTAATATCGATTTGGATGATCTCAGGGCCAAAGCCGAAGAACACGCCGACAACCTGGCTGCTCTTATGGTAACTTACCCTTCGACACATGGGGTATACGAAAAAGCCATCAAAGAGATCACCAAGGTCATTCATCAGTATGGCGGACAGGTTTATATGGATGGTGCCAATATGAACGCCCAGGTGGCTATTACCCATCCTGGCGCTATTGGGGCGGATGTTTGCCATTTGAACCTTCACAAGACCTTTGCTATTCCGCACGGAGGAGGCGGACCGGGAGTTGGCCCTATCTGTGTGGCAGAACAACTTGTGCCTTTCCTCCCAACAAACCCGGTGATTCCAACGGGTGGTGACCAGGCGATAACAGCCATTTCAGCGGCGCCATGGGGAAGTGCCCTGGCCTGTATCATATCGTATGGATATATCTGTATGCTTGGTGAGCGCGGCTTGCGCAAATCGACAGAATACGCCATCCTTAATGCGAATTATATCAAGGAACGCCTTCACGGACATTTTGAAGTGCTGTATACCGGTGAAATGGGTCGGGCTGCACACGAAATGATCATAGATTGCCGTCCTTATCGCGAAAAGGGAATTGAAGTAGTAGATATCGCCAAGCGATTAATGGACTATGGATTCCACGCGCCTACCGTTTCCTTCCCGGTGGCGGGTACCATGATGATCGAACCCACGGAAAGTGAGAGCAGGGAAGAGTTGGATCGATTCTGTGATGCGATGATCTCCATTCACAAGGAGATCGAATCCGTAGATAAGGATGATGAACACAACCTTCTCAAAAATGCACCACATACTCTTGCCATGGTGACGGCGGACAACTGGGAATTTCCCTATAGCCGAAAAACAGCGGCCTATCCACTGGATCATATAGCGGAAAACAAATTCTGGCCAATGGTTCGCAGGGTGGATGAAGCCTTCGGGGACAGAAACCTGGTATGCACATGTGCGCCTATCGAAATGTACATGGAGAGTTAGGCCTATTACAGGTTTTTCCGCGGAATCTTGTGGTTTCGTAAACTGTTTTGCCTATTTTTAATAAAAATAAAGATATGAGCACGAGGATAACTGGAGTGGGAAGCTATATTCCGAAGAGTGTAGCCCCTAATGATCAATTCGAACAACATACATTTTACAACGAGGACGGTACTGTCTTCGGGCACGAGAATACAGTGATCATCGAGAAATTCAAAGCCATTACGGGTATTTCAGAAAGGCGATACATCTCGAATGACAAAACAACCTCTGATATCGCGATGCGTGCCGCGAAAAAGGCGCTGAAGGATGCAGCTCTGGATAAGGAAGATCTGGATTATATCATTGTTGCACACAACTACGGCGATGTCAAGCACGGAACACATCAGAGTGACACGGTCCCGAGTATCGCCTCCCGAGTTAAACATTTACTGAAGATCCGAAATCCGCGTTGCGTGGCATACGACATTCTTTTCGGTTGCCCGGGTTGGATCGAAGGGGTGATCCAGGCACACGCGTTTATCAAATCCGGAATGGCCAGGAACTGCCTGGTCATCGGTGCTGAAACACTTTCGCGGGTTATCGACCAGCACGACAGGGATTCGATGATCTATAGCGATGGCGCCGGAGCGACCGTTGTCCAGGAAACCGACGACAAGGAAGGTGGTATTTTATCCCATCTGTCCGTGACACACAGTTACGATGAGGCGCATTTCATCTACTTCGGTGAAAGTAATAACCAGGAACTGACGGACGCACGCCGATACATTAAAATGTACGGAAGAAAGATCTACGAATTTGCGATTTCAAATGTTCCCGGTGCTATGAAAGAATGCCTGGATGAAAGCGGATGTGATATTTCCGAAGTAAAAAAAGTATTCATTCACCAGGCAAATGAAAAGATGGACGAAGCGATCATTAAAAGGTTCTACCGATTGTACCGAATGGAGGCCCCGGAAGATGTTATGCCCATGAGCATAAACAACCTTGGGAATTCAAGCGTTGCCACTGTTCCTACTCTCTACGATCTTGTGAAAAGAAAGGCTCTCGATGATCATGAGATCTCGGAAGGCGATGTAGTAATATTCGCCAGTGTTGGAGCAGGCATGAATATTAATGCAATTGTTTACAGAATTTGATGTACGAAGGCAAGATTCCGAAGAAAAGATATAAACACACCCTAAAATTTCTTGAACAATTTGTGACGAAGGATGAACGAATCCTCGATCTGGGAGTCAGTAATCCCCTATCGGAATTGCTTCGGAAGAACGATTTCCATGTCACAAATACACAGGGAGAAGACCTTGACCTGGACACCACCGCCGTGAAGACAGACGATTTCGACGTGGTTACAGCCTTCGAGATCTTTGAGCATATGGTATCACCCTTTAACGTCTTAAATGATATTCAGGCCCGTAAATTGGTTGCTTCGGTACCATTGAAATTATGGTTCGCTTCCGCTTACAGGAGCAAGACCGATGACTGGGACAGGCATTACCACGAATTTGAGGACTGGCAGTTCGACTGGCTGTTGGAAAAAGCAGGTTGGAGGGTCAGGAAACGTGAAAAATTCACTAACCCAGTCAGAAAGGTTGGTATTCGCCCTATTTTACGCCGCTTCACCCCCAGATATTACCTGGTTTACGCAGAACGATCGAAGTGAGATTCTATATCGTCATACCAGCACACAACGAAGAGGCGCACCTCGCAATTACTTTGAAATCGTTGGCAAATCAAACATTGCTTCCCGCAAGGATCGTTGTGGTGAATGACAATTCAACAGACCGAACTGAAGATGTGCTACGCGAATTCACAGACAGTTACGAATTCATCCGGGGGGTTAGCAATACTTCCACACCCGATCACCTGCCGGGTTCGAAAGTTATCGAAGCATTTTACCGGGGGTTTTCAGAATTAGACGACGATTACGACGTGATCTGTAAATTCGACGCAGATCTCGAGTTTCCACCGGATTACCTTCAAAAATTAAAACATCTTTTCGAAAGTTCTGACACTGTGGGAATGGCAGGAGGGTTTTGTACCGTACTTCGAAAAGACAGTTGGGTGCGTGAAAGCCTAACAAATACCGATCATATCCGTGGGGCGTTGAAAGCATACAGAAAGCAATGCTTTGAGCAGATCGGCGGATTGAAGAATGCCATGGGCTGGGATACCATAGACGAACTGCTGGCCCGATTCCACGGCTGGGAGCTTCGTACGGACATCGGCATGGAGGTGAGACACCTAAAACCAACGGGTGCAGGGTATGCGGCAGTTGCCGGAAGAATGCAGGGAGCTGCCTTCAGAAGAATGAGATATGGAATGGTCTTAACTTCCGTCGCAGCGTTCAAACTGGCTGTCAAAAAAAGGGATCCCGGGTATTTTTTCAATTGTATGGCAGGTTTTTTGATGGACAGGTCAGCATATTTGGTGACAACGGATGAAGGAAAATTCATTCGCAACTTCCGATGGAAAAATATTTGTAAAAAACTATTCTGAATTAATAACTTCGCCTTAACGAAAATCGAAGTGAAACTTTCTATTTTTAGACTGAAAAAATAAACATTATGAAATATCTTCTGACCCTGCTTCTGGGCCTTTCAATGACTGCCTGGGCACAAAGTCCGGTTAATTCGAACGTTCAAAAACCCAAGAATATAATATTGCTGATCGGTGACGGCATGGGACTCAGCCAGGTTTCCTCCAGCTTTTATTTTGGAGAAGGTGATTCAAATTTTGCCAGATTCAATAATATCGGACTTATCCGAACCAGCTCATCCGCCCAACCCGTTACCGATTCGGCGGCGGGAGCAACGGCTTTTGCCAGCGGTGTAAAGACCTATAATGGTGCAGTTGGGTTCAGCAACAAGAACAAGCCTGTTCCAACTATAGTCGAGATCCTTTCGGAAAGTGGTTACGCAAGTGGTGTGATCGCAACTTCTTCGGTGGTACACGCCACACCTGCAGCATTCTATGCGCATGTTAAATCCAGGAGAATCTATAAAATGATAGCGGAGCAATTGGTGGAAAGTGAACTGGACTTCGTCGCTGGCGGAGGAGAAAAATTCTTTACCCAGCGTACCGACGGCAAGAATCTTTATGAAGCTATGAGAGCAAAAGGCTTTGAGATTCATACGGACTCACTTCCTGAAAAGGTTTCAGAAAAAAAACAACTCATCATTCTCGCCGAGGACGGGATGCCAAAAATGATCGACGGCCGCGGTGATTTCCTTCCAAACAGCACCAAACTTGCCCTGGACTATCTCTCTAAGGATGAGGATGGATTTTTTCTCATGGTTGAAGGATCACAGATCGATTGGGGCGGACACGACAACAATGCCGATTATCTGATAAGTGAACAGCTGGACTTTGATAAGACCATTGGTGTGGCACTGGATTTTGCCGAAACTAACGGGGAGACACTGGTGATCGTAACGGCAGACCACGAGACAGGGGGATTCACCCTATCCGCTGCCGGAGATAATTACTTTAAAATCCAACCGACCTTTTCAACAGGAGGGCATTCTGCCACGCTGATCCCAGTTTTTGCACATGGACCGGGATCGGAAATGTTCAGGGGTATCTACGAGAATTCGGAGATATTTCACAAGATGATGGAATTATTGGGTAAGAAATAGCGTTTCCGGTATTAGTTCGCAGCACGACACCATCGGTTTATTTTGTTACTTTAGCGTACTATGTTAGTAATTAGAGCGCTCAAGGATGTTGGGTCCTACTTCCTCATGTTAAGGAGGGTTTTCAGTGGATTCACGAAGGGGTCTGTGCTTCGGGAACTCATTTTTAAGGAGATCGACGACCTTATCATAGGCTCATTGGGAATTGTTTCCTTCATCTCCTTCTTTGTAGGTGGAGTAATTGCCATCCAAACGGCTCTCAATCTCGAAAATCCGCTGATCCCTAAATCCCTGATCGGTTTTGCTACACGGCAGTCCATGATACTTGAATTTGCCCCTACCTTCATCTCCATCATAATGGCGGGTAAGATGGGATCCTTTATTACATCGAGTATCGGATCGATGCGTGTTACTGAACAGATCGACGCACTGGATGTCATGGGGATCAACTCACTGAACTACCTGGTATTTCCAAAAGTAGTGGCACTCATGCTTTTTCCGTTCCTGATCGCCTTATCGATGTTTCTCGGTATTTTTGGCGGATTTCTGGCGGGAGTCTACGGTGGTTTTACGTCTCCGGGTGAATTCATTACAGGTTTGCAGGATTCCTTTGATCCCTTTCACCTCACCTATGCCTTTATAAAAACTTTCGTATTCGCTTTTATCCTGGCCACCGTGCCATCATGGCAAGGCTATTTCATGAAAGGTGGCGCGCTGGAAGTGGGTAAGGCAAGTACGAATTCATTCGTCTGGACCAGTGTACTCATCATCCTAACAAATTATATCATAACTTCGTTACTGCTCAGCTAATGATACGCGTAGAGAACATACATAAGAGTTTTGGTGAACACGAAGTGCTCAAGGGCATCTCCACGGTCTTTGAAAAGGGTCGTACAAACCTCATCATCGGTGCCAGTGGTAGCGGTAAAACTGTTATGCTGAAATGTCTCCTCGGGTTGTTTCAGCCGGAAGAGGGAAAGATCTTTTACGGCGATAAGGCCATACAGGACATGGACGATGATGAGAAGCGCAGGCTTCGAGAAGACATCGGTATGCTGTTCCAGGGAGGGGCGTTATTTGATTCCATGACGATAGAGGAAAACGTTATGTTCCCGTTGCGAATGTTCACCAACAGGAAGCGCTCTGAAATGCTCGACAGGGTTAACGAGGTACTTGCGCGTGTAAACCTGGAGAATGTCAATAAAAAATATCCGGCTGAGATCTCCGGTGGGATGCAGAAACGCGTCTCTATCGCCAGGGCCATTGTGAACAAACCACACTATTTGTTCTGTGATGAACCGAATTCCGGACTTGACCCGAATACGGCCACTGTAATAGACAACCTCATCCAGGAGATCACAAAAGAAAATAATATCACAACTGTGGTCGTTTCCCACGATATGAACTCGGTGATGGAAATCGGTGAGAGTATTGTTCTTCTGAAAAACGGCCACCTTGTATGGGAAGGAAGCAATTTGGACATATTCAAGTCTAATAATAAAGACGTTACCGATTTTGTGTATTCTTCCGATCTTTTTAAGAAAATACGAGAAGTTCAGCTTAAAGAGGGCTAACTTTTGAGATAATCGTGCTGATTTTCACAGATTTTTGTACTATTTTTAACGCTATTAAAAAATTCAACCCATGAAAAACACATTACTTTATGGCATCGCTTTACTTATGGGCGCCATGTCATATGCACAAGTGACCTTTACCAACCAGGGTGGCCTTTTAGGAAATTATCCGGATAATTCAGAAACCGCAGTCGATATGAACGGAGACTGGATGGATGATTACGTCCGGGTGTCCGCCAATGGTGTGGGTATAGACTACCAGGTAGGAGACGGAACATTTAACTCTGTATTCTACCCTATTTCTATCCAAAACGTTCCGGACTGGAGTGTTGCGGCCGGAGATATTGACGGAAACGGGTACAACGACCTGGTACTTGGAAATGGTTCCCGTGTTTCCTTCCTGTATGCAAATGCGAACGGAACAGCCTATACCGAAACAACTTTCCCGGAATTTATCTTCTCGCAGAGATCGACATTTCAGGACATTGACAACGATGGTGACCTGGACAGTTTCGTATGTCATGATATCGACTTAAGTCATCCGTACCGCAATGATGGTTCCGGTAACCTGACACTGGACCAGACCCTCATCGTAACTCTGGACAGACCCGGAAACTACGCTGCCATCTGGGTGGATTACGACAACGATGGTGACAATGATATGTACCTTACAAAATGTAGAGGTGGTGCCGCTCCCGGAGACCCGAACAGGGATAATGCCATGTATACCAACAATGGCAATGGTACCTTTACCGAGAACGCTCTGAATATCGGGATGAGAGACAATGCACAGTCATGGTCTACCGTATTCGAGGATTTCGACAATGACGGTGATTACGACGCCTTTATCGTGAACCACGATTTTCAGAATCGCTTTATGCTGAATGACGGAACTGGTAATTTCACTGATATCATCGGAACTACCGGTATTGATGCCGGCGACCTCGGAGCATGGGAAAACCAGGCAGGTGATTTCAACAACGACGGTTTCGTGGATATTTTTTCTGAATTATCAAAGGAACTTTATATCAACAACGGAGACCTTACTTTTACCGGTATCGACCTTCCCTTTGATGAAGGTGGAATTGGTGATTTCAACGGGGACGGATTCCTTGACGTAGTGAATAACGGCGACCTGTGGTTGAATGATGCTAACTCAGGTAACAACTGGGTGAAGATCGGGTTGCAGGGTGTTCAGAGTAACCTGAACGGTATTGGTGCCCGCATCGAGCTATACGGCTCATGGGGTAAGCAGATCCGCGAAGTTAGATCCGGACAGGGATTCAGCCATATGAACTCGCTGGTAACGCATTTCGGTATCGGTACAGCGACTGAAATTGACCAGATGATCATTAAATGGCCATCTGGAATCGTTGATGTTATTGATGACCCGGCATTTAACACGCAGCATATCATTGTAGAAGGACAAACCCTTGGAGTTGAGGAGTTCCTTGGAAACGAGATCAATATCTATCCGAATCCAACCACCGACCTTATCAATTTCTCACTGAACGGATTGGAAAGTACAGCCGTTACGGTTGTGGATGTTACGGGTAAAATTGTATTGAACACAGTGATATCTTCTGAAAACAACATCGATGTTTCATCATTGAAAAGCGGTGTATACTTCGCTAAGATCGAAGTGGAAGGAAGACAGGCAAGCTACAAGTTCATCAAGAACTAACAGCTTTTGATAAAAAATTAAAGGCGCTCAATTGAGCGCCTTTTTTTATTTTTCTTCGATAAGCAGGGTATCCAGCTTGAGTTTGAATTTCAACCAGTTCGCGAGTTTGTCGTTATTGGATTTCCTGGTCCTGGAATTAACCGATCGATCCCAATCGACCTCGAATACCGGAATGGTGTCTATGGAGGCTGCAACCGTGTCCGCAGCACTGAAATTCGTCATTATACGCTTGGAATAGCTGAATGAGTTCAATTTATCGTAATTCAGGCGTACTTCTTTGCTTAGGTTTGCAAATTCTATTTCGTCTATCTTCAGCTTTGTGATCTCATTCTCCAGGAATTCGATCCGAAGGTCTTTGTCCTTCAATTCTTTCTGGTTGTTCACATACAAATCCTCAAGGATATCCTGCTTCAGATCACCCGAGATCTTTTCAGCAAGCTCTCCGGATTGATCCGTACCCTGGTATACGATGAGTTTGGAACCGTGCAATTTCTCCGTCTCATCAAGCGTAGTTTGCCACTTATTCAGCTGACCTTCCGGTACGGGCCTTCCAATCAGGTAAACCTCAATTTCCTTCCTTTCGTAGTCGTGGGTGAATTTTACCACTTCAGCTCCCTCATAATTTATCACATCCGCAACAAACTCATTTGTCTTGTTCTCGTATACCTGCTGATCCAGTAAATTCACAAATAGAATTATACTGGGAACCATAACGATCAGGGCGATCAAAGACGCTACCCTGGAGATCATTCTTCGCCTGCGTGAGTTGGCATAGCGTACCAACGGAAAACGTAGCAGTTTCGCAACGATAAAGGTCGAGAGTGCAATGAAGACCGTATTAATGGAGAATAAATACATCGCCCCACCCGCGTAATGCAAATTATTGACCGCCAGCCCATACCCAACGGTACACAAAGGTGGCATCAGGGCAGTAGCGATCGCCACACCGAAGATCACACTGGCAATCGTCCCGCTTTTGGTCTTGGCGACTATAAGCGCCAAACCACCGAAGATCGCTACCAGTACATCCAGGATCGTCGGATACGTCCTGGCCAAAAGTTCCGGAGTCTCCTTGGTAAGAGGTGATATCTTAAAATAAAGAAAAGCAGTCAATACACTAAGCCCGATCATCACGCCCAGGTTAATGAGCGAACGACGGAGCATCTCCACATCGTTGATAGCCACTCCCAGACCTACACCAACGATCGGACCCATTAGTGGCGAGATAAGCATGGCACCGATCACTACGGCGGCACTACTTACATTCAGTCCGATAGACGCCACGAAGATCGAAAAGATAAGGATCCAGGCATTATGCCCCTTGAATGAAATATCTTTCTTGACGGCCGTGATGGTGGCATCGCGATCTGTTTCCGTACGAATATCAAGTAACTCGGAAAAGAACTTCTTAATATTCTCCCAGGTCGAGAGCTTTAAGTGCTCAAACTGTTCCTCGTTGGATGCAGAACCATTGGTATTGTTTTCTTCGGAATTCATCTATGTATAATTTTCGCCAAAAGTATTCGATATTTCAGTTAACAGATTCTTAATTTTTTGCTCTTTTTCTTTCGGGTAAATTAGCAGGACATTGTCCTTATCCACTACAATATAATCTTTCAGACCGTCTATAACGACCAGTTTTTCCTTGCTGCTATAAACCATGTTCCCCTCAGCATCCTTTAAATGTGGAATGGCCCTCACCACCGCATTCTCATTGGAGTCCTTTTCCAGTTTGTCGTGCAGCGCACCCCAGGTACCCAGGTCATTCCAGTCGAAGGTCGCGGGCTTCACATGCACATTCCCGGCTTTTTCCAGGATCCCGTAATCGATGGAAATGTTTTCGGACTTCCCGTATTCCTTTTCTACGAACTGTTTTTCTTCTGAAGTGTTCAAAACCGATTCGCCGGCTGCGAATAACTCATACATTTCGGGTAAATATTTCTGAAACGCCTCTATGATACTCTTTACGCTCCATATGAATATGCCGGCATTCCAGAAGAAATTACCTGCCTCAACAAAGCTCCTGGCAGTTTCATAGTCGGGTTTTTCCCGGAACTGCATCACTTTTTTTATTTCTGAAGTTTCTGAAACGTCACTTTCGATATAACCATACCCGGTATTCGGAAAGGTTGGCCGTATTCCTAGCGTAATGAGAACATCATCCTTTACACATGCCTGGAAACATTCAGAAACATCCTTCATAAATGCAGCTTCATCCTCTATCCAGTGGTCGCTAGGCGCAACGATCATCAAGGCATTCGGATTCATCTTCGCGATCTTCAAAGCCGAAAGCAGGATACATGGAGCGGTATTCCGCATGGCGGGTTCAGGAACCACCTGGGAGGACTTCATACCGTCGATCTGCTCGAGTACAAGTTCACTGTACCTTTCGTTCGTCAACACCCAGATATTTTCCGAAGGAATACCCGATGACAAACGGGAATATGTTTTTTGCAACAGGCTCTGTCCGGTTCCGAGCATATCGTGAAACTGTTTCGGAAATTTGCTGGTACTAACAGGCCAGAATCTCGAACCGATCCCACCGGCCATGATCACAGCATACAAATCGTTCTTCATAATTACTTTATATATTCAACTTCAGCATTCGGATTGAACAAATATATCCTGCCGCTGTCCAAATCGAGGCATTCGTATCGCTTTACCCGCTTGTTTCCGCGTTTGAATAACTTTCCATTATACAATCTAAAGGTGCCTCCGTACGGGATCTCAAAGATAAAGCTTTTATCATTCGGGGGATCGTACTGCTTGAGAGCGAGGGACAACCTGGCATCGGTATCACTCGAGGCCTTTGGGTTCTTGAAATGCAGGGCAAGCAAAGGCAGCAGTGAGGAGGGGAATACTTCAGGCCTTAAAAATGGCAGCATCAGTTGCTGAAAGATATGTTTCCACTCCTTTCCATGGGGTTTAATGGTTCGTCCGTAATCGCGAAAGGCCACCAAATGTGCTATTTCATGGACCAGGGTGATCAGGAAGCGGTATTTGTTGAGATTGGCGTTGACTGTGATCCTATGGCCTCCGTTGGGTAATTTCTTGTAATCGCCGTGCCGTGTCACCCTTTCGTTCACGATCTTCAGGTGTACACCGTTCTTCCGGATCAAATCCAAAACCTGATCGACAGCGGCTTCCGGTAAGTATTTCTGAAGTACTTCCGCCATTAGTTAGGGTGTAGTACTTGAAACCTGCATGATCTTCCCATTGTAATACTTCTGACCAGTTAACGCAAAGTCCATGATATAATTCGCCATTTCAGCGGCCGACAGTGGTGCTTTGTAACCCGGGAATGCTTCTTCCAGCATTTCCGTTTGAACCGCCCCAAGTGCGAGAACATTGAAGGAGGGGCCGTTTTCCTTATATTCTTCCGCCAGGACCTCTGTGAGTGTGATCAAGGCGCCCTTACTGCTGCTATATGCAGTAAGGCCGGGAAATTTTGCACTACCCTGAACACCGCCCATACTACTGATGTTGACTACATGTCCTTCGGAATTCATAAACGGCAGTACCGCCCTTGTCATGGAGACAGTACCAAATACATTTACCTCATAAGATTGCTGAAAATCCTCCAGTGAAAGCCGCCCGAACGGTTTATTGACCAGGTAACCTGAGTTGTTGATCAGGATATCCACCTGCTTCCAGTTTGATCGCAGGAAGTCAGATACGCGCGCAACATCTGAGGTACTGGTAATATCACAGGGGAAACAGTGACAATTGGAGATCCCCATACCTGAAACCGGCACGTCATTCCTGGACAGTGCCAGCACATTATGTCCCTCATTGGCAAAAAGTGCTACCAGTTCGTAACCGATTCCACGGCTCGTTCCGGTGATAACTACATTTTTCTTCATAGGCTAAAGATAAACAAATCCCGTGCCTTACATAACGAGACACGGGACTTCATAAAACCTTTGTTGCGGTCCGGAACTACACGAACATAGTCACCGGGTTCTCGATATATTGTCTTAGGGTTTGAAGAAACTTCGCACCGGTGGCACCATCCACCGTGCGGTGATCGCACGCCAGGGTAACGGTCATCGTATTCCCAATGGCAATAGCACCATTCTTCACTACGGGCTTCTCAACGATCGCTCCTACCGAGAGGATGGCCGAGTTCGGTTGGTTGATGATAGAGGTGAATTCCTTTATCCCGAACATACCCAGGTTGGATACCGTGAAGGTACTTCCCTGCATCTCGTCCGGGGTGAGTTTTTTATCCCTTGCCTTTCCGGCAAGCTCCTTTACTGCTGCACCAATTTGGGAGAAGGTCATATTGTCTGCAAATTTCAGTACAGGCACAACTAAACCATCATCTACAGCTACGGCAACCCCCAAATGAATATGTTTTGCGATCCTTGTAACCTTGTCTGCCCATTGCGAGTTTACCTGCGGGTGTTTTCTCAATGCCATGGCACAGGCCTTCACGATCATATCGTTAAATGATATTTTCACATTCGGGTCACTGTTGATAGCAGCCCGTGAGGCGATCGCGTTGTCCATATCGAGCTCTATCGTAAGATAGTAATGCGGAGCAGTGAATTTGGATTCGCCCAGGCGTTTGGCGATGGTCTTTCGCATTTGAGAATTGTTCACCTCCTCAAAAGACTCCTCTCCTACCGGCACATAAGTCGCTATCCCACCGGTTGCAGGCTGGTAGTTCTCGATATCGCGTTTTACGACTCGACCGTTCTCGCCCGAACCTCTCACCGCCGCAAGCGAAATCCCTTTCTCCTCTGCCAATTTCCTGGCCAGGGGTGAAGCGAATATCCTGCCATTAGTAGTTGTAACCGGCGCAGGTGCCGTTGAGACAGCAACAGGAGCCGATTTGGTTTCGAGTGTTTTTTCGGTTTTGGGTTGTTCTGCCGGAACTTCCTTGGCTGCGGGTTTAGGCGAAGCACTGATATTGGAAACATCTGTACCTTCAGGGCCAATGATTGCCAGTAGGGCATCAACCTTGGCTGTTCCACCTTCAGTAATACCAATTTTAAGAAGGGTACCCGAATAGAAGGATTCGAATTCCATGGTGGCCTTATCTGTTTCTATCTCGGCCAGGATATCTCCCTCTTCCACTTTGTCTCCTTCTTTCTTCAGCCATTTAGCCACAGTACCCTCTTCCATGGTATCACTGAGTCGTGGCATGGTGATAACAGAAACCCCTTCCGGGATCTCCGAAGTTTCAACTTCATTGTCCGGCGCAGTTTCTTCGACTGTTACCTCCGCTGTTTCACTTTTCACTTCAGCTTTCCCGTCTGGTGCGCCACCAGCCAATAGGGAGGTTATGTCTTCCCCTTCGTCACCTATTATGGCAAGCAATTTATCTACTTCGGCAGTTTCTCCTTCAGCAATACCAATATGCAGTAAAGTACCCTCGTAGAACGACTCAAATTCCATGGTGGCTTTGTCTGTTTCGATCTCTGCCAATATATCCCCTTCGGAGACTTTATCTCCTACTTTCTTAAGCCAGCTAGCCACCGTTCCTTCTTCCATGGTGTCGCTCAAGCGGGGCATGGTTATGATTTCTGCCATAGTTTATAATTTATGAGGTAAAAAAGGATAGTCTTCCTGCTCGTAGACCACGTCGTACATTACGTTCTTTTCCGGGTATGGAGAATCTTCGGCAAACTTCTCGCACTCTTTTACAAGCTTCTTGACTCTATCATTAATAGCTCCAATTTCTTTCTCCGTGGCCCATTTCTTCTCGTAGATATGATTCAGAACATAATCTATAGGATCTTCCTCCTGCTTACGTGCCACTTCTTCTTTCGACCGGTAGTGCTGTGCATCACTCATCGAATGTCCGCGATACCTGTAGGTTCGAATCTCCAGGAACGAAGGTCCTCCACCGCTTCGGGCACGTTGAATTGCTTCATCCATCTCACGCGCTACCACTTCAGGCTTCATACCGTCAACCGGTTTACATGGCATTTCGTATCCCAGACCCAGTTTCCAAATATCACTGTGACTTGCGGTTCGTTCAACCGATGTTCCCATAGCGTAACCGTTGTTCTCAACACAGAAAACCACAGGAAGATTCCACAATGTTGCCAGGTTGAAGGTTTCGTGCAACGAACCCTGTCTTGTGGCACCATCGCCCATATACGTAATTGTTACTGAATCCCGATCGTGGTATTTATCGGCAAAAGCAAGGCCAGCTCCCAAAGGAATCTGTCCACCGACAATTCCGTGTCCACCATAGAACCTGTGTTCCTTTGAGAAGATGTGCATTGAGCCACCCAGTCCTTGTGAGGTTCCAGTTCCTTTACCGTAGAGTTCGGCCATTACCTTCTTAGGATCCTCGCCCATGCCAATAGGCTGCACATGGTTCCTGTATGCCGTGATCATCCTGTCTTTGGTGAGGTCCATGGCGTGCAATGCACCTGCCAGAACAGCCTCCTGACCATTGTACAAGTGCAGGAAACCTCTCACTTTTTGGTTGATATAGACCTGGGCAAGTTTGTCTTCAAACTTTCTCCAGAAGAGCATATCCTCATACCATTGAAGATACGTTTGTTTTGTAATTCTTTTCATTTTCAGAAATATGGTTGATCCGAACTATACAGCGCGTTCAAATTTCGCGAATAACAAAAATACTATATTCTGAAGTACTATAAAAAACCAAGCTACTAAATTAAATCCCGAAAACGATTTAGGAAGTTCGAATTTGCAATTATTCCAGGAAGGAGCTGTCGAAGATCAGTGGAAGCAGGTCCCGAACCGATTGCGATTTGACCACCTTTCCCGTCTCACCCATGAAATAAAGTTCAATTGGGTGATCCTGGTTTACCTCGTATTCGGCCAGGGACTGACGGCAGGCTCCGCATGGAGGTGTAGGGGTTGTGATCTCTTTGTGTCCGGACTGTACGGTAAGTGCGAGGTGCAGGATCCGTTCACCTGGATAATTCGCCCCTGCGGCAAATACGGCCACTCTTTCGGCACATAATCCGGATGGGAAGGCAGCGTTCTCCTGGTTGCTCCCCAATACAATAACACCGTTGGACAACTCTAGGGCCGCACCTACCTTAAAATGCGAATAAGGCGCATAAGCATTATTACGTGCTTGCTGCGCCTTATTCATAAGATTTTGGATAGTATCCGGTAGTTCTGATATGGAATCATAGACCTCCAGATAGGTCTCCAGTTTATGTTTTTTCAAACTACTAGTATTCGTCGTACTCGTCCCCGAAGTTGAAGGTTAGTCCGAAACGAAGTGTTCCTTCCAGCGGGCTTCTCACCTTCGAAGTAGAGAACAGGTATGAAATGTCTATGTTGATCGCCGTGTAACGGAACCCAGCTCCAAGCGAAAGGAACTTACGTGATCCTTTTTGATCGCTTTCATTGAAATAACCGGTTCTGAATGCAAACACATCCTGGTACCAGTATTCCGCACCAAGAGCCCAGGTAGTTTCTTTCAATTCTTCACCGAAACCATCGGGAGCATCCCCGAAGGATTTGAAGATCCCCGAAAAGAAGCTGATAGACTCATATTCCTCATCATCTTCGGCATCGATATCACCATCACCGTCAAAATCC
>JAUIIU010000021.1 GCA_030431695.1 Bacteroidia bacterium | reverse complement strand
TGGAACTCGCTGCATCCCTTGGACGTGAATATGTGATTCAGGTTAGCGGTACCGTGATCGAACGCGAATCGAAGAATCCGAACATGCCTACCGGCGATGTCGAGATCCTTGTTTCGGAACTCAAGGTACTCAACAGTTCTCTCACCCCGCCTTTTACCATTGAATCCGAAACGGATGGTGGAGAGGACCTGCGCATGAAGTACAGGTATCTGGACATAAGACGAACACCGGTGAGACGGAACCTGGTTTTCAGGCACAAAGTGACCATGGCAGTGCGTAATTACCTTTCTGCTAAGGATTTTGTCGAGATCGAAACCCCATACCTGATAAAATCCACTCCGGAAGGTGCACGTGATTTTGTAGTACCCTCCCGTATGAATGAAGGGCAATTCTACGCCCTTCCACAGTCGCCACAAACCTTCAAGCAACTGCTGATGGTTGGAGGAATGGACAAATATTTCCAAATTGTGAAGTGCTTCCGGGATGAAGACCTCAGGGCCGACCGTCAACCGGAATTTACCCAGATCGACTGTGAAATGGCCTTTGTGGAGCAGGAAGATATTCTCAACACCTTCGAAGGATTGACGCGTCATTTGCTGAAAGAGATAAACGGGGTCGAAATCGGGGAATTCCCACGGATGACCTTCGATGAGGCCATGAAACGGTTCGGAAATGACAAACCGGACATTCGGTTCGGGATGGAATTCGGTGAACTGAATAAAGTTTCACAACACAAGGATTTCAATGTTTTCAATAATGCCGAACTTGTAGTAGGAATAGCTGTTCCTGGCGGGAACGGCTATTCAAGAAAGGAGATCGACCATCTGATCGACTGGGTGAAGCGACCACAGGTAGGTGCCAAGGGAATGGTATATGTTCGATGTAACGAGGATGGCAGCTATAAATCTTCAGTAGATAAATTCTACGACGAGGCAGACCTTGCAAAATGGGCAGAGGTAACTGGTGCCGAAAAAGGTGATCTGATCTGCGTTCTTTCAGGAGAAACAAATAAGACCAGGGCACAGCTTAGCGCATTGAGAATGGAGTTGGCCGAACGCATGGGACTCCGCAAGGCCGATGAGTTCGCTCCACTATGGGTGATCGATTTCCCGTTGCTGGAATGGGACGAGGAGACCGAACGTTTTCACGCCATGCACCACCCCTTCACTTCGCCTAAACCCGGACAAATGGAACTACTGAAGACCGAGCCTGCAAAGGTAAAGGCCAATGCCTATGACCTGGTCCTGAATGGTAATGAGATCGGTGGTGGATCAATAAGGATTCACGACAGGGAGATTCAATCAAAAATGTTTGATTACCTCGGATTTACACCTGAAGAAGCCAGGGCACAATTCGGGTTCCTGATGGACGCCTTCGAATACGGAGCACCTCCGCACGGTGGTATTGCTTTCGGACTTGACCGGCTGGTGGCCATACTTGGCGGACAGGAAACCATTCGTGATTTCATCGCCTTTCCGAAGAACAACGCCGGAAGAGACGTAATGATCGATGCGCCTGCCAGTATTGATGACGCACAACTAAAGGAACTACATCTGAAACTGGATATTGAAGACTAGTTTTCGGAAATTACATATTTGAGATTCATCATTGACACACGATGCCTGTACAAAACCGAACGATTTTAACTCGTTTTCTGATATGGCGCCTTAAGCACATATCCCACAGGCAATTTCTCTATATCCTCAGTATCATTGTAGGGTTTCTCTCCGGAATGTGCGCCGTTGTTATCAAGAACGGAACCCACTTCATTCAACTACTTCTGGAGGGAAAACTGATCCGTGAGTACCAGACCGCCTTCTATTTTATCTTTCCGCTCCTGGGTTTCACCATAGTCTATTTCCTGATACGCTATTTTGTGAAGCACACCCCCACACAGGGTATCCCGGCAACATTATACGCCATATCCAAGAAAAAAGGGATAATGAAGTCATTCCAGATGTATGCCAGCCTCCTGCTGGCGCCCATTACCGTTGGTTTTGGAGGATCCGTGGGGCTGGAAGGGCCAACCGTTGCCACCGGTTCGGCAATTAGCTCGAATCTTTCACGAGTGTTCCATATGAACCAGTCGACACGCACCCTTCTCATCGGCTGTGCAGCCGCCGGGGCTATGTCGTCTATTTTTAAATCCCCAATTGCAGCCATCATTTTTGCGATTGAGGTGTTCAGTCTCGACCTTACCTTGGTTTCCCTAATTCCCCTGCTTCTGGCATCGCTTTCGGCGGTGATCACGTCTTATTTTTTCTTCGGAAACGATATCATATTACCCTTCAGCATCTCGGATAAGTTCACACTGTCCGACATTCCGCTGTATATTCTCTTGGGTGCGGTGGCCGGTGTGGTTTCCATCTATTTCACGATAGCCTATGACCGAATTCAGAAATTCTTCGATCGATATAAATCGCCGGTTAAAAGGCTCATTATTGGCGGACTGGGGATAGGAGTTATTGTATACCTGATCCCGCCCCTGTACGGTGAGGGCTTCGACGTGATAAACGCCCTGATAAACGGGAATACCGACCTGGCGCTCAGAAACAACATCTTTCACCTTGATACCGGCAGCTTTTGGGTGGTGATCCTCTTACTGGCTGGGCTGGTGGTATTCAAAGTAATTGCCACTTCTTTTACCTTAGGTGCTGGGGGTGTTGGGGGAATTTTCTCTCCAACCTTGTTTATGGGAAGCATTATGGGTTTCTGCACCGCAAAATTGATAAATGCCTCAAATTTACTTTCAACACAGGTTTCGATAAGCAATTTCACTCTTGTTGGTATGACAGGCCTGGTAGCGGGAGTATTGCACGCTCCCTTGACCGCCATATTCCTGATTGCCGAAGTCACCGCCGGATATGAACTATTTGTTCCACTGATGATCACGGCTGCCATATCGTTCACCATAACCAAATCATTCTCACCACATTCGGTCTATGCCATGGAATTGGGTAGAAAAGGGGAATTGATCACGCACGATAAGGACCATGCTGTGCTTACTTTGATGAATCTGAAAAATATAGTTGAAAAGAATTTCGTTATACTTAGACCGGAAATGACCCTGGGAGAGATCGTTCACCAGGCAATAGTAAAGTCCAACCGAAATATCTTCCCGGTAGTGAATGAGGAAACCAAGGAACTGGAAGGTATCATTTCATTGGACGACCTGCGGCCTGTGATGTTCGATCAGAAAATGTACGACGAACTGAAGGCTGAGGACCTGATGAAAAATCCACTTACGGTAATAAGGCTGGAATTGGACAAGACCACCGATGTGATGAAGAAGTTCCAGGATACCGGCTCATGGAACTTACCGGTATTGTCCAATGGAACTTATTACGGGTTTATTTCAAAATCGAAATTACTAACGGCATACAGACGCCAGTTAATAGACTACGCCGAAAAATAAATGAGAACTGTACTACTAATATTACTAATCGCTGTTATTGTTGGAACAGCTACCGGGTTTTATATCAAACCGGAGGACGAAGCCACCGGCGACCTGATCATAGGAATCTCCATCGTGGTCACCTTTTTTGTCCTGATCCCCTTGTTTATCTACTTCAGATGGAACAAGCGAAGCTTCAAAGATTATATGCTCACCAAGGAAAATATTGAGCGTATGCGGGAAGAAGGAAGAAGGAAAAAACTGTGAATCAGCACATTTTTGTAAAATAGTTACGTTTTACTAACATTCGACACACTAAAACCTGTACCTTTGACCTATTATTAATTTATTTTTTTTACAATGGAAGGAACAGTAAAGTTTTTCAACGAATCAAAAGGCTACGGCTTTATCACCAACGATGAAACTGGTAAGGACATCTTTGTTCACGTTACCGGTTTGAACGGTGAAGCGCTTAACGAAGGCGACAAAGTTGAGTACGTAGAACAGGAAGGACGCAAAGGAATGGTTGCGGCTCAGGTGCGCAAGATCCACGACTAAGATATATAACTAGCTTAATCGACACTCCTCTGCCTGGCAGGGGAGTTTTTTTATGTCTTAATTCAGGTTGCGCTTCTCGATGAAGAATCGTGTAAGTAGATCGGCGGCTTCGTTTTCCAGTACCCCGCCCGTCATTTTCGTCTTCGGATGTAATTTGGTGCCCATCGCAATACATCCTCTTTGTTCATCCCTGGCACCGTAGACGATACGTGGGATCTGACTCCAGTATAACGCACCGGCACACATCTGGCAGGGTTCAATAGTAACATATAATGTGCAATCCTTGAGGTATTTTCCACCAAGAAAACCGGCCGCTGCAGTGATAGCCTGCATTTCAGCGTGGGCAGTCACATCGTTTAGAGTTTCAGTAAGATTATGAGCCCGGGCAATTATCCTGTCTTTCACAACTACTACCGCGCCAATAGGAATTTCCCCCTTTTCATAGGCGGCCTCGGCCTCCTGCAGGGCCTTTTTCATGAAGTAGGAATCGTCTAATGGTTGGATCATTGAACCACGTTGTTGTTTAAAGATTATAAGATTATTAGTTTATGTGAAAATATTGAAGTTAGCTTTTACCTGATTGAGAAATTCTCAAACCATTTAACATCGAGGTGATTTCTGCCAAACGACCAGTTTTTCAAAACTGAACTCTTTCATGCTCCTAAACTCTTAAACTCCTAAACACCTAAACTCAAATATACAATTTCATACCGTATCTTTGCCGGGTGTCGTACAACCTCCTGGATATGGTCAATTCTGTGGAAGACCTTCGGAATATTCCGAAGGAAAATCTCCCGCAGCTCGCCTCCGAATTGCGTGACTTCATTATCAACATTGTGGCCACGAAGGAAGGACATCTGGGTGCGAGTTTGGGCGTCGTGGAACTCACCATCGCCCTTCACTATGTATTCAATACTCCTACGGATCTGCTGGTTTGGGATGTCGGGCACCAGGCTTACGGCCATAAGATATTAACCGGTAGAAAGGATGTCTTTTACACCAACAGGAAGTTGGGAGGCATTAGCGGTTTTCCTAAGCGAGGTGAAAGTGATTTTGATACCTTCGGAACCGGGCATAGTTCTACCGCGATCTCAGCTACGCTGGGAATGGCAATTGCCGCGCAATTGACAGCTGATGCCGAAAGGCAGCACATCGCGGTGGTGGGTGACGCCTCCATCGCCAGTGGTATGGCCTTTGAAGCACTTAACCACGCCGGGGTAACCAATACCAATATCCTGGTGATCCTGAACGATAACGCCATAGGCATCGACCCAAGCGTTGGCTCACTCAAAGAGTACCTCACCAAGGTCACCCTGGAGGACGCCCCGGATACCGATAATATTTTCGAAGCACTGAATTTCAACTATTCAGGGCCTGTAGACGGTCATGACCTGGATGCGCTGATCCCTGAATTACAAAGACTGAAACAACTGGACGGCCCCAAATTGCTGCACATCATCACCCGGAAGGGCAAAGGCCTGAAACAAGCCGAGGAAGACCAGGTTCGTTATCATGCCCCGGGTAAGTTCGACGCCGAAACAGGGGTTATACTTCCGAAGGAAACAGAGCACCTGCCTCCAAAATTTCAGGATGTCTTCGGAGAAACCATAGTGGAACTGGCCGAAACCAATGATCGAATTGTCGGGATCACCCCGGCCATGCCAACAGGGAGCTCTTTAAAGTTTATGATGGAGCAAATTCCAGAAAGAACTTTTGATGTTGGTATAGCAGAGCAACACGCAGTTACGTTTGCAGCAGGACTCGCAACACAGGGAATGATCGTATTCTGCAATATCTATTCGACCTTTCTTCAACGAGCCTACGACCAGGTGATCCACGACGTTTGCCTGCAGGATCTGCCCGTTATCTTCTGCCTGGACAGGGCGGGTATTGTGGGTGAGGACGGGGCTACCCATCACGGCATCTTCGACCTGGCCTATTTGCGCTGCATCCCGAACCTTATCGTCGCAGCACCTTCTGGCCTGGTTGACCTTCGGAATTTGTTGTACACGGCCCAAAAAGGGCTCGAACATCCCATTGCGATACGCTACCCAAGGGGAAGAGGTTTTACGACTGAATGGCAAGAGCCTTTTTCAGAAATAGAAATAGGGAAAGGTGTACAGTTGAAAGAGGGGAATGAGATCGCTGTCCTTACGATCGGAAACATGACCCATAATGTTTCAGAAGCGATCAAGACACTCGAAGAATCTGGCAATATCGGGCATTTCGACATGCGATTCGTCAAACCGCTGGACGAGGAACTTTTACATAGCGTGTTCCGAAATTACCAGAAGATCATCACCGTGGAAGACGGCGTGAAAACCGCTGGTTTTGGAAGTGCGATCTCTGAATTTGCCTCCGAATACGGCTATGGCAACCTCCTTAAGATCATTGGTATTCCGGACGAATTTCCGCAACACGGAAGCGTGGCCGAACTACACCACAGCTGTGGTTTGTCTGTTGAGGCGATCCGGGAGGTTATCCGATCGATGACCTAAATATTACCCTTTATCTTTTTGAACAGCTGCAGTGCATTCCCATCGGTGAGCATAGCGATATAGCAACAGCACCCCATCAGGTACTCATAGGTAGATGCCGTATCGGGCATCACCATCCCGATACTCCTTAGCAGGAGCGTATCAAAATGTGTGACTTCCCCATTATTCTTATTCTCGAAAGCTGTAGTGAAAGCATGCAGCAAAGTTGTAAGGATGTTGTAACCGGCGATCTCCTTATCAACCACTTCCTTATTTTGATATATCTTCTGAATACTTTCGGAGATGATATCGTCGATCTGCGCTTTGTATTTGCTGTGATCCAACAGTGCTTCGCCGAACTCCCCCTTCAGAATTGAATCCTCATTCGCGATAAAAACTTCCACAGCTTCCGAGATCAGCGTGCCAATCGCCAGTGCGCGGAGGTAAGCCAACCGATCCTTCGTTTGAGTAAGTGCCGTGTAATTCTCCGTATTTATTCGGTCCTTAACCAGGTTAATCAGGTACTCCAATGCGGTCTCCTCGGCTATCCAGCCCAGGTTTATCCCGTCCTCAAAATCAATGATGGTATAGCAAATATCATCGGCCGCCTCCACCAGATAAGCGAGTGGATGTCGGCAATAACCTGTATCGGAATCTCCCCCTCTTTTCAAGAGTCCCATATTTTCGGCTACTTCCTGGAAGAATTCTTTTTCCGATTGAAAAAACCCGAATTTCTTATCGGCAATATGCGCTGTGGGCTTCTTCGGAAGGGATTCCTTCGGATACTTCATGAAAGCACCCAGGGTCGCATAGGTGAGTCGCAATCCACCTCGAACTCCGTGTTTACTCTCGGTTAGTACCTTGAAACCATTTGCGTTCCCTTCGAAATCAACCAGGTCCTGGTATTCTTTTTCCGAAAGTGACTCTTTGAATCGCTTGCCCTTCCCGTCCTTGAAATAACTGCCGATTGCCTTCTCACCACTATGCCCGAAAGGCGGGTTCCCGATATCGTGGGCCAGTGATGCCGCGGCTACGATAGCACCAAAATCATTTACTTCGAACCCATGTATCGTTGCCAGGTGAGGGTGTTTGTCGATAATTGCCCTCCCCACCTGCCTGCCCAGGGAACGACCTACCACCGATACCTCCAGGCTATGTGTTAAACGCGTATGCACAAAGGACGTCCTGGATAGCGGGATCACCTGGGTTTTGTCCTGTAAACTCCTGAATGCCGAGGAAAATATCACACGGTCGTAATCCACTTCAAAACCACTGCGTGTCTGTTCTTCTTCGGTACGAATTCGCTTCTTTTTGTCTCCTTGTTTCTGAAGAGACAGAAGACGTTCCCATTGCATCATAATCGTAGAAATTTTAGAAGCATAAAGATACTACAATCGGATTGTACCTACGAAAAGGATTTCGGTAGGGTAATTAACCCTGAGGTAACATTCAAATGACGAATACTTAATTTCTAGCTAACACCGACTTTACATTGGGGCGGTTTCTTTGCATCGCAACCTTGAGAGAAAAGCAACTTTATTAATAATCGAAAAACAATCATGAAAAAATTTCAACTTCTTTCTTTGCTACTTATTGTTTTATTAAGTGCATGTAACAACGACGACGGTGGGACGATCATTCCTGTTGATGACGATCCGGACCCCGTTAATAATGTATTGACCGGTGAGATCACAAGTGACTTCACATTGACTTCCGACATCATTTGGGAGCTAAGTGGTAGGGTTACTGTAACTAGCGGAGCTACACTTACAATTGAGCCAGGAACAATCATCAAGGCACTTCCTGGTACGGGAGCTAATGCTTCAACGCTGATCATCGCCAGAGGTGCTAAGATCAACGCTGTTGGTACAGCAGCCGAACCAATCATCTTTACGTCCATCGCTGATAACATCGGTGTTGGTCAGACTGCTGGTTCAAACCTTACAGAGAACGACCGCGGATTATGGGGCGGATTACTTGTTTTGGGAAAAGCGCGTGCCTCACTTAGTGGTGACGCTGTGGAAAACCAGATCGAAGGTATTCCGGCTTCCGATTCAAACGGGCTTTACGGCGGAACTAACGATGCAGACAACTCCGGTATGCTTTCTTTTATCTCCATCCGTCACGGTGGAGCACTTATCGGTGAAGGAAACGAGATCAATGGTCTGACCCTGGGAGCTGTTGGTTCAGGAACTATGATTTCGAACATCGAAGTTGTAGCTAACGTAGACGACGGAATCGAGTGGTTTGGCGGAGCTGTTAACTGTTCAAACCTACTTGTATGGGCCCAGGGTGATGATGGTCTTGATATCGACGAGGCTTACTCTGGTACGATCAACAACGCAGCTGTTGTTCTAGGTGATATCTCAGATCACGGTCTTGAGATCGACGGGCCTGCAGGATCACTTGAAGGACAATTCACGATAAACAACCTCACAATGTTCGGTAACATGAACACGGAAGGTGGTGAGTACGCCGATTACAGAGATAATGCAATGGGTAACACACAAAATGTTTATGCTACAGGTTTTAAAGCTTCTTCAGATGTGGAGCTTGATAACAACGGTGTGGCTCAGCAATTCCTGGACGGGAAATTAACCTTCAGTAACTGGGTGATCAACCTTCCTGATGGTGTTGGTGCTGCTAACGAGATCTTTGTTGAGAAAGTAGCATGTATTGCAAACTGTGATGACGGTGATCCGAACAACGATGTATTCGAAGACAAGATCATTGTTAACCCTTCATTTACCGAAAGAGCAGCCAACTGGGCTTCAGCTGGTACATCCGGAGGTGCAGATCTAAGCGCATTCTCCTGGACCTACGCGAGTTCTAAGGGTGCGTTGTAATAAACCTTACAATAGTAAAATGATTAATGCTCGCTTTCATACTGCATGAGGCGAGCATTAGTCTTGTTAATATAGGATTTGTCCTAAAATAAAATTTATTCATGAAAAGCAGAATTTTACAGTTTTTAGTTTTTGTAGCGATAGTATCAATACAAACCTCTTTTGCACAAGACGCTGTAGTTAGAGGAAAAGTTGTTGATGGCGATTTTAACGATGTACTGGCATTTGCCAACATCGTTGTAAAAGGTACAACCACTGGAACTACTTCAGATTTTGAAGGAAATTATGAACTGACTCTTGCTCCAGGGAGTTATACGCTTTCATTTTCCTTCGTTGGGTATCAAACTAAAGAGATAACCGATGTCAATTTATCCCCAGGACAGGAGATCACCGTTGATGTGACCCTGAATTCTTCCGGTGTTCTTGACGAAATATTGATCACTACTACACTGAGTAAAAACTCCGAATCTGCTGTTTTGAGTTTTCAGAAAAACTCTGTTGCACTTTTGGATGGTCTTTCACTGGAATCAATAAAAGCAACTGGCGCCAGTAATATCGCTTCGGCAGTAAAGAGTGTTCCCGGTGTATCCGTTCAGGGTGGAAAATATGTTTATGTTCGTGGTCTCGGTGACCGATATACAAAATCAACACTTAACGGTATGGACATACCCGGATTGGATCCGGACAGAAACACCATCCAACTGGATCTTTTCCCAACCAAGATCCTTGAAAACATCCTGGTAGTTAAATCGGCTACGGCCGATCAACCTGCAGATTTTACGGGAGGTGTTGTCGATATAGTAACAAAAGATATCCCCGGAAAAGCCGAATACAGCCTTAGTCTTGGATTAGGATATAACTCCGACTTCCACTTCAAGTCGGACTATATCACCCAACCAAACAGTGGTACCGATATGTTCGGATTTGATGATGGCCTGAGGTCTAATCCTATAGCTGCCGCCCAGCAAATACCGCTTCCACAGCAAAACGGAGAGGTAGTTTCTACATTGACTCGTTTATTTGAGAAGGACCTGGCAGCGCAGAGAGACCAAAGCCTGATGGACATGAATCTTTCGGTTACCGCCGGTAACCAATTCACGGTTGGCGATGATAACAAACTTGGTTTCTTCGCCTCTGTCTCCTACAGAAATGAAACCAAGTACTATGACGAGTATGTCAATGGTCAGATCTTCAGAAAAGATGAGGCTGATAAGTCAAATTTCAACCTCCTGCTGGACAGGGGACAAAGCGGACAATTAGGAAATAACAACGTCCTGATAAGCGGATTGCTGGGAACAACCTTCAAAACGGAAAGGTCCAAGTATTCACTTAATCTACTTCACATTCAGAATGGGGAAACTGAAAACTCCATTTTCAGACAGGTGAATGGAATTATCAGTTCCAACCAAGTAAAAAAGGACAACCTTACCTACGTTCAAAGAGCGGTTAGTAATGCTTTACTCAGTGGTAAGCACAGCTTTCTGGAAGATGGAAGGTTGGAAGTGGAGTGGAAGCTTTCGCCATCCTACGCAACGATTTACGACAAGGACTTCAGGGTAACTCCTTTCAGGGTACTTACCGATCCGGAAACCGGAGAAGAGAGTTTCGTGATCGAACCAAGTGAATCCGGAGATGCAGGAAGATTCTGGAGGGATCTTGAAGAATACAATTTACCCGGTAAGATCGATGTGACCCTGGATCACAAATTATTCGGAAGAGAAGCCGAAACAAAGATCGGGGGGGCGTACACCTTTAAGAACAGGGTTTTTGATGTAACCAGATTCTCATTCCCATTCCTGAACTTCCAGTCGGTTAACCTTGGTGGAAACCCTGATAACCTGCTGCTGGATCCTAATATTTACGATTCAAGTACAAACAGCGGGGTCTTTGTAAGGAAAGATTCGAGTGATTCGGATAAGTTCGACTCGGATACTTCTGTAATGGCCGGATACTTCTCCGAGTCCTTCAAAGTTCAGGACTGGATGCGTATCATCTTAGGAGTTCGTTTCGAGAAATTCGATCTTGTTTATACAGGTGAGCGACAGGATGGTTCCCGATTCGACGATACGAAGATTCTTGATAAATCGGATTTCTTCCCTTCTGCTAACCTAATCTTCGACCTGGATTCCGAGACAACTGCAAAGATCAGGACCTCTTATTCGAGAACTACCGCGAGACCTTCATTTAAGGAGGCATCTCTTGCCGAGATCTTTGATCCGATCAGTAGTAATACCTTTATTGGTAATCTTGAGCTCCAACCTACTTACATCGATAATATCGACGTGAGATTTGAGAAGTACGGAGAAGGCGGTGACTTCTTTGCGATCAGTGGATTCTACAAATCATTTGACGACCCGATCGAACTTTCGTTCATTCGTCGTGCATACGGGCAATACACTCCTCTTAACCTAGGTGATGCAGAAGTATTTGGTGGTGAGCTCGAACTAAGAAAGCGCCTGGATTTCATTCCTGGTATGGAAGACGTTCGATTGATCACTAACATCTCTATCATTGAATCACAGCAGAACTACAGTGATGATGAAAGAGAAGGTAGACTGGACAACCTCAGGGAAGGTGAGACACTGGATGATACACGTCAGTTGCAGGGTCAGAGCCCTTACCTCATCAATGCCGGATTCTCCTACGATTCGGAAGAGAACGGATGGCAAGGTGGATTGTTCTATAATGTACAGGGGAAAACGCTGCAGATCGTAGGTGCCGGCGACGTGGCTGATGTGTACACCCTACCTTTCCACAATGTGAAGTTCAATCTGTCCAAAACCTTCGGAGAGTCTAAAAATTCTACTCTTTCACTATCGTTCGACAACATACTCGACGATGATGTAGAAAGTGTTTATCAATCCTTCGGAGCTGAAGATCAGTTATTCTCTAAGTGGAATCCGGGACAAAGCATCAGTCTGGGCTACAGCTTAAATTTTTAAACCAATAATGAATTAGCCTGAAATTATTGTGTAATGAGAGTATACCCTTAATCCAAGCAGTGATTAAGGGTATTTCTTTTTAAGGTATAACCAAAATTCGGTAAAGCATCAGGTTTGTGCTTTTCGGACTAGAAAATGTACACAGGAAAAAACGAATAAGGGCTCCGAAGTGGAGCCCTTATTGTTATTTTCATTCACTAGCACTAGTTACTCACCACTCTGGAATCTGTAACCTGCCAGGTCTTAACCTTCGAAACTTTGGAGTTCACATAGGTAACTTCCTTCATGGTATCACCATCAAAGAAATTCCAGGTTCCAACTTTGGCCCCGTTATTATATCTGGCCGTAGCAGTTTTAACACCAAACCTGTTGTAGCTAACCCATTCACCCTGTAATTTATTCTCCAAGGTGTAGTAACCCGTCTGGGCTACTTCCCCATTGTCATGATACAAAGTGGCCTTAATAAGACCATCTACTAATTCAAAGCTGTTCTTTTTGTGTGACTCATTGCACTTCTGTGCAACTGCCAAATTCGCGGTAAAGACAATTACTAATAATACGATTAATTTTTTCATAGTTAAGAGATTTTATTAATTGTCGACCAATTCAAAGATAAACAAGTAGTAACAATTATAAAAGGTTTTCATAACATTTTAGTAACATTAATCCTGTATTTCATTGTTATACAGTACTTTAAACAACTTAAAAAAACAGTATTATATCGATTGTCAAAGGATATTCTTAATGTTTATTTAATATTTCCTTCACGCTTAAACCACATCCCGACTCTTATTTTGTATTGTCTGTAATAGACGTACATCTTCAGAAAATCGTAAAGTTTTTGTCGACTAGATTTCTAAGATGGAAGCCACTTACTTGTAGGTGGCTTTTTTTATGTTTGAAATTGGTCGATTGTTATATTATTCTTCTCAAAATTAACCTTTAGGAAACATTAATTTAACATAAAGGTTGGTTCTTTGCAGCGACAAAAACTTTAACGATATTTCCGATGAAACCTCTTCGCCTAACCCTTATTTTGGTGCTATCCATTCTCGGCACCACCTACGCACAGGAAATTAGTGATACTTCGTTTGGCAAAGGCATGATCAACTTTGTGGCAAAGGACAGTTCTTTCAGCGTGAAATTCGCACCCAGGATCCAGACTCGTTATATCGCAAATTGGGATCATGATGGTGATAAATATGGCAGCGCCAAACAGAATTTCCTTATTCGCCGAGCTCGTTTAAAATTCGATGGTTTTGTATTCTCCCAAAAATTGCAATACAAATTTGAATTGGGTCTTTCGAACCGGGATATAAGTGGTGCGAATCAATTCAACAGAAATACCCCACGCTACATCCTGGATGCTGTTATTAAATGGAACTTCTACGAAAATTTCGAACTGTGGGCGGGGCAAACAAAACTTCCCGGAAACGTGGAAAGGGTAGTTTCCTCCGGAAACCTGCAATTCATAGACAGGTCTATCCTTAATAGTCGATTCAACATAGACCGTGACGCCGGTATTCAATTGAGACATCACGCAATCCTTGGAGGTAATTTCATGATTCGTGAAAAAGTTGCAATATCACAGGGTGAAGGCCGAAATGTAACCCAAGGGAACGAAGGCGGCCTCCAATATACAGGGCGACTCGAATTCCTTCCATTCGGAACATTTCAAGCCAAGGGAGACTATTCCCAATCCGACTTGAAACGTGAACAAACGCCCAAGTTGATGCTTGGAGTTACCTATGACTATAATCAGGATGCCGTTAAGACACGAAGTAACCTCGGCAGCTATATGTTCCTGAGCGATGGATCTTTGTACGAAACCAGCCAGACCACTGTTTTCGTTGATGCGATGTTTAAATACAAAGGTTTCTCCTTCGCGGGTGAATTTGCTAACCGGGATGCAGATGATCCTATTGCCGTAGAGGCAGACGGATCACCAGCGATGGGTTCGGATGGAAACCCCACGGGGGATGTCGTTTTGGTGGGCAATTCATTAAATTTACAAGCCGCATATCTTTTTAAGAATAATTACGAGATCGCCGGCCGCTTTACAACGGCAGATTACGATGAAATCACAAGTCGGTCTATGGAAGAACAATATACACTTGGTGTATCCAAATATGTAGTGGGTCACAAGCTGAAGGTTCAGTCTGATTTTACTTATGGAACCAGGTCTGGCGATGCTGATTTCCTGCAATTTAGAATTGGTTTCGACGTGCATTTATAAAGAATAAGAGATAACAATTTGGTAACAGATGAACATTGAATAATTAAGACATTTGTGCCAGTTTATTACTGAATAATATGGATAATATTTACTTGTTAATGATAGTAGCACTTGCTATTCTCGCTATTGCCGATTTGGTAGTAGGTGTAAGTAATGATGCTATTAACTTCCTGAATTCGGCTATTGGTTCCAAGGCCATTCCCTTTAAAACCATCATGGTTATTGCCAGTCTGGGAATTTTTATTGGTGCCATTTCATCGAGTGGATTAATGGAAGTTGCCCGAAAAGGGATCTTCGTTCCGGGAGAATTCTATTTCAATGAGATCATGATCATCTTTATGGCAGTGATGATCACCGATATTCTTCTGCTGGATTTCTTTAATACCCTGGGACTTCCAACTTCAACGACTGTTTCGATCGTATTCGAACTACTTGGAGCCGCGGTAGTGATGTCGCTTATCAAAATAAGTAATTCAGATTCCCATACAATTTCCGACCTGTCGAGTTTTATAAATACCTCCAAGGCCGTCGAGATTATTTCCGGTATACTGTTATCGGTGCTTATAGCCTTTACAGTAGGAGCAATAGTACAGTACCTGTCACGACTGATCTTTACGTTTCACTACGAAAAGAAGATCAAGAATTTCGGGGCCATATTTGGTGGAGTTTCACTTACCGCGATAACTTATTTCATTTTTATGAAAGGGTTGAAAGGCACCCCTTATTACGGCGATATGAAGGGCGTGATTGAAGGGAACGAATTGATCATTATTCTGGTTAGTTTAGCTCTTTGGACCTTATTGTCCTTTGTCTATTTGAACGTTCTGAAGAAAAACATTTTGATCTTCGTAATTGGTGTAGGAACTTTTGGCCTGGCCCTGGCATTTTCGGGTAACGACCTTGTGAATTTCATCGGTGTACCGATGGCGGCTTATCATTCCTATGAAGCATGGTCTGCCTCGGGAGTGGATGCAACATTGTTCTCCATGGATGTGCTCGACAAAAAAGTACCCGCCGAACCCCTGTTGCTATTTGTAGCAGGAGCCGTGATGGTAGTTACTTTGTGGTTTTCAAAGAAAGCAAGAACTGTAGCAGATACGGAGATTGGGCTTGCCACTCAGGATGAGACAAAAGAGAAATTCAAGCCAAACATGCTATCGAGGGCTGTGGTAAAAGGTAGTACAAAACTGGCTGCTATGTTAGGTGTGATCATACCAAATGCAACACAGGAAAAGATCAACGCCAGTTTCGAAAAACCTGTTGTTGCTCTTCCCAAACACAAAACATACGAACTTCCTGCCTTTGATCAAATCAGGGCTTCTGTGAATCTGATGGTAGCCGGGGTGCTTATTTCTATCGCTACTTCGATGAAATTACCGCTATCAACAACCTACGTAACCTTTATGGTAGCAATGGGTACTTCGCTTGCCGATAGAGCCTGGGGGCGCGAAAGTGCGGTATACAGGGTGGCGGGGGTATTAAATGTGATTGGAGGATGGTTCTTTACTGCCTTCAGTGCATTTGTTTCCGCAGGAGTATTAGCTTATCTCATATACCTGGGCAAAGGCCCTATGATAGCTGTATTACTTCTCATAGCCGTTATACTACTCATTCGCAATTACATTTCTCACAGGAAAAAATCTAATGCGATCACATCTCCTGATGAGTTGAAAAAAGCTGAAAGTAGTACAGTTCAGGGGATTATCGAAGAAAGTGCCGATAATGTCGCTAAGGCTGTTTCACGCACGAATAAGATCTATTCTTCAATTATTCAGGGATTGGCCGTAGAAGATGAATCCAAACTTAAAAAGAGTAGGATTAAAGTAGACCAGCTGTCCGAAGAAGTTGACGAACTCAGGAATCATATATTTTATTTCATTAAGAATCTCGATGAGACAAGTGTGAGGGGAAGTAACTTCTATATCATGATTTTGGCCTACATGACCGATGTGTCTCAGTCACTGGAGTATATCGCTAAAGTAAGTCATAAGCATGTTCGCAATAACCATAAGAAATTGCGATTTAATCAGATCAAAGATCTCCAGTATATTGACACATCTTTTGAAGCCTTACTGAAAGATATTCATGTTATCTTTAAAAACAGGGAATTTGAAAAGCTCGAAGATATCCTGATCAGAAAGCAAAAGGCGTTCAGCGATATTTCAAAGATGATAGAAGTTCAGATCACAAGAACCAGAAACGAGGAATCAAGTCCAAAGAATACTACTTTATACTTCAGCCTTCTTCTGGAAACCAAAGACCTGATCACAGCTCTGATGCATTTGATGGAAGAATATTATAAAAGCCACAAAAGCAACTAAGATCAATATATTTCAATAAAAAACCCCGGTAAGTCGGGGTTTTTTATTTACCATTCAATTCCAATATCGGATCTCTTTCTCCGTAAAGGAGGTCTGCAATTGTAATCAGTTTCTTTATGGTATCATTTACGTTATCCCTGTCATTTACCAGGGATGACCCCATATCAACAGTAATAAATCCTTCCCTTATCAATCGCTCTATAGAATCGCTTGTGGAATGAATTTTCTCTCGGGCCTCCTCTCGCAAGGCCATGAGCTTCTCGTGGTATAAATCCTTATCCTTTTTTGTACGAAATCGATAGATCAACCTCAGCACCTTTGCTATTTGCTTTCTCAGTTTATTATACTCCTTACGAACGTACTCGTTGTCCGACTCGATATATTGAGACACGTTCGGGGCGATATCTCTCATGTTTCGAAGGATTTCTACCATTTTCCTATTGGCAAGTTTTATTTCTGAAACATGCTTATTCTGCTCCATTGTCAACTGAAAGTTGCTCTGCGAAATTGAAGCAAATCGGATGATCTCCCCGTAGATCTTCTTAACTTTTACATGATACAGGTCTTCCACATCTATTCCCATATCTTCGGTAGATCTCTTTATAATAGCCTTGATCTTATCGTCCGATTTAATGTCGGCCCGATGAATATTCATTGCATGGGCTACTATTTCAAATACCGCACTTTTAAACAGGTACTTCGATTCCTTTTCAAGTGAAATTATAGCTGTCTCCGGATACTTAAGGGTTTCTTTCGACAAGAATTTTGGTTCGTCGATCTCCTTCTCCATTGGTTTTTTCCTGGGTACAATTCGTTCAACCAGCCGTGCGATGGGTTTGACAAACCATATCAAAAGAAACGTATTACAGATATTGAAGATCGTGTGAAACAAAGAAATTGCTACCGGAATCGCCGCTGCGTGCAAATAGGGAGAATCCGACCCCGTTTGTTGTGCGATCCAGCTAACCATTCGTAAGAAAGGGTAAAACAGGACCAACACCCAGATCACACCAATTATATTGAACAATAGATGCGCTCTTGCTGTTCGCTTGGCATTATAATTCGCCACTATTGCGGCTATATTCGCTGTTATCGTAGTCCCGATATTCTCCCCTAGAACCATAGCTGCAGCAAGCTCGAAAGGAATCCAGCCCTGTGCTGTCATGATCAGAGTTAGGGCCATGGTGGCGCTCGAAGACTGAATGATCACCGTAAGCAAGGTCCCGATAAATAGAAAGATCAATACAGACCAAAAACCAAGATCCGTGTAACGCTTCAGGAACTCCAGCATTTCCGGGTTGTCATTGATATTTGGTACGGCATCCTTTAAAAACTGAAGTCCTATGAACAGTACGGCAAAGCCTATGATGAAGGTTCCCCAGTTCTTTAATTGTTCCTTCTTGGCAAAAGTAAAGGCAAACCCGAACCCAACCAGAGGTAAGGCGATTGCACTCATACTTACCTTAAACCCCAGAATTGTTATAAGCCATGCCGTAATGGTAGTTCCGATATTCGCTCCCATTATCACACTTATGGACTCGGTTAGGGTCAGTAAGGAGGCATTCGAGAAGCTAACTACCATTAGTGTGGTAGCCGAAGATGACTGGATGACAGACGTGATGGTGAACCCGGTCAATATACCAAAGAACCTGTTGGAAGTCATGGTCGCCAGGATTCGGCGCATCTTATTTCCTGCCAACTTCATCAATGCATCACTCATCACCATCATTCCGAAGAGAAACAACCCCAGGGATCCGAACAACTGCAAAAACTCGGTAAAACCGTAATTCATACAACATTTAATTAACGTTAAAGTAACAAAAAATCAACGGTCGGATAATCTCGTTCAAAATTTATTTTCTGAAAAGCGTGCAGCAAATTCGAAATTCTCCCTGTTTATTTTCTTCGGAATTACGAAAACATATCAAGCAAAGTCTCGCCGGAAAAATAGTAGTATTCCAGCAGCAGTACCAGGAAATTGTGAATGAAATGTACGATCATCCCCAACCAAAGGGTGCGGTACTTATACCGAAGGTATCCCAGTACGATCCCGAAAGGAAAGATCCAAAGGATGGAGATGAACGAGAAGTGAACCAGGGCGAAGATCAGGGCTGTAGCTATTATCGTAACCCTGGAGGTGGTCACATTCATCAATTGGTTGAACAGATATCCCCTGAAGGCCAGTTCCTCAAAAACCGGCGCCACTACGCCAACGAAAATAAAAGCCCACAGGAATGAATTCTCATACCCCATATAATCGTAGAACATATTGTAGTCTTCTTCGAGAAGCAACATATTTATCCAACTGATGCCGAAGTAGACGATCACCGCGGTAAATACCGGAAAAACAATCGAAAAGGCCAGGTTCTTCCAGTTTATAAACCGCAAGGAATACAGTTTCATTATCCTTTTCAGGTCTAAAAAACAGAAGATCAGTGTAAGTAGAATAAATACTGATTCCAGTATGATCTCTGTGAGCAAGCTGTCGCTTTCCAGGTAGATGACATAAGAAACAATCGCGTATACGAGGTAAGCGAGATAAAAAATGATGACCTGTCGTATGCTTTGTTCTTCTTTTTCTGAAACGTTCTGGTTGCGCTTCGTACCGCAGTTTCCGCAAAATACATCGGTAGGCGAAAGTACGGCACCACATTTAGTGCATTGTTCCATCCAGACTATTTGTTTTTACGCAATTGCAAGGCCGAATTGATCCCCTTCCCGAGAAAGGCGATAATGATCACCTTCATTATTATTCCCCGGTGAATGGTCTCCGGTTCAACGATCCCGTTTATGACTATGGTGGTTAAATAAACCAGTAGCCCAAGAACCATCGCGATAAGCGGTTTTTGCTGAGACCAATACGCCAGGGCGAGGTATACGATCGAGAGAATCCCTGAGGCGATGAGCGAGGCAGAGTCGTCCATAGCAAAAAAGTAGAACAACCCGGACAAAAATGATAGCCCTGCAATCACCAACAGTATGATCCTTCCGGTCTTGAGTTCCTTTTTAGCGAATTGTTGTTTCCGTTGGTTTTGAACCCTGTCTGCATGAAATTTAGCTTTTTCACTTTCAGTTCCCTTTTCGGGGTAACCGCAATTCACACAAAAGTTCTGGTCTGCTGCAAGTGGTGTGCTACATAGGGAACAATGTGTCGCTTCAGCAGGTGTTTGTATAAGTTCGTCCATAGTACTTGAAAAGGCTAATATAACCGAAAGTATAAAAAAGGAGGGCGATCACCCTCCTTTTTCAAAAATTAATAACACTTAAATTAAGAACCACACATTAAGCAGTCATCGTCTTCTGCATCGCTTGATATGGCTTGCATTTCACGTAACTCCTCAGGCGTGAGTGGTTTGCCTGCAACGAATTGTGTTGAAACTCTAATTTGGAAATAGGAGACCCTTTATGTGTTTTGTAAGGACCGTCTTGCTTAGCCTCCTCCATAGAAGCAGAAACCGCCGCAAAATAAAGGGCCTCTATAATTTCCTGGTTTAACTTTTCACCTGACTAAACTTCACTTCTTCCGCGTAGTTTCCAGCCAGATTTTCATTGTCCTTCTTATTTTCCTCACTCCTGAGAAGGTGGTTATTCGGGACTAACAAATATGAAAAAATCTGACCTGAATACCGGTGAAAATGAGCGTTGGTTTTCAACAAGTTTTCAACATCAAGGAAATCTAACACATTCCTTAAAAACAATACAAATAATTGTATTTCAGTATATTATAAATAATCCTGACTCCATAAATTCTCTGTGATCCAGCTGGGAGATAAGCCCGAAACAGAAGGTAGCTACGGGCTTATTTGGTGGGGCCGGTTTCTTCGGAAATAGCAAAAAAAATCACCTTCAGGGTATGAAGGTGATCTAAAACAAATATGTATGTGTTGGTTATCCCAGTTTATCAACGTCCAGCTCTTCAACGGCGTCCCATGTTTCATCAAGATCCATATTGGTGCCCGTGGCATGGATGTAGAACCTGTCGTCCTGCATGAATTGTACCTCACTTCTACTGCCGTCCTTTCGGTATTCTTCCATTACTTTCATGCCTGAACGCTTCGCTGTTCGTTTTACCTTATACTCGTCCTCCTCCTCGAAATCCTGCGAGAACAATATGCGCATACCTGCTGTGGCAGCTGCTCCCATTTCTCCGGCTCCATCGATCACCTGGACTCTTAGTTTCTTAGACTTATCCTCGTTCTGATAAGTGGCTTCGATCTGTGCGATCTGCATAAAGGCAGTTTGACCGGCCTTATATCCCGTACGCTTCATTCCGTTGATCTCATCCGGCAACCACTCCTTAAGTTCATCGTTGGTCAAAGGTTCTTCGTTCTTCAGGTCTTCTATATCTTCCTGCACCTTTTCCATCTCTTTAACCGCCTTACGAGTATTGGACACGGTTTCCTTTGTTTCCTTGATCTTCTTTGAAACCGGATTCTCGCAAGAAAGCAGGGCCCCAATCACGGCTAGTGAAAGCAATAATTTCTTCATAATGTTCAATTAATTTTAATGGTTTAGTTTACGTTCAACTAATATACTAAATATGAACCTATTGAATATCACCCAAATGAGTGAATTTATTCCAACCTAAAACTGTTTTCTGTTATTTATTGGATTCCGCTATCTTCTCCAGTTCCGCGTACCAATTCTCGCCAAACTTCCGGATCAGTGCATCTTTGACGAATTTATAAACAGGCACACTCAATTCCTTCCCCAGGGTACAGGCATCATTGCATATCGGCCATTTGTGGTAGTTGACAGCCGCGAACTCGCTGTAGTCCTTAACACGGACCGGGTATAGATGGCAGGATATCGGTTTCCTGAAGTCGATCTCACCTGCATTGAAGGCGTCCTCGATCCCGCAACTCGCTACATCTTCAGAAGTAAAAGTAACATAAGCACACTCCTTTCCATTGACCAGGGGTGTTTCCAATTCGCCCAGCGGCGAGACGATATGGGTCCCCTGGGCCTCAATAGCCTCAATTCCTTCTTTTCTCAGAAAGGGCTTTACCCTGGAGTATACCTCCTTGAGCACCTCCACTTCCGCTTCCGCCACAGGCGCACCTGCCTCTCCTTTGATGCAACACGCACCTTTACAGGCACTTAGATTACAGACAAACTCTTTCTCCAGTATGTCCTCGGACACAATGGTCTTTCCTAATTGAAACATGGGGTTAAAGATACATTCTTTAAAACACCGCGATCAAATATCCCCCGAATTATTCTTCTTTGAATACATGAAATCTGAATGGCTTTGTCTAATTTTGCAGCCCAAAACCAGGATCAATGACACTGAACGCCAAAGAAATATTCACCGCCAGTATGGTTCTCTTCGCTGTGATCGACATTATAGGGAACATTCCTATCATAATTTCGCTGCGGGAAAAGGCCGGACACATTCATAGTGAAAAGGCTGCGATCATCGCCGCTGTAGTGCTTACGATGTTCCTATTCATAGGTGAAAGTATACTGAAACTGATAGGGATAAACGTGAATGAATTTGCCGTCGCGGGTGCATTTGTCCTTTTCTTTATCGCCATCGAAATGTTGCTTGGGATCACTTTGTTCAAAGACGATGGAACCGGCCCGGAGGTAGCCACGATTTTCCCTTTGGCGTTTCCGATGCTTGCCGGTCCGGGTAGTTTGACCACACTGTTATCCCTTCGGGCGGAATATGAAATACAGAATGTGATCGTGGCTATCGTGATAAATATCATCGTGATCTATGTAGTGCTGAAGACTTCTGCCCGGTTGCAAAGAATCCTCGGTAAAAATGGTATAGGGGTGATCCGGAAGGTTTTCGGAGTGATCCTGCTCGCGATCGCTGTGAAATTATTTACGTCTAATATTCAGGAATTGTTCAATTAAGGAATTATGAAAATCGCCATATATATCTTTATCATAATAGCACTGGTACTCATCGGATTTAACGCTACAAAACTGGATTTTGCCAATCTGTTTGAAGGGGACAGTCTTGTGGCTTCAATCAGTATACTGGCCTCTGCCTGCGTGATTGTTTTGATGCTGATTTTACTTGCATCAAGGAAGATCAGTGAGAGAAACAAGTAATTATTCCCCTTCGGTATCCCGTGCTTCCAATTCGAGTACTTTGTTGATCATGGTGTCGCCGTCGTTCAGGAAATATTCGAAGGCGTTTGGCCCGAAGAGCTGCTGGGCAATATTGGCTTTGAGGGCGATCGCAAGATCATTGTCGTATTTACGCAGGTCGATCTGTGCTTCTTCAAATCTGGAATATTCGATGAATTCCTCCTTTAACGATTCCGGCACTTCGAACTCGGCCGCAAATTTATTGAAGGTCATTCCCGCAAAATAGCTCCTGTTCTTTTCCAGGTACTCGAAGATAAAGTAGCTGATAAATCCACTTCTCGAAATATATTCCAAAGTTTCATTCTCAACGCTCGTATCTTTTGGAACAAAAACATCCGGAATGATACCTCCGCCACCGTACACCACCTTTCCGCCGGGGGTTACAAACCGAAGTGAATCCGCCACCTCAATATTCTCGGCGTGCTCGAGCTCTCCGTTGTTATAGCGTTTTTCGTAGTCGCGGTAATAATCGCCATTGCCATTTTCATAAGGACGCTGTATGGATCTTCCAGTAGGAGTGAAATAGCGTGCAATCGTCAATCGAACCGCGCTTCCATCCCCTAGGGCCATTTCACGTTGCACCAGGCCTTTTCCGAAGGAACGGCGCCCGATAATGGTTCCTTTGTCGTTGTCCTGCAATGCTCCCGCAACGATCTCACTGGCCGAAGCGGAATTCTCGTTGATCAGCACGTATACCTTGCCTTTTTCGAAATCACCTTTCCTGCTGGCATAGCTCCTGTTCTCCTCCCCGTTCTTATTGCGTGTCACCAGCATCAGCTTATTGTTCTCAAGGAATTCGTCCACGATCTTCTCGGCTGCATAAATATATCCCCCCGGATTATTGCGAAGATCCAGTACCAGGGTTTCAATCCCGTTGTCTATCAGATCATCCAGGGCATCGCTGAATTCATCGGAAGTTGTTTCCGAAAACCGGTTCACTTTTATATACCCGATCTCGTCCGTAAGCTGATAAGCCGCATCTACACTTACCAGGGGCACGTGTTTCCGTTTGAGTTTGAAATCAAGCATTTTTCCTTCCGAAGGCCTGTAAACGGTTAGATTCACCTTGGAATTTATCTCTCCTTTTAAGAATGAGGATATGCTGTCTCTGAAGATGTCTGCCCCGAAAAGCGGCTTGCCATCGGCATAAAGTATCCTGTCGCCGCCTTTTATCCCGGCCTTGGCTGCAGGGCCTCCTTCTATGGCTCGAATAACAGCGATGGAATCTTTATATGGGTAAAAACTGATCCCAATTCCCACGAAATTCCCCCGCATATCATCGGCATTATCCTCGTATTCATCCACAGGGATATACACCGAATGAGGATCCAGATTCTCCAGTATCCCGTTCACCGTAACGTCTACGATACTATCGGTATTCACTTTATCCACATACTCGAAATCGATATAATCGATAAGCCTGTTGAGCTTGTCTTTCTTGGAATTGGTAGCAAATATCTTCTCGTTGCTGTCGTTGAAATTTAATTTTGAACCAATAAAAACCCCGGCGGCGATCGCCACTCCAAGTAAAAGAGGTAAGTATTTCTTATTGATTCCCATTATCTCTACAGGGTTTCGATGTGTGTTATTGAAACGCCTGCGCGTTCCAAAAATTTTACTCCTGAATTATCTTTGTACTCCTCGTGATACACCAGTCGTTTTATCCCGGCCTGGTGGATCAGCTTACTACACTGCTGACACGGCGACATCGTAATATACAGGGTGGCTCCTTCACAGGATTGGGTGGAGGACGCCACTTTTGAGATGGCATTTGCCTCGGCGTGAAGCACATACCACTTCGTATAACCTTCATCATCCTCGCAAATATTCTCAAAACCGGTAGGTGTTCCGTTGTACCCATCGCTAATGATCATCTTATCCTTCACAATAAGCGCGCCAACTTGCCTTCGCTCGCAATAGGACAATGTACTCCACTCCTTCGCCATTCGCAAATAAGCGATGTCGTATTTTCTCTGTTTCTCCTGCGTCATCAGTTAGGTGATTAGTAGCGAAATTAGAGCTAAGTTACAGCATCACAAAACCCGGAGGCGTTAAATATTTGAAAAAGTTAGAACGGCCAGGTATCGACCAGCATTGGGATCGTCATCCCGATAACGATAGAAGAGATGATTAGCACCCCATCCCTCTGACCGAATCTGAGAATGCCCTGCACCAAAAAGGTGATCACCAACGTGATCATCACGATGATGATCTGGGCCAGCTCAACGCCAAGAGCAAACTCAAGCAAGGGCGCAACGCTTTCATCAACTTTGATCATCCCGTAATATCTCGCAAATCCGAATCCATGTACGAGTCCGAAGAAAACAGTAACCACATACAACATCAGGTTTAGACCGCTGGATCGGTTTCTTCTGGCGTTGAATATATTGTACGCCGCTGTTACCAGGATCGTGATGGGAATAAGGAATTCCACATAAGCACCACTCACTGAAACGATGTCGTAATGTGCAAGGATCAAAGAAACTGTATGCCCAACGGTAAAAAGGGTAACCAGCACCAGAAGTTTTCGCCACGCACTAAATGTATAGGCAGCACAAAGGGCGACCAGGAACAGTATATGGTCGTACCCTCCAAGGTCAAGGACGTGTTCGAGTCCTAGTTTTACATATAGCCAGAAGTCACTCATGAGATTTGGGAACTTTGGCTAAAAATACGAAATGCAGTAAAATTTTATAACTTTAAACTAGTAATTCCCCGGAATCAGTAACTTCTGAAAAAAATTGTTGTCATGAAGAAACTATATACACTATTGATCGCCGGGGTTAGTTCATTCCAAGCTTTTACCCAAAATCCCAATCCCATCCTCCTGGACACGAACTGGTATTTGCATGAGGTCACAGTAGATGGGACAACCTACCCCTCAACCGGCGACATTTTAAATCCCGGGGTATTGATATTCGACGAAGATGAGATGAACACCTGGATCTCTGTGAATGCTTTTTTCAGCGACTTAGACTTCGATCCTGTTTTGGATACGTTTGAGACCATTTTACCTGCCATTACCCTGTTCAATTGTGATATCTATTGCGAACTCGAGGGAGTCTACCTGGGTGATTTTTATTTTAAGGACGGTAATCCACAAACGTTTTCCTATGAAGTCATTTCCAATGCACCGGGCTATCGTTTGATCGTGACCGATCCCGAAGGGAATTTCGCGGTATACGAGGATACCATACTCGGAATTGATGAAAACCGTGTGAATAATGTTAGTATATTTCCAAATCCAACCAAAAATATTTTATATCTTTATTCTGAAAATCAGTTTATTATCTCAGCAACCATCTACTCGCTTTCTGGAAAGCGACTGATTAGCACCGTAGGTAACCCCGATGCAATAAACGTTGCTTCCCTTTCCGAAGGAATCTACTTCCTGGAGATCACTACTGAGAAGGGTAGTGAGGTGAAAAAAATTATCAAAGAATGAGACAAATTGTACTATCGATTTTACTGCTTGGATCGACTCTAAATTGTATCGCTCAAGATCCTGATTTATATCGCACCTGGTATTTATATGAACTGCAATCCACAGATTTGAATGACATATTCATTGTTAATTGGATTAACCCTCCAATTCAACCAACCTTGACGATTGAACCAAACTTAGAATTTTCCGGGACTGCTGCCTGCAATGATTTTTCAGGCACTTACGAATTTGTAAACGACCTCCTCGAACGTACTTCTTTCGACCCGGAAACTGAAGATTGCGGAGTTACCATTCACACTGAATTTGAAGTGGATTATTTTGACTTTTTGAATCGGTTTTATTTTGAAATTATACCCGAAGGCGACGGATTGAGGCTGGAATGTGGAACCATACTTCTTGGCTATGCCATATTTCGAGACAGAAAATTATCGATAGATGATATTCCTCCTTCATCAAGTATAAAATTGTTCCCAAATCCTGTGTCGGATAAGCTCATGATCTCTTCGGAGGGTGTATTTATCGAATCTATTCAAGTTTATAGCATTAACGGGGATTTACTACTAACCGAAAAAACCAATACCGAAAGTCTCAATGTCTCTAACCTTTCCGAAGGAATCTATTTTGTTGAGATAAATACTGAAATAGGTAGATTTACGAAAAAGTTCATCAAAGAATGAAAAAACTAGCGGTCATACTCGTATTTCTCGGAACTTGCTTTTGGAGCTTTGCCCAGGATCCTGAACTTGAAGGTGAGTGGAAGCTGGCATATATCAAAATTGATAATGAGATATTTCCTTCCCCTCTTCCAGACCCTGCGGAATATGTTAACCCAAAATTACACTATTATATTCAGGGAACCAATGATGAAGAGATCTTAACTAGCATAATCGATTGCGGTGATATTCTGAGTGCAGATGTGATCGTTGATCCAATAAGTTCGGAAATTACTGTTCTTCTACCCGGTTGGATAAATCTATTAGGTGATTGTGGGTCGAATTATTGGAATTTTCAAAGCGACTATTACACGCTTATTGGTGAATTAACACAGCCACCTGTTTTCTTGCACTATGAAATTCTAAATCAAACAGGAGGTGTAAAAACTCTTATAATTACCAATCAAGATGGTAATAGCGCCAAGTACAGCAATGTTCCCATTCCTTTCCACCTTTTCGACGAATGGGAACTTGAGAAACTTGTTATCTCAGGAGTGGAATACCCGGTTCCGGTGAATGGAGAAGAATTTAATCCTTCATTTTTCTTCACTGAAACCGATGACCCCACCCTTGGCACATTTACAGGTGATAGTGGTTGTAATAATTTCAGCGGAATGATCACTTACGACACAACTAATTCAGAACTAACTATTACTAGTCGGAATATAGGCGGGAATACATGTGTTGAGCCTCAGAATATTGATTTCGAACTGCTCTATACAGAATTCCTCTTTGATGGACTTCCGGCTACATTTGGCCATAGTACTTCGGTGGACTCCGGCCTATTGCTCGAGTTAACCAAGTCTAATGGAGATAAGGCATACTTCAGAAGAGATTACAATTTATCTACTCAGGATGTTGAAGAAAATAGCTTTGTGTTGTATCCCAATCCCGCTTCGGATGTTTTAAATCTTTATTCTGAATATTATCAGTCTATCACCTCGGCAACCATCTACTCGCTTTCTGGAAAGCGACTGATTAGCACCGCAGAAAACCCTGATGTGATTAACGTTGCTTCCCTTTCCGAAGGAATCTATTTTATTGAGATAATTACTGAAAGAGGTAGCGTTGTGAAAAAGTTCATCAAAGAATGAAAAAACTAGCGGTCATACTCGTGTTTCTCGGAACTTGTTTTTGGAGTTTTGCCCAGGACCCGGCAATTATTGACGACTGGTATTTACTGTACACTCAAGGCGATTTGGGCGATCCGCAATCGGTTTTTGATGTTGACCCGCCAATTTCTCCCTATATGATCATTCACCAGGACCTCACTTTCGAAGGTTTTGCCGCCTGTAACTCGTTCGATGGAAAATTTATTTACGACGATGTCAATGATCTCCTGGTACTCGACTCATTCGATCATTCGAACGAACCATGTAATTTCGCTTCTCATACGCTATTCGAGAACTCTTACTTCGGTTATTTTGGCCTGGGAGAACCATATGAATACTTTTTGAACAGTAATGGAGAGTTGCACATGGAGTTCACAACGATTTCCGGTTTTGAGATTGTGTATTGGCCTGAGCCAATCCTTTCTAATGAAGATCTATCAGAAACTTATATTTCAATCTATCCCAATCCCACATATAATATTCTGAACCTTTCCATCGAAGGTGTTTCGCCTCAAACCATCAGATTGTTTTCGATGAGCGGACAGCTGTTATTGTTCGAATCGGATATCAAACCTTCTATCGATATTTCCGCCCTCTCTCCCGGGATCTACTTCCTTGATATCAATACTGAAGTTGGCCCTATGGTGAAAAAGTTCATCAAGAAGTAACTACTTTTTTGTAGTTGGACACACTTCGGCCGTAACCGGAATTCCTGCTTCCTTCATAGATTTGAACCCTCCGGCCACATCGATCAGGTTATGAATTCCCCTGCTCTTGAGTATCGACGCTGCGATCACCGATCGGTAACCTCCTGCACAGTGTACGTAAAAGGTCTCTTCCGAAGGAAATTCAGCTAAATAATCATTCAGGAAATCCAAAGGTGTGGAATGGGCTTCCGGCATATGCGATTTATCAAACTCACCGGGTTTGCGAACATCGAACACCGGAACATCACCGGCTTCAAGATCTTTCCGGAATTGTTCCGCCGAAATTGACGACAGCGTATCGTATTCCATCCCCGACTGCTTCCAGGCTTCAAAACTGCCTTTCAGGTAACCCAGGGTATTGTCGAAACCAACCCTCGACAACCTCGTGATCGTCTCTTCTTCCCTGCCTTCAGGAGTTACCAGCAGTATGGGTTGCTTCACATCCCCAATCAGTGCTCCTACCCAGGGAGCGAATCCTCCGTCCAGCCCGATAAATATCGACCTTGGAATATGTCCCTTTATGAAGTCGCGCTGATGACGAACGTCCAGTACCAGGGCTCCGGTCTCATTCGCTGCTACTTCAAAGGCTTCGGCTGACATGGCGATCGAACCTCGTTTGATGACCTCACTGATGTCGTCATACCCTTCCTTGTTCATCTTTACGTTAAGAGGAAAGTATTGAGGAGGAGGCAACAAACCTTCGGTCACCTCATCGATGAATTCCTCCCGCGTCATATCCGCCCGAAGGGCGTAATTTGTTCGTTTCTGGTCGCCCAGGGTTCCCACGGTTTCCTTGCTCAGGTTCTTTCCGCAGGCAGAACCAGCACCATGAGCCGGGTAAACGATCACCTCATCGCCTAAAGGCATGATCTTACTTCTCAGACTATCGAATAATATCCCCGCAAGTTGTTCCTGTGTCATATCGGCTGCTTTCTGCGCCAGGTCGGGTCGCCCCACATCCCCAAGGAAAAGGGTATCCCCACTGAAGATCGCATGATCATTCCCTTCGGCATCTTTCAGCAGGTAGGTAGTGCTCTCCATGGTATGCCCGGGTGTATGCAGGGTAACTATGGTTATGTCACCTAATTTGAATTCCTGTCCGTCCTCTGCGATGATGGCGTCGAAGGATGGATTTGCATTAGGTCCGTAAATTATCGGGGCGCCGGTTTCTTTCGAAAGTGTAACATGACCGCTTACGAAATCGGCGTGAAAATGTGTTTCAAAAATATATTTGATCTCTGCGTTATCCTCCAATGCTCTTTCGATATAGGGTGCAACCTCCCTCAACGGATCGATGATCGCTACTTCTCCATTGCTTTCAATATAGTAGGCCCCCTGTGCGAGGCATCCGGTATAGATCTGTTCTATCTTCATGTTTTGCTGAATTGAATTGCAAAAATACGTATTTAACGATTCACGTCGGTAACCTGGGTTACAGAACTCAACAGATAATCGGTCATTAGGGTTGATGTTACATGCGAACTGCATTTGAAAAGCACTTCGGTATTGATTCAATAAATAATAGTAATGAATAATAATTAATAACCGGGTGGGATTCATCAGCATAGCTGATGTTCCCTTCAAGCTGCGCTTGAAAACCAAAAAACAAAGTCTACACTTCACTTCAAAAAAGAAAGCGAGCTTTCTTTTTTGAAGCTCGCTTAACTTTACCTGTTTTTTGGTTTATTGTACCTCGGGTGGGAATCGAACCCACACGGTATTGCTACCACTGGATTTTGAATCCAGCGCGTCTACCAATTCCGCCACCGAGGCTTCAGGGGTGGGCAAAAATAAACAATAAAATCAAAATTGTTAGTAATTCACGCTTTCATTTTTTCGAATTAGCTAACGATAATTTTACATTTGCAGCAAACCAACACAACGCAACAATGTCTGTACCTGTTCCTGAAGCTAAAATCTTCCCGTGCAAGCAGAGCAAGGAATTAGCACAAAAGATCGCCGACGCATTCGGATCCCCGCTGGGAAATGTAATAACCTCAACATACAGCGATGGAGAATTTCAGCCGTCTTTCGAGGAATCGGTACGTGGTAGTAGGGTTTTTATTATAGGTTCCACCTTCCCGAATAGCGACCACCTCATGGAAATGCTGCTGATGCTGGATGCCGCCAAACGTGCTTCCGCCAGGCATATCACCGCCGTCCTGCCTTATTTCGGCTGGGCGCGGCAGGACAGAAAGGACAAACCCAGGGTGCCTATTGCTGCAAAACTTGTTGCTAAAATGCTGGAAACGGCGGGTGCCACCCGGATCATTACCATGGACCTCCACGCAGACCAGATCCAGGGCTTCTTCGAAAAACCGGTGGATCACCTTTTTGCCTCAACGATCTTTCTGCCCTATTTAAGAGAACTGAATTTGCCAAACTTAACCATTGCCTCTCCCGATATGGGTGGTTCTAAAAGAGCCTATGCATATTCCAAGGCAATGGAAAGCGATGTGGTGATCTGTTACAAGCAACGCGCAAAGGCCAATGTGATCTCGCATATGGAACTGATCGGGGATGTGCAAGGCAAGAATGTAGTGCTGGTGGACGATATGGTTGATACCGCCGGAACACTTACCAAAGCGGCCGACCTGATGATGGAGCGAGGAGCAATAAGCGTTAGAGCTATCTGTACTCACCCTATTCTTTCCGGCAATGCATACGAACGATTGGAAAAATCGAAACTCGAGGAACTTATCGTAACCGATTCCATCCCGTTGCGACAGGAAAGTGACAGGATCCATGTACTGAGTTGTGCCAACCTTTTCGCCGATGTCATGACACGAGTTAACGAGAACAAGTCCATCGCTTCTAAATTCCTGATGTAAGTCCAACTATGACGGGTGTTCTAACCTGCTCAGAACCAATTCTATCCTTGTCTTACATCTTGTGTCACAGTTCTTGAATCTTTCCAGTATTTCTTTTAGACTTTTGTAAAAAAGCCCTACATTTGCACCCTCTTTCGCCTGAACAGGCTTCAAAGGGACATTATTAATGAAAATTTCAAAATGAAATCAATTACAATCAACGGATCTAAAAGAGAAAGCGTGGGCAAATCGGCAACGAAAGCCTTGCGTAATGCTGGAAAGGTTCCTTGCGTAGTATACGGAGGAGATGAGCCAATTCACTTTTCAGCAGATGACCTGGCATTTAAAAACCTTGTGTATACTCCGGATGTACATACGGTTGTAATTGCCTTAGAAGATGGCACCAAAGTAAACGCCATACTTCAAGACATTCAATTTCACCCAGTAACTGACAGAATTCTTCATATGGACTTCTATCAGATCTTCGACGACAAAGAAGTGATGATGGAAATTCCTGTGCGGATTACCGGTAATTCCAGAGGTGTTCGAAACGGAGGTGTTCTTCGAATTGTGAACAGAAAACTTCGTGTTAAGGCCCTGCCTGATAACCTTCCGGATTTTATCGAAGTGGATATCACTGAAATGAAGATCGGACATAAGAAATATGTAACTTCAGTAGAAGCTGAAGACTTTAATATCCTCCATCCGGACAACACGGTTATTTGTCAGGTTAGAACTTCTCGTACCGCTATCGTCGACGAAGTGGATGAGGAAGAAGAAGGAGAAGAAGGAGAAGAGGGTGCTGAAGGTGCAGCAGCCGAAGGTGGAGAAGGAGCTGAAGCACCAGCCGCCGAAGCGCCAGCAGAGGAATAGACTCTTCATATTAATATATACTGAAGCATCCGTGAATCACGGATGCTTTTTTTATTTTTACTTCAGAATTAAAAAACCGAATGATCGCGTTTTTCAGGAAACTATTTGGAATAAGATCGAACTCACTTCTTTCAGAAGCTGACCCTATGAAAAAATTTCTCATCGCCGGCCTTGGAAATATCGGCCCTAAATATCATAATACCAGGCACAATGTAGGCTTCCAAATGCTGGATCACTTGGCCGATGAGGAGTCGTTGAATTGGGAAACACAGAAATTGGGAGATGTTACTACTTTTAAGAAAAAAGGACGAAGCTTCCTGCTACTCAAGCCAAGCACATTTATGAATCTAAGTGGAAAGTCGATCAAATACTGGCTGGAGAAAGAAAAGATCCTATTGGAGAACCTACTGGTCATTACGGACGATCTCAATCTCCCCTTCGGAACGCTGCGCGTGAAGACCAAGGGCAGCGACGGCGGGCACAACGGGCTGGCCGATATACAAAATACACTTCAAACCACTAAATACAATAGATTCCGATTTGGTATCAGTGATGATTTCTCCAAAGGAAGACAGGTGGATTATGTCCTTGGAGAATGGACTCCGGAAGAAGTGGACAAACTCCCGGAGCGTTTCAAGAAAGGAAAAGAGATCATTGAGAGTTTTGGGTTGGCGGGAATCAATATTACGATGAATACCTTCAACGGGAAATAGGATGAAAGAACACAGCTCGGCAAGATCGTATAAGGCGGAAAAACCCTGTGTAGTGACCATCGGAACCTTCGACGGGGTTCATGTGGGACACAAGGCCATCCTGGAACGCCTGGTCGCTTCGGCAAAAAAAGAGGGGATACAGTCCGTACTGTTGACGTTCTTTCCTCATCCACGGATGGTTTTGCAGAAAGAGAGCAATATCAAATTGATCAATACTATTTCCGAAAAGAAGGAATTACTCGAAAAGATCGGGCTCGATCATCTGATCGTCCATCCATTCACCCGGGAGTTTTCAAGGCTCTCGGCCGTGGATTTTGTTCGGGACCTCCTTGTTGAATCCATCCGCGCTAAGAAAGTAGTGATCGGCTACGACCATCGTTTCGGGCGCAATCGTAACGCCAGTATCAACGAAATGAGGGAATTTGGTCGACTCTTCGATTTCGAAGTTGTAGAGATTTCCGCCCAGGAGATCAGTGAGGTCACCGTGAGTTCCACCAAGATCCGCAAAGCCCTGGAAGAAGGCGACATTGCAACGGCAAACAAGTTTCTCGGGTATTCGTTCATGCTTTCCGGGGTCGTGGTTCCGGGAAAAAAAATAGGCAGGACGATCGCCTACCCAACTGCAAATCTTGAAGTGAAGGAGAAATACAAACTCATCCCAGCGAATGGGGTGTATATTGTTTTTTCAGAAATAAACGGTAAAATGGTCCATGGCATTACCAGTATTGGCACCAATCCAACCGTGGGTGGCGAACAACGCACCATCGAGACCTATTACCTGGATTTTGAAGATGATCTATACGATCGCGACATGCGAATTCAATTCATTGCCAGGATACGAAAAGAGGAAACCTTTGAAAACGTCAGTGAGCTTCAGGAAGCCATTCAAAGAGATGAGGCTTACGCCCGAAACTATTTGAAGAATTTTGGATAGACTGCTCTTTAAACAAATCGACAATACCGGGCTCGTTCTCTGGCGTGCGGTCTTCGGCCTGCTTATCACTCTCGAAGCATTCGGGGCCATCGCAACCGGGTGGGTTAAGCGAACCTTGGTCGATCCGGAATTCACCTTTAATTTCATCGGCTTTGAGTTTCTTCAACCTCTCCCCGGAAATGGTATGTATTTCTATTTCGCCCTTATGGGTGTCTTCGGGATCGCCGTGATGCTGGGTTACCGTTATCGGTTTAGTATGGCCGCCTACGCCGTCATGTGGACCTGCGTTTACCTCATGCAGAAGACCTCCTACAACAACCATTATTACCTCATGATGTTGCTGTGCTGGATCATGGTGTTCCTTCCTGCCAGCCGATGGTTCTCCCTTGATGCTCGACGCAAACCGTCTTTTAAATCCCCGTCCATGCCACAGTGGGTCAAAGTGGTGGTAGTACTGCAGGTAGGGATCGTTTATACCTATGCTGCCGTGGCGAAACTTTACCCGGACTGGCTTGACGCGACGGTTGCCGGCTATTTTATGTCGGGCAAGAAACATTATTGGCTTATTGGAGAATTCCTGCAACAGGATTGGGTACATTGGTGCATAGCGTACTTCGGTATATTCTTCGACCTGCTGATCGTTCCCCTGCTACTGTGGAAGAGGACCAGGGTAGTCGCCTTCTGGATTTCGGTGTTCTTTCATATGTTCAACTCCATTGTGTTCCAGATCGGGATCTTCCCGTATATGTCCATGGCCTTCGCCTTTTTCTTTTTTACTCCTGAAACCTTGCAGCGATGGTTCCTCAGGAAACGGACTGTTCTCTACGATAAGGCCGAAGTGATCGTCCCGAAGTACAAGCGGGTACTCATCACCGTAGTGGCCGTTCATTTTGCCTTCCAGGTTGGATTACCGCTTCGGCATTGGTTTTTTCAGGATGATGTCCTCTGGACAGAGGAAGCACACCGCCTAAGCTGGCGAATGATGCTTAGGTCTAAACGCGGTATGCTCACCGTTTGGGTGGAAGATAAGAATACCGGTCTCCGGGAACGCTACAAATACAGTGAGATTCTCAGTTCAAAACAAAACAGGAACGTAAGGGCAAAACCGGATCTCCTTTGGCAGCTCGCTCAGCGTATTGAAAAAATTGAAGCCGGCAAAGGCAGGGATGTGGCTGTTTATATGGATGTGAAAGTTGCTGTGAACGATGGCGAGTTTTACCGGCTTATCGACTTTCAAACGGATCTCGCTGCAGAAGAATGGCACCACTTGAAACACCATAGCTGGATACTCCCTTCTCCCGAGGATTATCACAAAAAAGAGGAGATAAAATAGGCTTTTTCCATAACTTTGCCAATGCTCTCCTATGCTAAAACGTTGGGGAGCAATTAAATTTCAAAGAAGATGCTACAGGTTACCGAAATTCGAGAACACAAGGAGGAATATATCAAAGCACTGGCAAAGCGAGGACTGGACTCAAAGGCAGACCTGGAAGCCGTGATCAGGGCCGATGAAGTAAGACGATCCACCCAGGCCGAACTTGACGAGACCTTGTCGCAATCGAACAAATATTCCAAGGAGATCGGGATGCTCTTCAAGAATGGCGAGGTGGACAAGGCTAACGCCATGAAAGAAAAGACCGTTGAACTAAAGGAATCTTCAAAAAAACTACAGGATCAGCTGAATTCTGCGGTGGAGGAAATGGAACAATTGCTTCACAACCTGCCAAATATCCCACACCAAAGTGTCCCGGCAGGCACCGATGAGAACGATAACGAAGTTGTTTTTGAAGAAGGAGACATACCTGTCCTTGGCGAACAAGCACTTCCACACTGGGAACTGGCTAAGAAATACGACCTTATCGATTTCGAACTTGGAGTAAAAGTGACTGGCGCAGGATTCCCGGTATACAAAGGAAAGGGAGCTAAATTGCAACGAGCACTGATCACCTATTTCCTCGACAAGAACACCGAAGCTGGTTACACCGAATACCAGGTGCCGCATATGGTGAATGAAGCCAGTGGATTCGGAACCGGGCAATTGCCGGACAAAGAAGGCCAAATGTACCATGTGACCGGTGATAACCTGTACCTGATCCCAACCGCAGAAGTTCCCGTAACCAATTTATTCAGGGGTGACCTGCTTATGCACAGTGACCTCCCGATCACATGTACGGGTTATACTCCCTGTTTCCGAAGAGAAGCAGGAAGTTATGGTGCACACGTTCGCGGGCTGAACCGCCTTCACCAGTTCGATAAGGTGGAGATCGTTCGTATCGAACATCCCGAAAACAGCTACGCTGCACTGGACGGAATGGTAGAACATGTGAAAAGCATTTTGCGAGATCTGAAATTACCGTATCGCATCCTCCGACTTTGTGGTGGTGACCTGGGTTTTACCTCTGCACTGACCTATGATTTTGAAGTATTCTCTACGGCACAGGATCGATGGCTTGAGATCTCCTCGGTGTCGAATTTTGAAACCTTCCAGGCGAATCGCCTGAAACTTCGATTCAAAGACCAGGATGGTAAGAACCAACTGGTTCACACCCTCAATGGCAGTGCCCTTGCCCTGCCCCGTGTACTTGCCGGAATACTAGAGAATTACCAGACCCCGGATGGGATAAGAATACCGGACATCCTGGTTCCGTATTGTGGTTTCGACCTCATCTCCTAAAAACGGCTTTGTTTTTGATATAACTTTTCAGGTATCAAATCGTTATATTTACCGTATGCGACTGTTCGTAATAATTCTATTGCTCCTTGTCTCTGCCCCGTCCATAGGGCAGAATGAGCTATTGGCTAAGAATTACTTCGATCGGGGTGAGTACGAAAAGGCTCTCACTTTGTACGACAAACTTTATGACCGTAACCCGGGTCGACTCGATTTTTTCCTTTACATCATACAGTCGAACCAACAACTGGAGCGCTTTTCGGTTGTTGAAGAATTAATTCAGAAAAAACTGAATTCCAGGAGGATCATCCCACAATTGTATGTAGAGCTGGGCTACAATTATTCCTTACAGGATAAGGACTCGCTATCGCAGATAAGTTATCGCAAAGCGATCGATTACACATACGAAAACCCGATGTACGCATATTCCATCGGTAAGAATTTCGAGGAATACAGCCTTCTGAAAGAAGCTGTTGAAGTATACGAAACCGCCATGGAACGTGATCCAAACAAGGATTTTAACGTGCAGCTCGCACGGATCTATGGTGAATTGGGTGACCTGGACCGAATGTTCGGCACCTACCTGAACCTGATGCGCGACAACCCGGCTTATCGTTCGATAGCCAAGCGCAATTTCAGTCAGTATGTCAATGAAGACCCAACCAACGAGGCCAATGAAGTACTTCGGAAGGCACTTTTGAAACGGTCGCAAGCCAACCCCGATCTGCTGTACAACGAATTACTGAGTTGGCTGTTCATCCAGCAAAAACAATTCAAAAAAGCATTTGTCCAGGAAAAGGCCATATTCCGGAGAGACCCTGTAGAACTTACCGGGATAGTGGATCTTGCCCTTATCGCCCTGGAAGAAGGTGCTTATGAAGACGCTTCGGAGATAATCGAGTTCGTGATCGAAAACGCCCCTACCCCCCAGGCAGAACTGATGGGACAGCAGTACCGGATGAAGATACTGCTGGAAATAGCCTCACCGGAGGAATTTGAAAATATTGAGAAGGAATTTGAATCCCTGCTGGACAAATACGGCCGAGATGTGAATTCCTACGTACTTCAGATCGACTACAATCATTTCCTAGCCTTTTCGGCCGGGAAGAAAGACAAGGCAATTGGCAACCTGAAGGAACTGGCAGACAAAGGGCTCTCGATCTATCAACAGGCGCGCGTGAAGATGGAGCTGGCGGATATCCTCGTATTTGATGAGAAATTCAACCAGGCACTGATCTATTATTCACAGATACAGAAGAAGGTTCAAAACGACATCCTGGCCCAGGAAGCAAGGTTCAAGGTGGCAAAGACAAGCTACTACAAGGGAGATTTCGAATGGGCGCAGGTGCAACTCGACGTCCTGAAAAAGTCTGCATCACAACTCATCGCCAACGACGCCATGGAACTCAGCCTTATGATACGGGACAATTCCCTGGAAGACTCTACACAAACAGCACTGAAGAAGTTCGCAAGGGCAGATCTGCTTGCGCTTCAGAATAGAGACAGGGAAGCTATTGCGCTGTTGAACGATATCCTGGACAACCACAAAGGTGAAAAGATCGAAGACGAAGCACTTCTCAGGCAGGGCAGGTTGTATGAAAAGCTCAACGAATTCGAAAAGGCCGAAGCCTCTTACAACAAGATCATTGAATTCTACAAGGAAGACATACTCGCAGATGATGCATTTTTCCACCTGGCAGAGCTCTACGAGACCAGGCTGGGTCAACCGGAAAAAGCAAAGGATCTTTACGAGCAGATCATCTACGATTTTGCCGACAGCATATATTTCGTGGAGGCCCGTAAACGATTCCGCATGTTGAGGGGGGATGCGATCAACTAGCAACCATGTACATTTACAACGTAACCATCAATATAGACGAGACTATTCACGACGAGTGGGTGACCTGGATGAAGAATGAACATATCCCGGCCATGCTGGATACGGGTAAATTTACGAAAGCCTTAATGACACGGGTAATGGTGGAAGAAGAGATGGGGGGAATTACCTACTCCATTCAGTACACTACCGATAGCAGGGAAACCCTTCAGAAATACTACCGCGAAAATGCCGAAACCCTGAGAGCGCAAAGCAAACCGTTTGAAGGTAAATTCGTAGCCTTCAGGACAGAATTAGAAGTTATCAGCGAACATTAGGATTCAGCCACTACAACAGATCAATCACAGTTTCATATGAATAAACCCGGTTCCGTTAGAGCAAAAAAACAACTGGGGCAACATTTCCTCCACGACGAAGGTATAGCCGAACGTATTGGCGACACCCTTACTTTGGAAGGATATAACAAGGTGTTGGAGATCGGCCCGGGCATGGGCGTATTGACGAAATACCTGCTGCGCAAACCTATTGGCCTGGTGGCGATGGATCTGGATCACGAATCTGTGGCCTATCTCGAACAGTATTATTCCGAAGAAAACTTAAGCATCATTGAAGGTGATTTTCTGAAATTCAACCTGGACGAATTGTTTCCGGGGGAGCCCTTTGCGATCACCGGGAACTACCCTTACAATATTTCAACCCAGATCGTTTTTAAAATGCTGGAACACCGTGAGCGTATCCCTGAATTTACAGGTATGTTTCAAAAAGAAGTAGCCCGACGTATCTGCGAGAAGGAAGGCAGCAAAGCTTATGGAATACTTTCGGTACTCACACAGGCGTTTTTCCATGCGGAGTACCTGTTCACGGTAAAACCGGGAGCCTTTAATCCTCCTCCCAAGGTGGATAGTGGTGTGATCCGACTTAGGAGAAAAGAAGATTTCAGTCTTCGATGTGATGAAAAACAGTTTTTTACCCTGGTAAAAACCGCTTTTCAGCAAAGACGTAAAACCCTTAGGAACTCCTTAAAAAGCCTCAATCTTTCTCAAAAACTAAAAGAAGATACTATCTTTGGCCTCAGACCGGAGCAACTTTCGGTAGCAAAGTTTATTGAACTTTCACTAAAGATAGAGAAAGATGGCCTTTCAGCTAACAACTGATTACCTTTCGCAAGTCGAACAACTCATTGCCAACAAGGATGGACACGCCTTGAGGCAAATGATGGATGAGCTGCACTTTGCTGATGTTGCCGAGATCCTCGAAGAACTCAACAGCGACGAGGCCACCTACCTGATAAAATTACTTGAAAGCGAGATCACTTCGGAAGCCCTGATGGAGCTGGATGAGGATGTACGCGAAAAGATCCTCGACAGGCTTTCGCCAAAGGAGATCGCCGAAGAACTCCAGGAAATGGATACGGATGACGCCGCCGACGTCATCGCCGGCCTGGACGATGAGATCGTGCGCGAGGTCATCGATAAGATCGAAGACGACACCCATGCCGCCGACATCGTCGAACTCCTGAAATACGACGAAGATACTGCC
>JAUIIU010000020.1 GCA_030431695.1 Bacteroidia bacterium | reverse complement strand
TTGGTGGAATTATTCGGAAATTCACTGGCGTACTGCCACATTCGGAGGTAGTTGTAATGCTGCCCTTCTTCGTTTTCCAATAGGCTATCCAACAAGCCCAGGTTGTAATAAATGCTCGCATTGTAATGTCTCAATTCTTCGTTCTCTGCAAGTACCTGTGCTTTGCTAATATGAAATAAAGCCTTGTCTGGCAGGTTCTGATAGATATAGAGGTTGGCAATATCGTTGTTATACACAAGGATGAAATCCTTATCATCTAGTTTTTCGGCAATTTCGAGTCCCTGCTTTTTAATGTTTATCGCCTCGTTCGTATCTCCCTTTCGCGAATATACGGTCGACATAGACTCGAAGAAGACCATCTTGGCGTGATCCGAGCTATCCCTGGAGATCGCATACTTGAACAGCGACTCCGACTCGTTCCCACCACGTTTCATGATAAGTTTATTCACATCGAAATACGAGTCTTCCCTCGCTTCGAAATCTTTGCCTTTTAAAGAACTTAGGATGCTATCAATCTCACGCTTCATATCATTTTGCGAAAACGCAGTTTGCGGCTTACAAATGAAAGCCGCAAACGCGAATACCAAAATGAACATCTGGTTAGTGGATAGCATACATAAAAGATATAAATTTTTTTGGCCTTATCTTCCTTTGGTATTAATGACCAGGGTAAATTCACCTTCGTCCAGATCTTCAGCACCAACTACTCCAATCACTATTCGGTATGGGCGGGTTATCGCTACCATATACTTTACCATCCTGGAGTGGTCCTGAGTCTTTCCAGCATAGCTTCTGTCCCATTTGTGATCTGCCTCACACCTGATGCAGGAGGCGAGGTTTGGTGGAAGTGCATCGTTATCAACACCTACTTCGTAAGCATAGAGGCTGAAATTTGCTTCCGGATCTTTTGGGATCACAGTTACCGTAGATTCACTGTAGGCGGGTAGAATTCCGGTAAAGAAAACATGATTCCCGGTGAATTTGTGATACTGGGTCGCTGGGAAACAGGCGTTGTTGCTCTGCCAGGCCCATGAAAGATCTTCTAACTTCTGACCCTGGTTCAGGTTTCCTTCATAACTGACCTCCTGGTTGGAGACAGGTTCGATTTCAAATACGGTTGGTCCTTGTGCCATGATTATTGATGGTATCAATGCGAAAATTGTTAATAATAGTTTCATTTGTTTAAGTATTAGGATTTAATTTTTATGTCGAAAGTCTTTGTGCTTCCCATTCTGTCACCTTTGTAGTAAACGTCGAACTGAAGCCTGATGGATGTTTCACCGGAAACCTTAGGGGCTTTAATGCTACCGTTCACATATTTGGACTCTCCGGCTTTCATATCAATACCGTCGAGTTCTAGGTCGAATACTCCCCTGGGAGGCCTGTAATTCGAAGGTTTCAGCGAGCGTGTCTTACTTTTGATCACCCAGTCGTCACCATTCGCCATCACGTCTCCATAGTTCTTCATGTCGATGCGCAGCTTATATGTCTTTCCTGAAACCATATCATCCTCTAATGTCACCCTACCGATATTGAGTTCAGGTAATAATTCAACGATCTCGTAACTAACAGTTTCTTCACCGCCTTCAATTTCGGCCGGCCGGCCATCTATCATGATCTCGTATTTTACCTCAACCCTTCCAGGTACCATGGGAACGGTGATGTCGTCAAAAGATACATTATCACTGTCGCCTGTTTCCATTTCGTCCCCGTCGAATTTCACATCCTGCTCGAAAATGTCATCATTCAGGTCGCTTGATGGTTTTCTAACCACTGTCGATTTAAGGCTGTACCCTCCTTCTTCCCATTGAACTTTTCCGGAATTCTTGACGGTAAAGGAAACGCTATACGACTTCTCGGGATATAGTTTCGTGGTCACCTTACTGGTGATGTCGGCCTCGGGCTCTTCTACCTTGACACTTGTATCTTTTCTGATAGTTCCATTGCGGGCATCGAATTTTTGACCGTCTTTATAGATGCTCACCTCAATATTATAGGTTCCGCCTGTTGACGGGGTTTCCAGTTTATCGGAGAAACCTATGCTTTTGGAAGCACCGGGTGCGAGGTTGGAAAGGTCGATCTTCTCCTCGAACTCGAAAGCTTCTTCGTCCTCATCCTCTGCATCCGATGGTGCCCCGGTTACTTCTCCTTTGAGTTCGTACTCTCCTTCAGGCCATTGGGTCTCACCACTATTCTTTACTGTAGCGCTCATAGGCGGATACTTCTTCTCCGGCTCCAGCGCAATAGGCAGGTTCACGGAAACTTCGGCCATAAAATCTTCATCGATGGTCACGGTCACGTCCTTACTGTCCAGTGTACTGCTGCCGCTTACTATGGACAACTTGATTTTGTAGGAGCCGGGTACGATCGGGGATTCAATACTCCATTTGTAAGTGAACTCCTTGCCCGGATCGACATTGGTTATCAGGTCGCGTTCCACATTAAAAGCATCTCCCGCTTCGCTGTCCGGTCCACTCAGGTAGCTCATTTTTAAATTACAGTTGCTTCGGTTAAGTACCGCGTCTCCCGTATTCTTCATGGTGAGATCCAACTGGTAAGTGTCCGAAGGTTCCATTTTTCCGGGCACATCAAACGATACGATCTCAGCGCTATGCTGAGACCAGCTGGTCCATGAAATTGCCAGGAGGATGATCAGGAAGTAGTTCTTCATAATTGGAAATATAAAAATTGGCACCCACCGGTCTATTTACAGGTGTGAACCTTTAAATACGATAATTGTGATGAATTTTTTCATAATAGCGTATTTAAAAGGATTAGTTAATTGATTTTTTTCAGCAGCATTATATTGAACTTTTTGCCTTTTCCTAAGGTATTGTTAATCAGCAAGGAGCGATTAAAAGAATTCAGGTAGAATGAAAAAATCTATGAATTCATATAGTCTGGTTCTAAAATGAGATCGGTCCCCGAATACCGGGAACCGATCACAAAAACGATGTTTCAATAATTTAATTTGCGGCTAAAGCATTCATAACATAGCTGATGGTATTACCTACGGAAACATTTCGCAGTTCAACTTTCAGTTGTTGATTAGAATTCACAACGAAGATCTTCTTGTCCTGGTTCTTTTCCAGGGTGTAGGTGTGGTTATTCATCAGTGTCCATGAACTACCGTTCTTTCTCCACACACGGATGTTACCCCTTGCGTTACCGTTTGTTCTTCGAACAATGATACGTGCCTTGCCTGTACAGGATGCCTTGGTGTAGATAGTTTTGTTGGTCTGACCCAGAAGTCGACCGGTAGACTTGTCACCTGTAGTGGTGATGTTGTTGCTCTTACCTTCGATCTTGGCGCTGTACTTAAACGTATTCGCTACGGATTGGTTCACGATCTTGATCTTGATCTGCTTACCGTTCACGTTATTCAGGGTTCTTGTTTGCCATCCGGAAGGGATGTAAGTTCCGTTGTCGTACTCGATCGGATTCGGTTGCATAACGTTATTCACGTATACATTTACCTGGGTTTCTGCTCTTCCGCCTGTCTTCTTTACCCTAATGGTAACCTGGTTAGAGGTAGCGGTTGCGGTGATCGTAGCAGGATTGGCCGAATAAACGGTTCCGTTTTTCGATTGGAGAACGGTTGAACACGTCTGAGCTGAGGTCGCAAATGGCATAGCACAAAGGGCTAGCAGTGTGATGATAATACTTACTTTTTTCATAATTGAAATTAATTTAGGTTATTGATAATTAGATTTACATGCTTATTTATATTCGAAAACACCATCGTTATGTCTTACACGGATTTTACCCGGAGAAGGAACGACTGCTATATTGTTTTCGGGAGATCTTATTTTCGCTGCCATTCTGGTCCTGAACAGATCTTATTGATGGTAGCAGAAATAACAGGATGAAAATTTTTACTGAATTCATGTTGTGATGGTTACGTGGGTTCTTCATTGTTAGTGCTAAACTACGAACACATAACACACTCATTATCAAAGAAATCTGCTAGAAAAGGAAATTATATGATTTCAGGTAGGGTAGATTCTGAAGTTAGATTCAGAATAAAAGTTGGAAGGAAAAATTAGGAGTAACACCGATTGATCGGGTTCTTATTTCGTTAATACGAGAAGTGCCTGATCCGTCGTCTGAAAGGGTATAGCGTATGTTCAGAGTGTTCTTTGTATCCATCAGATTCAATACGGCCAGGTTGAATTTTGCTTTTGTGTTTTCAGATAGAGCCCATACATATTCAGCTGAAAAATCAAGCCGATAATAATCGGGTAGTCGTTGGTCGTTGGGAGGATCGAAAAGAATGTTTTCGGTTAATCCCTGAAAAGAGGTCGCATTTTCATCTTCCGGAATGGTGTAAGGTTTTCCGGTATGATAGTTCAGGCCGGCGGCTAATTTCAGGTTTTGAAACGGGGAGACAGAAGCAGCCGCAGTAGCCGTGTGGGTTACATCCAGGTTGTGTGGGAATGCTGATGGATCGAAAGTGTCGAACTCGTACACATTATCCAGGTAGGAATAGCTCATCCACACGCTGTAGTGCTTCTCTTTTTTGTTGATGACAAATTCGGCACCCGTGGCAGTGTAATTCCCAATTCCATTGGCGAACTGAAATTGATTCTGAAACCCCTGGTTCCTCGACGTAATTCCATCTACTAATTTTATATACCCTTCGGCATTGAGGAACCAGCCATTTTTATCATAGATCAAACCTAGTGAACCCTGTTTGCTTTTTATAACCGGAACATCAACTTCATCGGCCAGTATCCAGCGTCTTTTTTCTACACCAAGGAAGTCACTGTCAAAATCAATCCTTTGAGTGGTCGCCTGGCTCTTGAACTCACCCAATACCTCCAAAGAGAATCCATTCCCGATCGACTGGTGAAAAGCTAGCCTGGGTTCAACAACTATCATCTCAAATTTGTCAAAATAACTGGTCCTGAGACCCAGCGTTATATTTGTATTCTCATTATCTGATTTGAATCTTAGCTCTGAAAAAGCAGAATGCGTGCGCAGAACATCCTTGTCCAGATCGAGGAATCGCGGAAGGTTTACCTCTTGCTCATTTGTGATGCCGGTTTCTACAAATTGATATCCTCCCTGAAAGGACAGATTATTGGAGAGCGTCCAATAGGCATCGGACTTTAAACCCGTTTCAAGAACATCATTTTCCTGGAAGAACTCCTGTGTAGTAAGTAGATCCAGGTTAAGTGCCCGCAGGTAATAAGTAGAGACATAGCCTAACACTTTAGTTCGGAAAGTCCTGCTCCATTGTCTTTCCCAACTAATTCCCCCTAGGAGACTACGAAGATTGAGTTCGCTGGTTTTGGAGATATTGTTGGCGGGTATGGTCTCTGTGAATTCAAGTGTGTTGCTCATCGCAAGGAAATTGAGCCTGAAAGTATCCCTGTCATTCATATCCCAAAGCACACGTGTACTGAAGTCATAAAACGCAAAATCTTCTTCAGCCAGGATGTCTAAGCCTGAAGCTTCAGAGTTGACATTCGTGATCTCGGTGTCCTGGAATACTTTTTCTGAAAACGTTCGATAGACCGGGGACTCCCACAAACCATTGAGTGATACGCGCCCCGAAAACTGCAAACTGGCATTTTCAGAAACAGGAACCATTCCGAAGGCGCTTCCATTAATGAGGTTGATACCAGCACCGGCGCTAAATTCCGAACTGAGTTCGTCCTTGGAACTCATGGCAATGACACTGGAGATCCCATCGCCATAGTGAGATGGGGTACCATTCTTATATACCTTAACATCTTTTGTTATATCAGGGTTGAAGGCCGAGATCAGCCCAAAGAAATGACCACTCTGATACGATTTGATATCATTCCACAGAATGAGGTTCTCGTCGTGGGTTCCGCCTCTGACATTAATGTTGGACACAGTTTCATTCACACTTTGAATGCCAGGTAACGCTTGAGTGACAAACAGAATGTCGTTTTCTACCTGCCCGGGGAGTAATCCAAATTCATAAGTGTTCATCCCAATAGATCCATCCAGCGTTTTTTCGATACCCGAAACCAGGTAATTTGTTACGAACACAGTTTCAAGTGTCGAAACTTCAGCCGGGATCAGGAAGGTTTCACAGGAATCGCTTAAGGCATCGACATCGATCTGCCAGGACTGGTAACCTACATACCGAATAACAACCTCCTCGCGCAATAAATATTTCGGGATATAGAAAGTACCATCCGTATTCGTAATGGTTCCATAGGTAGAAAGTGTGGATACCACCGATGCACCTTCCAGTGGCAGACCGGTATCCGAAGCCAATATCCTTCCACAAACGTAATCGGTTGTATTCCTGACTATGGAAATATAGCGTTCGTCGATCCGATTGAACTGAAGAGGAAGTTTTTGTTCGAGTTGATCCAGGGCATCATCCAGGGAATCTGTTAGCTCCATTGCGATGGTCATCCCTTCGATATCCTCCACGGCATAGGAAAAGCGGACATTATAATCCGTCTGCAATTGCTCCAGAACAGCCAACAGGTCCTGTTTTTGAATGTCCTGAGCAAATCCTGTGACCGATACCGAGATCCACAATAACAGCACCGGAAGATTCGGCCAAATTCTGTTATTTGACATAAATGGTTACTTCATCCCCATCGATCGTATAACCTAGGCGAAGGGGTTCACAAACTGATCGGAGTGCCGACTCCAGGTCGGTATGTGTGAAACTACCGGTAAATCGCTTAAGGGTTATATTTGCAGGTGAGGTTATTTTTACTGGATATTGGTATTGTAATTCACTTAAAACGGTGGACAACGTGGCGTTGTCAAAACTGCTTTCCTGAGCGATCCAACTCGGTTCAACACTTCCCGTATTATCGTGTACAATAAGCTTATTGTTCTCTACTTTCAGCCTGTTGCCAGCAGGAAGTCTGATGAGTGTATCGGCAAAGGCAACGCTCACCAGTCCTTCAAAGCAATTAATATTGAATACCGTATCTCTCGAAAAAACATTGAATTGGGTTCCAAGTACGGTCACTGTACCCTGCGGGGTTTCAACATTAAAGGCGTTTCCCTTGGTAACTTTGAAGTATGCTTCTCCATCTAAAGTTAGGGATCTTATTTTATCCCAGTTTCCCTTATTGTAGCTGATCTTAGATGCGGCATTGAGCTGTACTTCGGATTCGTCCGGCAGGTTGAAGGTTGTTTTCTGACCGATTCCTGTGCTCACCTGTGTGTCCATCGAACTGATAAATACGTAACTCACGACCACTAATACGACTAAGGCTGCAACCTGAAGTAAACGTTTGTAACCGGATTTGTTCGATGATGTTCCAATTCGTTTGATTTTATTTTGCTGAATGGCATCAAAATTCTCACCAGCATTGAATTCGGGAGGCAGCATACCTGAACTAGATTCGGCAATTTTCAGAAGATCGGCATATTCCGGATCGGAAAGCAGATGTTCGACCTCCTCCGGAGTCGCCTCTTTGTTCAGATATTTATGAAGTAGGTAATTTTTGTCCATATTTCCCAATTTTCAATGGTATAACAGCTTTCAGCAAGAATACCCTACCCTAAATGTTCTTTATTTCGGTCCGAAGTGCTTTCAATGCCTGACTCATGCGTTTCTCGACCGCTTTGACGCTAATATTAAGGTGTTCGGCGATCTCGGTATATTTCATTCCTTCTATCCGATTCAGTAAAAAAGCCGTGCGCTGTGCCTCGGTAAGATTTGAAATAGCATCCTGTAATTTCTTATTGTACTGTTTCTCCTCTAAAATGAATTCCGGAGACTGGTTGTCGACTTTCGTCGGGCTCATTTGAGCATGACGCAGTACGACCTTCTTATGGGCAACCTCGTTGAGAAATGCATTATTTGCTACGGTGAATAGAAAGGACCTGGCTTTTTCCTTTGCAACCTTTGCACAATTGTTCCACAATTTGATAAAAGCTTCCTGGACCAGGTCGTCGGCCTGTGCCTCATCTCCGCATTTATAATAAATGAACCTCCAAACAGTCTGACCGATATCATTGTATATCCTGCTGAAAACTTCTTCATTGCACACCGATTCGTGCTCCATGTATCTGTAGAGTTGAGGTTTCATTCAAATATATCAAAAAAAACTTCGTACTAAGGGTAGGGTATATTCGGTCTGACCTGTTTAACCTGCAAAGACCCAAAAAACGACAACATGAAAAAAATTGCCAGATTATCACTTTTCTTATTTCTATCCTTGACTTTCTTGTTTAATTCCTGCCAGAAAGAGGAAGAGATATTCATCGACGAGAACAATGAAGAAACCATTACAGCCAATTCTGTTTTAACCAGGCTGCTGATTCGAGCCTCCCAGAATGCCGGTGGATTGGACGATATTATTGACGGAAACAGCTGTGTGTCTGTTAAGTTCCCGGTGACCGTCATCGCGAACGGTCAGCAGGTTACCCTGTTCGATGAGGACGACCTCGCCATTGTTCAGGCCATTTTTGATCAATTCCCTAACGATATAGATACCCTGGAGATCGTCTTCCCTATTACCGTGATCCTTGATGATTATACTGAAGTAGATGTAAATAGCCAGGCCGAACTGGATGCACTTATCGCTGCTTGTGAGAGCGGTGGAGGTAGTAATTCCATCAGCTGTCTGGATTTCGAATATCCTATAACTTTCTTCATTTTCGATAACAACCAGCAGCAAACAGGAACTGTTACTGTCAACAGTGACCTCGAACTCTACATTTTCCTGAGCAATATCGATATTGATGATTATTTCAGTATTGATTTCCCTATCAATGTGATCCTGCAGGATGGAACCGTAGTCCAGGTGAATTCCAATGCTGAATTGCAACAACAGATCGAAGCCTGTGAGAATAGTACCGGTGGAGGAACCATCGACCCAACAGTGTTCGAACAGAACCTGACTGACGGCGTCTGGTACATCACTTATTTTTTCGATGATTTTGATGAAACTTCCAATTATACGGGTTATGAGTTTACTTTTTCCACCGATAATACTGCCCAGGCAACGAATGGCACCAATACGGTTCCTGGAACCTGGATGTTCGAAGGTGGTAATACTCCGGATCTTACACTTTTCTTCGGAACAACAGATCCTTTTGACGAGCTGGATGACGACTGGGATATCATTGAAGCCACTAATGAGATCATTCGCCTTAGAGATGAAAGTGGTGATGGAAGTATAGACTATCTCACTTTCGAACGTACCCCGGCTACAGGTGGGGGAGGATCGGGAACTAACGACCTGATCAATGTACTTACCGATGGTGATTGGTACGTAAATCTGCTGGATGATGATGGCGACATAGAAACCTGCGATTATGTGAATTATGTGTTCACCTATAACCTGAACGGTACGGCAACAGCAGTGAGTACATCTACAACTATCAATGGTTTCTGGAGTGTAGTGTTCGACGATGGAGTCCTGAATTTGATCCTGAACTTTGATATTTCGGCCGATCCCAACTTTGACGATATCAATGACGACTGGGATGTTACTTCGTTCACCACAGAATTGATCAGCCTTCTGGATGTAAGCGGTGGAAACGGTGGAACCGATATCCTTGAGTTCGGAAGAATGCCTGCAACCGGTTGTGGTGGAGGCGGTGGTTCTGCCCAGGCATTAAATGATGCCCTTATCGATGGACTGTGGTTCGTCGCCGAGTACCTAGATGATGGGGTAAATGAAACCGGAGATTACAACGGTTATGAGCTCGATTTTAATTCGGGAGGAACAGTACTCGCTTCCAATGGCTCTAACAATATTAACGGTACATGGACAGTACAGGACAATGGTGGAGACCTGGAGCTTGTTCTGGATTTCGGAGCACAATTTCCATTCGATGAGTTCAACGACGATTGGGACGTACTTAATTTTACCAACACATTAGTCGAACTCGAAGATGTGAGCGGCGGCGGTGGTGGTACCGATAACCTGACACTTCAAAAGATTTAATTTAACCTTACTTATTATTTAACAGATGAAAACAAAAATGATTAAAACCTTAGTAGTCCTGATCGTATCCCTGGTATTTGTTGGCTGCTCCGAAGACGATTCGAACGATACCAACAATACCGCGAACCAGATCGCAGATGCCAATCAGGTTGCCGAGACTGGAAGCTGGAGGATCTCCTACTTCTGGGATACGGATAAAGATGAAACCTCAAACTTCGCAGGATACGTTTTTAACTTCAATAGCGACGGGACACTCGTAGCTACCAAGGGTAACGATACTGTGAATGGAACCTGGTCTGTGACTAACAGCAGCAGTTCCTCCAGTAGTGGTGATCTTGACTTCAATATCTTCTTCAATGTACCGCAGAGTAGCGATTTTGAAGACCTGAATGATGACTGGGATATTATTTCCATTAACTCGAATAAGATCGAGCTAACCGATGTCAGCGGTGGAAATGGTGGTACAGATTTTCTGACCTTCGTGAAGAATTAATAGTTTGGTTAGTTGTTAGGCTTCCGGCTCAGCGATCCGGATTACAACAGGTAAGTTAGCGTATTAGATTGACTGTGAAAAAGAAAGATCTATCAGCTTACCATTGCGGAAGAGACCTGATCGGGAGCCTAAATTTTTTCTAACCTGAGTTAGCGCTCCTTTTTTGCCCCACAAAGAAAGCCATCCCCGTAAAAGGGATGGCTTTGTGTTCTATGTCTGATTTTTTATTGATTGCCGTATTCCTTGAGCATAGCCTCGAGCTTTGTGCGCATTTCAGATCGCTTCAATATGAATGCGCTTTCTTTTTGATCGTCCACTAGGGTTAAAACCGAGGTCAGCATTTCGCGCTTGTCCGATTTCCCATCCGGGCTTCCGGCGATCTCCCTTGCGAGCCTGACGATCTCCTCATATTCCGAAGCCTCTATGGAAACTTTATAGGGTTCTCCCCCGGAATAGGTCCCGGAACTGCTCTCAAGTTCGGTTACAGGGTCGTAGGACAGTTCCGAAGAGGTCACCACGTAAACATTGTTGTTCTGGTCTGAATAAAGTAATTTCATAGGACTGATGCTTTTACAATTCAGAAATAATCCGAACAGGCATAATATTGTTAATCGTAGAAATCGTCTCATAGCTTATTGTAAAGTTTTTTACCCGCCTCTTCGTACTTGTCACCGGCAACCCAGAACGGCGTTGTATTATCGTTCGCGATATTTCGCCCCGAGAGCACGTAGGCCCTGAAGAATTTCAACAGGTAGTCGAAATCCATTGAATCTGCATGATCCCCGGGCTGGTGGTAATATTTAGTCACATCCCCGTCGAAAGAAGAGAAGCCCATGGAAAAAGTAGGAGCGGGGATGCCTTTGGCCGCAAAATGAACATTATCACTTCGGTCGAACAAACCCTGCTCCGGGGCAGGGTCTTCGATTGCCTTGAGTCCGAAGGCAGCTACCGCCACCTCAATGTCCTTCTTTGCGGTGGTCCTGTTGAGACCAACAATAGTGGCCAGGGAGGTATCATTATAGCCACCGTTGTCACTATTGAAGCAATAGACCATTTGCTCCAGGGGTAACACAGGATTCTCAACGTAGTATTGGCTGCCCAATAGCCCTTCCTCTTCTGCCGTGAAGAGAATGAACAGCGCCGATCGCTTAGTAGGATATTTTGCCAGGTTTTCTGCCATACTGAGGACTGTGGTAGTTCCCACGGCGTTGTCGCGGGCTCCGTTATAGATGGTGTCGCCAGTAGCATCCGGACTGCCGATCCCGACATGGTCGTAATGCGCCGAATAGATCACAAATTCGTTCTTAAGTACCGGATCGCTGCCTTCAACAATACCAATCACATTCTGGCTATTGATCATATTTGATCTACTTGGAAGCATTTCTACCTTCACACTGCGATTCGGATTGGATTCAAATTCTTCCAGTATCTTGCCACCTTCATCCCGCAACCAGGCATATCCAAAATTCCCACTTTCCGTTTTCATATTGTCCTTGGTTGCCAGTTCAATCATGGGGCCGCCTATGTAGTGACTCACCCTACCCCACATATTTTGGTTAACATCCAGCAGTTCCAATACTCCGAGGGCACCATTCGCCTTTGCCAGGGTTTCTTTCTGTTCTCTGAGACGAAATGCACCTCGAACACCGGAAGATTTCTCACTTCCTGCTTTGACAACCACAAATTTCTTCTTTACATCTAATCCTTCGTAATCGGACTCCATTCCGTATCCTACAAAAACCGCTTCAGTAGTTACACTTATACTAGCCGGCTTAACAACCAACTTGTGTTTGAATTCCTTCCCATCGATCGCAAGATACATAGGCGGAGCCGCTTCGGTTTTTTTCAGAGGAACCACCTGGTAGTAATCGCCAGTCTCAGGATTTGGCTTCACCCCGTAACTTCTCAGCGTGTTTGCGATATATGATGCGGCGATCTTATTCTCCGGTGTACCTGTTTTTCGACCTTTCAGAAGGTCATCCGACAGGAAATAGATATGACCTTCGATATCTCCTTTGTTCACGGTTTCCTTTACTTTGTCTACTTCGGTTTGGGCGTTGATCCCACAAGTGAGCAGGAGTCCCAGGACGAGAAGAAATGTATTTTTCATTCAGAATGTGTTATTTTTTAATTCTGCTAAAGATACAGTTTTCACCTAGAAATTTAATCTGAAGGTCGCATTGGGGGTAAAAGACAGCGAGTTCTCTCTAACCTTTTCGTGTTTCCCGTCATTGTCGATGCGGTAGAAACTGTTGAGTTCATTTCGGCTGTCGAGGAGATTCCAGAACGAAATTCCCGCAAAAGCATCCAAATGTCTGCCAATAGGAAAGCTGTAGGTTCCTGAAATATCCACCCGTATATAATCGTCGATATTCGAGGCATTCGGGCTGTCGAAGTTCAGTTGCCCGTCCACGACCTCATTCCCGGCGACCAGGTGGGTAATTGGCTTTCCACTGTGATAATTGAATCCGCCGGAGATCTTGAATTCGTTTATAGTGTAGTTCAAACCATAAGTTATCGTATGTCGTATGTCGATGTTATTTGGAAACATCATCGGGTTAAGATCGTCGAAATCGTAATCGTTTTCCGCCAGTGAATAACTCAACCAGGTGTTCAGGTTCTTAAATCGCTTATTGACCAATAGATCCAGGCCTCTCACGAAATAGCTACCATGAGCACGTACATTTTCGAACTGGTTCTGAAACCCCTGGCTTTGGGTAGTGATCCCGTCGATCTCCTTGAGGTAGGTTTCAGCATTGATCAACCAACCATGCCGACTGTAACTGATTCCTGCTGAAAGCTGCATACCTTTCAAAACCGGGATCTCCCCCTCTCTTGCAAGAACCCATCTTCGGTTTTCAACACCCAGGAAGTCGTTCTGCAGGTCGATGATCTGAGATGTCGTCTGACTTTTGATCTCACCGGCCAGGTCGACGGAGAAGTATTTCAGGAATCTGTGGTTCACGCTAAGGCGTGGTTCCACCAAGACATCGTTGAACTTGCCGATATGGTTCACCCGGACACCACCGGACACAGTAGTTCCGGAGTTTCCGGGGCTGAAGTCGGCCTGGATGAACCCGCTATTTGTGCGAATCACCTGTTTGTCCGTGCGCTCAAAGAACGGGTTGTTGATCTGTTCGAAATTTGTGATACCGGTTTCATTGAACTGGTAACCGGCCATCAACGATAGTGTGGGAGAGACATCCAACATAGCCCTTGCCTTAAGTCCGTTCTCGAGCACGTCATTGTTCTGAAGCAACCGCTGGTTGTTCAGTATATCGAAATTGGTAGCCCGCAATGTGTATGAAGACCCATAAACCTGAACATCTGTTGCGAAAGAATTGTTCCAGGTCCTCTTATAATACAGGCCGCCGGAATAATTCTCCTGGGTGAGTTCGCTTCGCCTGGATTGTGGTTCTCCGTCGATGATGGCATTTTCCAGGAACTCAAGATCATTACCCAGCAACAGGAAGTTGCCCCTGAAATAGTCTTTATCGGAAGGCTGATATACCAGGCGAAGGTGGGAGTCGTAAAAAGTGAAATCGTCATTCGATGCCGATTGTGCCAGGGAGTTGGAAACCACCTCGGTGTTCTGGAATGCTTTGTCGAAATACTGGGTGTAGGTAATGGTTTCGAATATGTTGTTCAATGATTTCCGGCCAGCGACCTGCATGGAAGCTTTGGAACCAAGGGGAACTTCGAGGTAGGCATCGGTGCTGATGGCATTGATCCCCCAACCGCCATTGAATTCGCGTGCAATGGTGTCGTTCCCAACCATGCTTATGATCCCCGATACACCGTCGCCGTATTCGGCATTGCTGCCATTCTTAATAATGTTCACTTCGCTGGTGAGAAAAGGGTTAAAAGCCGAGATCTGCCCGAAGAAGTGACCGCTCTGGTACATTTTTATACCGTCCCAGAGGATTAGGTTCTGATCGTTCGTTCCACCCCTGATATTGATAAAGGAAACGGTTTCATTCACACTTTGAATCCCCGGAAGCGCCTGTATGGTCTGCAATACGTCCGGCTCGATTAGTCCCGGTAAAATATCGAATTCCCTGTAGTTCACATTTAGTGATCCATCAACTTCCTTAGTGATACCCCTGGCGAGATAATTGACCAGAGTCACTGTGCCGAGGTATTCTATTTTGCGCCGAAGGAGGATTGGTTTGCACTCTCTTTCGGAAAGAGTTCCGGTGCGAATAGTGACACTTTCATAACCCGTGTAAGATATAGTAATTGCGTCGTTTCCAGAGAGATATTCAAACGAGATCACACCATTTTGTCCGGTTGACAATTGCTGATATGGTGTTACAACAGCAACGTTTTCGAAGGGTTGGTCGAATTCCGATTGGATCTCAATACACCTGCTTCGAAGGTCTTTTTTCTTGCTTACCGCAATCGTCCTGTCCTCCAGGAGGGTGTAATCGAATAGTGTTGTGCGTGAAAGTCGGCGTACCAGTGCATTAAGATCGCTTACCTTTGGTACTTCCGAATAATGATACTGCAGATCCAGGTCCTGGTAGCTGAAGGTGCATTCGAATTCCTCCTCAAGTGTGTTGAACACTTCCCGAAGCGTTCGGACGTCCTCACCGGACTGCCCCCAAATAAAACCAAAACCGAAATATGTTAAAAGTAGTGCTAACTTCCTTGCCTGCGTCACCCTTTGGTTATTTTTTTAAAACCACGCTTTTACCATCAATAGAGTAAGACAAGTTAAGGGGAATTGTAATAGCCTGCAAGGCTGTTTCTAAATTCTGGTTGGAAAAACTTCCGGTGAACAAAGTGTTACTATCCGTTGAATTCCCGGAGATCTGGATGTCGTATTGTCGTTCCAGTTCATCCACGACTTGGCGATATGGGACACTTTTAAAGATTGATTTATCCGAAAGCCAGCTGGGTTCAGCTAGTTCAGTTTTATCATTCAGGATCACATCGGCGTACCCTTTGAAGGTTTCACCCGGTGACAGTACTTCTGAAGAGCCTTCGTAGACCACGCGAACAGAACCTTCAAAACAACTTACCTCAAAATAATCAACCCTGTCCTTTACCGAAAACTGTGTTCCAAGTACCGAAACGCTACCCTGGGAAGTGAGCACTTCGAATTTTGAACCTTTGGCTACCTTGAAATATGCCTCACCGATAAGTTTCACTTCACGGTTGTTGGCCCAATTCGATTCTTTGAAAGTGATCGAAGAGCCTGCATTGAGGACTACTTCGGAATCATCCGGCAGGGAAAACTCTATTCTGTCGGCGTTTCCTGCGACATATTCCACAGGGTTCGCTGAATTCAGAAAATAAAACAAGCCAAACGCCACAATGAGTACAGCGGCGATTGCAGAAACATATCGATAGACAGAGACTGGTCTTTTTTGAGAACCGAGCTTAGACCTCAGATCGCTGTAACTGCGTTCTGTGTCCAGGTCCGGGGCTTTGTAGAATTGAGCCGCCCGGTCTAAACGGTGATAGGAATCGGAAACATCCAAGTGGTTGAATGCTTCCTTTTCCGTATCACTCAGGTTAAAGTCTAACCATTTAGAAATTAAATTCTTCTTTTTCATAATCAATTTCCACCTATATAACAATCCTGGTCATAAAATTCCTACCTACTGAATTATTAAATTCCCTCAATATCATTCCGAAGCTTTTCCAAAGCTGTGTAGATCCGCTTCTCGACTGCCTTCCTTGATATATTCAACATTTCAGCTATTTCCTTGTGCCGCTTGCCTTCAACACGGTTAAGTAAGAAGGCTACCCGCTGGCCTTCACTCAGTTTGGCCAGGGCTGCTTCGAACTTCGCCATGTACTCTGCCTCCTCCATAAGGAATTGCGGCGATTCGTTGGTGTGGCCTTTGGGGAGCGTTTGACGGTGTTTAAGTACTACCTTCTGATGCTTCAGGTCATTGAGGGTGATATTGTTGATCACCGTAAATAAAAAACTTCGGGCTTTGTCCGGAGTTACTTTCCCGCAATTGTGCCACAACTTGATAAAGGCTTCATGCACCTTGTCTTCGGGATGAACGTGTTCCCCATATTTATAGTAGATAAAATCATGCAGGTCCTTGGCGTATTTCTCGTATAGTTTGGAGAAATACTGCTCGTCGCAAACATTCTTGAAAAGTGGGGTCGACATGCAATGATTTTCGACAAATATAAAAATATAAACGCGGGTAGGAATTTTAGTTTTGTAGTTGTTATATTACCAAAAAAAGGAGATGCGGTACGTTTTGTACGTTTTGATGCTGGTTGTGCTTGCGGGATGTCAAAAGGAGGAATTCACGGTTATTGAGGATCCGGATGAAGAATCTATCCTAAGGGACGGTCAGCTCAAGAATCTCCTGATGTCCGTGGTGTCGCACGACGGGTCCTACGACGATATTGTAGACCACTCACCCTGCTTCAGCATTGATTTTCCATACGTTTGTATCTACAGGGGGCATGAGTACGAGGTAAATTCCATTCAGGATCTTTATGGTTTTGACGAAGGAAGTATCCTGGTCCCGAAATTCCCTATCAACATCACCTTCGGGGATTATATGAATCTTGAGGTTCCCAACCGGGAAACCTTCGATAACCTGATAGCGCTTTGTGCCAATGGTGGGCTATGGAATGAAAGTATCACCTGTGTGGATATCAGCTACCCGATCGAACTGTCGATATACGATCCGCAGAATTCCCAATTCCAAACCGTGATCTTCGAACACGATAAACAAACTTTTCAGTCTATAGATGGTTTCGAGGAAGATCTTGTTGCGAGTATCCAGTATCCTATACAGATCCTATTACCGAATAACGTTGTGCTCACGATCAATTCGAACGAAGTTCTCAAGACCGAGATCTTAGGCATGATACCGTTTTGTGAGTAACCCGCTTATGTTTAGTTATGTTAATTGGCCCTCCGTAATGGAGGGTTTTTTTATACCCCGCTCGAATAATGTTTAAGAATTTAATAAAAACGTTAAACATTTGCTAAAGTCGGAATTCCGGGTAGTAGTAATTCAGAATGGATTGTTTCATCAACAAACTCATTAATCTAATAACTGTTATGAAAAATCTGATCAAATTATCACTATTTGCTTTTCTTCTGACTTTCATTACTTCCTGTAGTGATGACGATAATGGAGATACAACTCCAATGGGAGATCAAACTATTGCAGTATTCGTCCAGAATAATTCGGATTATTCCACCCTGCTCGAAGCGCTTCAGATCGCCGGCCTGGTGGAAACACTGAACGGATCTGCGGAATATACCGTCTTCGCACCGAATAATGCCGCGTTTGCAACATTCCTGAACGATAACGGATTCGCAAGCCTGGAAGATGTACCTGTAGATGTACTTACCAATGTCTTACTGAATCACGTGGTGGCCGGCACCAACAATTCCGGAAGCTTGTCGACAGGATATATAAACTCCCTGGCAGTGTTTGGAAGTACTACCAATAACCTGAGTCTGTACATCAACACCTCATCCGGCGTCCGTATCAATAATGTATCCAGTGTGACCTCGGCCGACATAGGCGCGAGTAACGGGGTGATCCATGCGGTGGATGCAGTTATCGGAATTCCGACCATTGTTACCCAAGCAACAGCCAACCCGGATTTCTCTGTACTTGTAGATGCACTCATCGCAGCCTCGGATGCTAATACCGACTATGTTGCCCTGTTATCGGGATCGGCGGCCTCACCATTCACGGTTTTCGCACCTACCAACGACGCCTTCACCAGTCTTCTGGCAACCCTGGGAGCTGCTTCCCTGGACGATATTCCTCAACCGGTTCTGCAATTGGTTCTGAATTATCACGTGATCGCAGGAGCTAATGTGCGTGCGGAAGACCTGACTGACGGCCAGACAGCTACAACCTTCCAGGGCGAGGATATCACTATATCGCTAACCAATGGGCCACAGATTATCGACGCCACCGGGATGCCCGCCAATATTATCGTGACCAACGTTCAAACGGGTAACGGTGTGGTACATGCGATCGACAAGGTGATCCTTCCGCAGGAAGTAATTAACATAATCGATCCGACGATCACAAACCTGGCAATGATGACCTCGGACCTGTCGATTCTTTCCGAAGCACTGGAGATCACAGGGCTGGATACCGTACTGGACGACCGAAATGCCGAATTCACCGTATTCGCACCAACAAACAGCTCATTTGAGACCTTCCTGAGTGGAAACGGCTTCGGGAGCATAGGAGATGTACCGGTGGACGTTCTCACCCAGGTGATTTTAAACCACGCACTAACGGGAATTGCCTTGTCCTCAGGACTTGAAACTTCCTATACTACAACACTCGCTACTTACGGAACCACCGATAATAACCTAAGCCTGTATATTAATACCGATGGCGGAGTTACACTGAATGGAATCTCTACCGTTGCCACTCCTGATGTGCTGGCTGCCAATGGTGTGGTCCATATAGTTGATGGAGTGATCGCGCTTCCAACCGTTGTGACCTTTGCGGTGGCCGATCCTACCTTCGGAACACTTGTGGCTGCACTTACCAGGCCGGATCAACCCGACTTTGTATCTGTACTGAGTACTCCGGACGGAACGAGTCCCGCTCCTTTCACTGTATTTGCTCCGACGAATGATGCATTCGGCGATCTTCTGGTTGAACTGGGTATAGCGAGCCTGGACGATATCGATACGGCTACCTTAACTGCAACCCTGAATACACATGTTATTCCAGGGGCAAACGTGCGTGCCGAGGACCTGGTGGATGGAACCGTTTCAACCCTGGGTGACGACCTTACGATCGATGCAACTAACGCAACGATTACAGACCCTAACGGAAGGGTAAGTAACATTATCGTAGTGAACGTGCAGGCCGCGAATGGGGTAGTACATGCTATAGATAAAGTACTGTTGCCACTATAAATTGATTGTTCTTGTTTGAATTTAGTTAGTTGTTAATCAGGAAGCCGTCCTTGTATGCTCACGCAGGGGCGGTTTCTGCTTTACAGGTAACTCAGCCACCACTTATCCCGATTATTGGCCTTGTAGGTCATATACCATTTACTGATAGGATACAGTAGCATGACCACCCCAATCCAAACCAGGTACACTACCCCCAGAGAGTAGCCATACCCCAGTAATATCCCACTGTTAATCGTATCGTTGGAAAGTATCATCAGTTTCCAGTCCTGGCCTGTGAGGATGAGGCCAAGTATTGCGGCCAAATGGATCACTAAGACATGAAGCACGTAATAGAAGAAAGGAACCCTTCCGAAAACCAGGAAGAAATCGGCTATGGCGTTTCTCCAGTTTTCTGTGAAGTACAGGAAGAGGAAAGCGGGTCCCAGTGTAACCAAAAGGAACAATAGAGAAGGCGGGTACTTGGTCACGTTCAGAAATGAAAGAATGGTGAATGTAGTGTCTTTCTGAACCGCCCATGGGGTGAGATTTCCATAGACATTGATCCCACGCAGTAACAGAAATAACCCTATGCTGCCCAGTCCCAGCCATAGCAACCACTTTTTCCGAAGTCTGTAATCGAATTCCCTGTGATATAAACTTCCGAAGGCATACCCGAGTGCCATTACCCCGATCCACGGAAGGATCGGATACAGGAAACTTACGTAACGATCACCCAACTGGATAAAACCGGATTGATGGAATATATACCAGAGGATAGCCCCGAAGCTGTTACCTTCAGTAGTGACGCCGTCCAGGAGGTTATGACCGAAAACCAACACTAGTCCCAGTAAAATGATCACCTTTTTGGGCAGAAAGATCAGCAAAGACAACACTATCATACACAATCCGATTGCCCAGATCACCTGAAGGTTGAAAAATCCATAGCTCAGGTCGAACCACCAAATGGTGGTCATCAGGGTAAGTTCTATGAAAACCAGCCATACCCCTCGTGTAAAGAGGAAACGAAACAATTGATTCCTCGTTTTGTTTCGGCCGTAAAGAAAGGCCGAAGTTCCTGCCAGGAATATGAAAATCGGTGCGCAGTAGTGCGTTATGAACCGCGTAAAGAACAATAGTGGCGTAGTTGTATCCAAATTGGTTGGATCCGAATTCATCGCACCCAGGTGAAAGTAGTCCCGAACGTGGTCCAGTGCCATGATCACCATCACCAGGCCGCGAAGGACATCCAGCGAAATAATACGGGTACTTTTAGCGATCGCCACTGTTCAGGGTTTTCTCAAAACTACGAATTATATTGATTGCCAGTCTATTGATCCTTCAGGCTTTCGAAAGTCACCTTGGTGGAAGTGAATTGTTCGCCATCGATCTCGACAGTTGTATTCTGAAACCTTGCCAGGATGCTATCCAGTTTACTTCCATTGTTGGTAGTGATCCTGTAGCTGAATTTAACACCGTCCTGAATTGAGTCGGAAAACTCGATCGTTCCTCCCAATGGTGTGATCTCAGAGATTTGAATGGACTCGGATTTGGTACCCGTGAGAATACTATCAGGAGATATGGAATGCAATTGTTCGCGAAGTTCCGATTCGAATTCGGGATGAGTGTTGATCAATTGTTGAAGTTCGGCGAGTTCCTGTAATTTTTCAGAAACAATACCCTGGTAATCGATAGTCGTTATGCTTTCGTCCATCTCCATTTCAGACACCGAAACCGCTTCTTCTGCTTCGAATGTCTCGGCGGCTTTTGAAGCATTGCGCTCCGCCCCGCTGTTACAGGCAACAAGGAATGATAAATTCAGTAAAAATAAAAGCCTTGTTCTCATTGCGTACTGAATTTTAGTTTCACGATCCTGCCATCCTCGTACTGTTTGTCCAGGATACGGATGTTCTTTAAACTACTGGTTGGGATGGTAAGTTTATTGATAAATTCTTCCTTGGTGTACATCTCGATGCCCGTTTGCCGGGGGTAGACTTGGTAAATTCGTGCGTTATCGGCGATCAATAAGCCCAGTTCTTTTCTTCTCTTCTGAAGTTCAGCTACATTACCGGAACTGTAATAGCGAAGGATCAGGGCATAATCATCGGTTGCCAGGCGAACTGTTGCATCCGAACTGGTCTCGATATTCCGGGTGATGGTATCGGTCTTATGGTAGGGAGACTGTACTACGAATCTAATGGTTTTCTCCTTGCTTTTATACTGAAAACAACCGGTGCTGTCGGTTTTGAAATAAACCGGCGACTGGCCATCAATAAGAATCTTGATGTTCAGCCTTGTTTCTGAAATAGGCTCTCCGTAGTCCTCATCAACCATACAGAATTCGTAAGTGTGATCGAAGTCGATCAAGCTGTAAATTATCAATCCTAAGGGTATGATGGCCAGGGCGTACCACAGGAAATTTCTTTTGGTCCTCTTTTTAAGTTGAACGGCTTGTCTGTGGGTGTTCTTAAAATCGTTCCAATTCTCGAAACCCGAGTACTCACTTAGCAAGTTGAGCATATCGATGCGCGGAAGTTTTTCCGAGCGATTCTTAAAATAAGTATAAAACCATTTTTCACTTACCCTTCCCTTCGTTTTCTCGAACAGATCCTCCTGGAAGCTCACAATATCGTCCCCTTTCCAGTTCCCGATGTCTTCCGGGGCGCTATGAGCATTCAAATAGGCCTCCGAAACTGCTTTTTTCAGCAATTCAAAAAAATTTTGTTGTTCGGAACTCAAGTTGTTAAATATTGAATATCAGATAGTTGAAAATTGTAAAATAATTTACAAAAGCTTTACAAGGCGTTTACAGGGAACCCCGGATCATCGGTCCTAGGTTTGTGGTGTAAAACTTAAAAATATAAAATTATGAAAACAAATAGATTGAAATTTACGTCGAAGATCAGTTGGATACTATTACTCTTTGTAATGATCTATTCCTGTAACGGGGGTGCCAACTACAGTGAGCAACTAAAAATGGCCGAAGTGGACCTGGACGAAAGCTTCGAGTCTGTAGAAACCGAAGAGGAGGCGATCGCCACTTTCAAACCCGATGCGACCATTACGAAAACCCCTTCCGAGCTGAAGATCATCAAATCAGCTTCGGCTAGATATAAGGTAAAGGATGTAAAGATCGCCACGGAACAGATCCGTGCAATCGCCCTGCAGTACGATGCGTACATCAGTGATCTTCGTTACGAGAACAACCTTTACCAGAAGGAGAATCGTTTTACGATAAAAGTTCCGCAGGAACATTTCGACCTGATCATGGATTCCATAGGTAAGGTGGTTGAATTCGTCGAATACGAGAATATCACGACCAAAGATGTTACAGCGGAGTACATCGACCTGCAAGGCAGGCTGGCTACCAAAATGGAGGTGAAGAAAAGATACGAGGAGATCCTGCGAAGGAACGCAAAGACGGTTGAAGACATACTGAATACGGAGGAAAAACTAAGAGTGCTCCAGGAGGAGATAGAATCGGCACAGGGCCGACTGAAATACCTTACGAACAGGGTGGCTTACAGTACGCTCCAGATCGACCTGTATGAAACGGTCGAATACAAGGAGGAGCCCACCAGTTACAAGAAGACCTTTGGAGATAAGACCAAGGAAGGGCTCTCTTTTGGCTGGAATATGATAGAGACCGTGGTGTTGTTCTTCATCCACATCTGGCCATTGATCCTGCTCGGACTGATATTGGTCTTCCTTATCAGACGCTGGATTAAGAAATAGAACCGAAACTGGGTTGGTTATGGGGTTCCCCAATGCGTGAAGACCTTTTCAACTTCTGAAAGTTCCGAACGCTTGGGGAATTCCCTTTTTAATTCCTCAACTAACTTTTTGCCATCCTCGCATCCTTCATATGCATACTGACATTGATAACTATAAGCAATAGCAATTCGGTATCTGGCCTCGTAATTTCCGGGATACAATTCCAGGGCTTTTCGGTATTGGAATATGGCGTTGTGATAATGCCATTTCCTAAGCCAGGCGTCTCCATCATTGATATAAAAGAGGTATTTCTTGCTAAAATCATGTGATTTGGATTCTTTGGTGGTTAGGGGAGGAAATCCAAAACTGAAATTATGAAATGCTTTGTAACCAAAATATATGATAATGGGTAGTGCCAGCATAAGAAAGATCACGAACTTACGTCGTTGCCTGCCGTGCTCCCTCAGTGTCTTTTCACGAATCTTCCGGAGCAGAATAGGATCGGCCCCATTATTTGTGAGCAAGCCGTTTCCTCCAAAATCCAATGGTTTATCATCGAACTTTGAGCTAGCTCGTTTAAAGATGGATCGCTTGTGCAACAAAGCCCGGTTGTTGCGAATAATCTCCATTGCACTTGATGAAATCCCGTAGAAGCCCATTATAAATTGATTTATAATAGGTTGAAAAAAATCCCGAAATGTTACTGAAATATCTACCGAGAAAAAAAGCCACGGAATTCCGTGGCTTTTCATTTCGTTTAAAAGAGGATCATTGTTCCGTTTCTTCGGCTCCTTCTTCGGCCCCTTCAGCTGAACTTGCCTCTTCGCTGCCTTCATCCGGGACATCTTCGGAAGCAGCCTCAGCCATTGCTTTTTGCATAGGTGCATTGTCCCAATAGCCGTATTCCTTAACGATCTTCCCGTCCACGAACTGGGCGGTTAAGTGAACCGGAATTTCTACCTCTGCCATAGTGGAAGCCACGGTACCTTTCCAGACACCCCAGAAATTCACCCAGGTCTCTCCGTCATCGGTCACTACCATCTCGATGTCTCCTTTGTTATCCTCAAATCCATAGGATGATAAGGACCCGTTGTTTTCCGCGTGGTAGTCTGCAACTTCCGCAGGTGACCTATAGTTGGAATCGCTGTTGTAGAACACCTGGGCTGTATCGGCAAATTTAGATTTGTAAGCTTCCCAGTCACCCGATTCATATGCTGCCACAGCCGCCTTGAACGAATCGATCTCGGCCGAACTTTGCGTGTATCGCTGCTTACCTTGATCACATCCCACCAGAATGATGGCAGCTAGAAATAAAAATGCTAGTTTTTTCATATTCGAATAGTTTAGTTAGTTAAATTTTACTTGGGAGCATAAGCCAGATCTGGCCTCATCCATCCTTGTACAGTTTCCATTTTCGTCATTATTGAGAGTAATTCCTTGTTCAAATTAGCTCCTTCCTCGCCCAGGAGTTTGCGGTTCTCATAGGACATCTGTTCGAAAACAGCTGGGTTTTCGGCTGCGGCTGCAACGAGGAAATAGGTTCCATCGGCACCAAATCCGCTACGGTAAACCCTGTAATACATTTTAGATCCCTTCTCACTGTAAAGATTTTTGAACTTCTTAGCTAGCTCATTTGCCTTGGCATAATTTTCGGGAGCAACGTAGTATTTTACATTGTTTCGATACATCTGGCCTTCCGGCATCTGGGTGATACCAGTTGGCATATAGGAGAGTTCCTTATCCAGAGTCAGTGTATAATCGATATGATCCGAATAGCACTTGTCCATCCTATTGAACAAGTCGGCCATAGCCTCACCTCCCATACCTTCAGCGAGTTCCGAAAATATATTTTCATCGAGCTCGGCCATATTCTCCATCGGCCCGATATAAGAGTAAACAAAATTGTCGCTGGCCAATGTGATCCAGTTCGCCTTGGAAACATTATATTTTTTACACGCGGCTACTAATTCTTTGCAAATCGCCTCGTATTCGGAGATCATTGATGGTTTTACATGATCCTCATGAATGTAATACATCTGATTCTTCTTTTCCTGGGCCCATCCGCTAACACAGAAAAGAATTGCCAGGGCAAAAACGACTTTGAAAATGCTTTTTGATTTCATATTATTTTGGTTTAGTTAATAACACAATGATGAGGATACACACGATCCTGAATTAATACCAAAACAAAAAATGGGCAGAATATGGGGAGAGGAGAATTAAGTAATTGTAATACAGTTAGTTAAATATACGACATTTAGGCATAGGCCGGTTGAATGAATTTTCTTTCATAATTGTGGCATTCAAAATAGCGTTCATTCGCCTCGTTTTTAATCATTTCCACACTTTGCGTCTAGCGGTTCAATTCGTATCTTTGCAACTCTTAAAACTGAAGGAATTTCATGTTCGATAATTTAACCGATAAACTGGACAAAGCCTTTCACGTCCTCAAAGGGCATGGCAGCATTACTGAAGTCAATGTGGCCGAAACCTTGAAAGAAGTGAGAAGGGCATTGCTCGATGCCGATGTCAACTTTAAAACCGCCAAAGAATTCACCAACCAGGTGAAGGAGAAAGCGTTGGGGCAGAATGTACTCACTACGCTTCAGCCGGGGCAGTTGATGGTGAAGATCGTGAAGGATGAGCTCACCGAGTTGATGGGGGGAGAAACTGTTGGCATCGACCTTAGCAGTTCTCCAAGTGTGATATTAATGTCGGGTCTTCAGGGTAGTGGTAAAACTACCTTTTCAGGAAAACTTGCCAACTACCTGAAGTCGAAAAAATCCAGGAAACCATTACTGGTGGCCTGTGACGTGTACCGTCCGGCCGCGATCAACCAGTTGCACGTGGTAGGAGACCAGATCGGTGTTGAGGTCTATTCCGAAGAAGGAAATATGGACCCGGTAGCTATTGCCACTAATGCCATCGCCCATGCCAAAAAGAACGGTTTTAATGTGGTGATCGTGGATACAGCAGGTCGGTTAGCGGTTGACGAGGAAATGATGACCGAGATCGCCAATATTCACGCTGCCGTCAAACCCAACGAGACACTGTTCGTGGTAGATTCGATGACAGGTCAGGATGCGGTGAATACGGCCAAGGCCTTTAACGACAGGCTGAATTTTGAAGGCGTGGTCCTTACCAAGCTCGACGGTGATACCCGTGGTGGTGCCGCCATATCGATCAAAAGTGTGGTGGACAAACCCATCAAGTTCATCGGAACCGGTGAAAAGATGGATGCCATCGACGTTTTCCATCCGGCTCGTATGGCCGACAGGATCCTTGGAATGGGAGACGTGGTTTCCCTAGTGGAACGTGCCCAGGAACAATACGACGAGGAAGAGGCCAGGAAGCTTCAGAAGAAGATCGCAAAGAACCAATTCGGGTTCGACGATTTCATGAAGCAGATCCAGCAAGTAAAGAAGATGGGTAGCATGAAGGACCTGGTAGGGATGATCCCCGGAGCCGGTAAAGCACTTAAAGATGTGGATATCGATGACGATGCTTTCAAAGGAATAGAGGCCATCATCAATTCCATGACCCCGGATGAGCGATCAACACCCGCCATTATAAACGGCAGCCGCAAGAAGCGTATAGCTAAAGGAAGTGGAACTTCGGTACAGGAAGTAAATCAACTGCTCAAGCAATTCAACCAAATGGCCAAGATGATGAAGATGATGCAAGGCGGTGGCGGCCGTAAGATGATGCAGATGATGAATCGAATGCGATAACTAAATCATACAATCATGACCATCCTCGACGGAAGAAAAATCAGTAACGACATTAAAGACGAGATCAAGGTAGCCGTAGACCAGATGAAGGACAGGGGCGAAAAAGTACCTCACCTGGCAGCGGTACTTGTAGGGGATGATGGAGCCAGCCTAACCTATGTCGGAAGCAAAGTGAGGGCTTGTGAGCGAATTGGTTTCGAATCTACCCTCGTACATCTTCCGGAATCGACAACCGAGGAAGAATTACTTGCCAAGGTATACGAATTGAATAATGACGATGATATCGACGGATATATCGTTCAGTTGCCATTACCCGGCCATATCGATTCTCAAAAAGTACTCTTAGCTGTAGACCCAAACAAGGACGTGGATGGTTTTCACCCTACCAATTTTGGGAACATGGCCCTGGATATGCCAACTTTTATACCTGCTACGCCTTTCGGGATCATGGAATTGCTGGAGCGTTACGATGTTGAGACCAGCGGCAAGCATACGGTGGTGATAGGCAGGAGTCATATAGTCGGTCGCCCGATGAGCATACTGATGAGTCAGAAAGCCAAACGTGGAAACAGTACAGTTACCCTTACTCATAGTCGGACACAGGACATCGAGAAATTTACCAGGGACGCAGATATTATAATCTCGGCCTTAGGTGTGCCAAATTTCCTGAAAGCAAACATGGTCAAGGATGGCGTGGTCATCATTGATGTGGGAATAACCAGGGTTCCGGACGATAGTAAACCCAGGGGTTATGCCATCACCGGCGATGTGGATTTTGAAAATGTAAGTGGTAAGGCTTCTTTTATCACTCCTGTTCCGGGCGGGGTTGGCCCTATGACGATTGCCATGTTGCTGAAGAACACCCTGTTGGCCCGACAAAACCGACGCGCTTAATCCTCTTCTTCTTTTTCTTTTGTTTCTGAAACCATTTCGTGGTTTGCGGACAGGTATTCCTTTCTGTAAATATTGACGATAACGAGAAACAGGCTTATTAGCAGTGGCCCGAAGATCAAACCGATGAATCCGAACAAGGGTACGCCGACGATCACTCCGATTAGCGTGATCAACGGATGGACATTGTCGAGTCGTTTCAGGACGTAGAGGCGAATGATATTGTCGGTAGAACCAACAACGATCAAACCGTAGAGGAGAATGCCCCAGGCGGCAAAATTGTCGCCGGTGGATAGTTCCAGGATGAAAACGGGGAGGATGCCGATCAGGGTTCCGACGAAAGGAATCATAGAACCGATGGTAACGATCACGAACCAGAAGAATGGGTCTTCAATTCCGAAGATAAAGAAACCGATCAGGGCAATGATCCCCTGTGCCAGCGCCACCAGCGGTATACCAAGGGCATTGGAACGTACCATGGCCTGGATCTCCTTTCCGATAACTTTGAGATTTGGTTTACTGATAGGGATGTATTCTCCCACGGAATTTTGCACCAGTCTTCTATTGGTGAACATATAGAACAATATGAAATACATCAGGCCAACCGCGATCACGATATCGAATGTACTTCCGGCAAAACTCTGCAGGTTGCTCGAAAGCCAGTTGGAAATGGCTCCGACGTCTATCTCCGATGCGAGGTTGAAATTGTATTCCGCTTCCAGTGTTCCCAGTTGTTCTTTCAGGGCCGTGATCACCTTTTCAGAATTTTGAACTGCGTTACCGATCTTGTTTCCAAGCATGATGATCACCCCGGAGACCGGCAATACGATCCCTACTATGCTTATCAATATAAGCAAGCCAGCAGCGAGATTAGGATTCCATCCTTTACGAACCAGTCGCAACATCCATCCTCGCATTAGCACATAAATGGTAATCGCACCCAAAACCCCCGAAAAATAGGGCATCAGTTCTCGAAAGATCAATCCGCCGATCAGCAGTATAAGTAACAGTACGAAGATCTGCTGTATGATATGTTGAGGGATGGGCTTGGTCATTTGGCGAAGAGTTGGTCGAGGTTTTTAAACGCTTTGAACTCCAGGGCGTTACCGCTGGGGTCCTTGAAGAACATGGTGGATTGTTCTCCTACTTCCCCTTTGAAACGGGTATAGGGTTCGATGATGAACTCAATGTTCTTCTCGCGTAAGGAATGAGACAGGTTGTTGAAGGTCTCCATATCCAGCACAACTCCAAAATGTGGCACAGGAACTTCCTTGCCATCCAACGGGTTGGTTTGGGCATCCTCTTTTTTGCTTTCTTTTTTGTGAATCACAAGTTGATGTCCGAAGAAATCGAAATCCACCCAGTGATCACTACTCCTTCCTTCGTTACACCCAAGGACATCCCTGTAAAACGACCTGTTATTTGGGATCTCATCCACGGGTATTGCAAGGTGAAATGGTCTGATGTTCATGTCAAATCAGTTTTTAACGGTTAGATAATGAATACTCACGGTAGCCAGTTCGTTGTTTGGGAATCTTGAAAAATGTGTTGGATCCGAACTCAGTCCAACTTCTTCGAGTACCCTGTTGAAAACCTCCAGTTCCAGGATATACTGGTCGCTGAACCCATGTGTCGCATCATAGGCCGTAGCAGCTGTCCTACCAACATTCTCTGCGGCGATACCGGGATCAATGGTATGCAATTCGATGAGTAGCAATCCGAACTTTCCAATGAAGCGTTTCCAGTTCTCGAAGTGTTCCCGGAGGTTTTGTTCTACCAGGGCGTTGTGCAATCGTTCACCGGCATGGGCAAAGGCTCCAGTTGAGGTACTTACCGAATCGTTGCTGTGATTTTCCGGACTGCTCCACGGGCGATTGTGATCCAGGAAGGTTCGAACGTTTAGCAGGTCATTGAGTTCAATATCGTAACTGGCTTGTATGTCCTGCTCGAGTTGTTCAGGGTTACCGATATCCCCCCATATCACCTTGGCCCAGATATCCGCTTTCACCAGATTTGCCCGGGTCACTTTAAGCGCGGCCCGGTTATAATCCACTCCTACGAGGAACAAGGGGTATTCTTCCAGTAACGTTCCCCTGTGGGTTCGCTGTTCGATCACCTCAAAAAGGTGTATGAGAAAGGCGCCGTTACCACAACCCATGTCGAGGATGCCCTTAGGTTGCTCTTCTATGGGTTTATTGAAAAGCGAGATGATGATGTCATCGATTCGCTTAAAATATGCTGAATGCGCTCCTCCACTTCCCCAAACATTCATCTCGCGATCCACGTGTATCTCACTCACACTGGTTGACGAACTTTTGAAGACCATCGCGTTTCCGAACATAAGCTCATCTACCCTGCGGAAGGTGGGAATATAGGAGACCGTCACACCATAGGCCGTAGAACGCCTGGCGAAGAACAATCCTTTATTGGTGAACCTGTAGTGCTCATTCTTTTTGACGAACCACCCCAGGTGTGTGAAGAAATCGAGGATCTTGCTGAAGCTCACCGGGTCTTCATGGAACTCATCGGCGCTGAATGACGCCTCCATAAAGTATTTGTGAAACATCCCGTCCATACCAAGCATTACGGTGATCGGACCCACCAGCACTCCTTCGATATGTTTTTCGATCTGCTGTTCTATTTCTTTTGTAAGGGGGTCTTCGGAAGTCGGACTGTATTCCCCCTCCTTGTATTTGTTCAGGATTCGGTTCAGTGAAGTGAACTGTTCCCTGTCGAAATGCCTGGGGTGAAATTCCGAAGACAGCTTCAGAAAGGAAACCACATCCTCATATCGCTCCGCATGTTCGAATGCGACAGCACTTTTTTCGTTGATCTTAAGGCTTACGGTATTGGTATTTGCATCAACATTGTAGTCCAACCATCCCTGTGATGCCAGCATTCGCAGGCCGATATTGAGATAGCCTTCATTTGCTTCGAAAGTGGATGTCAGTTCCGAAAGTTCTACTTCCTTTTTCTGAAGCAGTTCGTCAAGTACCGAGGCTTTTTTTAGGGCGAAACAGACCGGTGCTACAGTTATTCCGTCCAGGTGCCTGAACAGTTCACCGCGGTAAAGTGATTTTTCGGTTGTGGAAAGCATGAATTCACATTGTGGTTCATGTAAATATATACCTTTTTCACCGTTTTTTTAATCGGGGATCAGTTCCTGTTCCAAATATCAAGAAGTATCTTCCAGTCGCCGTTTTCCTTCTTCCAGACAATCACGTATTTACCCTCGAAATCGGTTTTCTTCCCTTTCTTATTCGTAATGCTCCCTTCGTAGTATCCGTAGTCATAGGCGTAATTACTGAAAATGCGGATCTCTGTCGGGCTGATCTTGTGGTAAAGGTTTCTTGAGCCTTCGGGCAAGGTCCAGTAATCCAGTATGGCCGACGAACCACTGATCACATCCCGCCCGCCCGGGAACAGTTTCCCATCCGAAGTATAAAAACCGGCAATCGATACAGCATCGGCATTCATATAGGCAGCCGAGAAAGCCCGGATCTTTTCGCGGATCTTATCTTCTTCTGAAAACGCCAGGCGTTTTTTACAATCGATCTTCCATGTGGGATATCGTATCTTTTCGGTTCTGTCCACCCATTCACCCAGCCACTTGAAACCGGTTTCCTTCATTTCGCTGAAGGTGATTCGGTAGTATCCGTCCATACCATTGGGTGCTTGTTGTTCGCGGTACAGCACTATGCTATCGCCCCTTTTTCCGCCCTCCCAGGCTGGCAGGACCGTTGTTGGTCCACGATTTGAATAGTAATGGACATACCACTTGCTGCTGTCTGCAATGAATTGTCGGATGCTTCCCGAATGACTCCCGTCTTCCTTTAGCGTTTCATCCTGTACGGCAGTACCATTCATGATGTAGCTCCATTTCCATGTCATGTTTTGGGAATCTGCCCAACTGCCATCCTGATTTCGACTGGTTGATATACAGTCGCAGGTTCCAATTAGTGGAGCGTAGTCTGCCACTTCCTTTGGAGCGTCCGGGTTCAGTTTTCCGTACGGATTTGCTGCGGTAGCCGAATATGGTCCCTGGGCAGTCGCGGTAAAAACTATTGTTAAGAATGTGCTTATATAAACTAGTGCTTTCAACATAATGAACAAATTTGGTTAGACCTGGATTAATTTTCAACCGAAAGATACAACCCACAGAATTTAATCAATTCCCAATAAATCCTTAAATGCAGAGAGCGCGACCAAAATTGCAGTTACCGAATGATCCGTCATCAATTTTGTGCAGTGAACTGCATAAATTCCGCAGTAAAAAGACCTGAGCTAGGAGATGTAATCTCTTACCATACTGAGGTTGCTTCGGCTAACCGGGATTTCCAGCTTGTTTTTCAACATCAGTAAAGGGGAAGGTGAGGTGCTGAGTTCGCTGGCCATATTCATATTGACGATCGCTTTGCGATGTACGCGGATAAATGGCCTGTGCAATTTCTCTTCCAGGGTCTTCAGGCTGCTTCGCATGGTATACGATTTCCCGTTCGCAAGGTGAACCTTCACGCAATAATCATCTGCTTCGATCCATACGATATCTTCAACACTGATTATCTTTCTCTTATTCCCGATCTTGATATTGAGCACGGAGGTTTTGTCGTCCAGCTTCAGTTTCAGCTGCTTGTAAAGTTTCAGGTTCACGTCTTTGATCTCCGATAGTTCCTGAACACGTACCTGCAGTTTTTCATTCAGAAAGTAAAAATGAAGTATGATGGCAATCGCGCTGTAGCCCAGTATATAGATTGGTGCTTTCTGAAAAATAAAGAAAACGACAAACTCGTTGATGAAATAGGCGAAGCTAATATCCTCATTATTGAAAATGGCCTGGATCAGGGAAATCACAATGATATTGATGGCCACAAGGGTAAGGATGAACAGTCCGTAGGTCACAAAGTATCCGAAACCGTGATCCTCCCGAACACTTTTTCGATGCGCATACCGAAACAACAAAAGCCCCAGCAGCATCCAAATGACCCATCGGTAAGCCTGTGTCTTCAGAACATCGAAAAAAGTGATACCCTCCACCAGGTCGTACCTTTTGATGTAGAACAACTGTTGGAAAGTTTCGAACGCTATTGCCATTAGCAACAGCAGGGCGATAATGGCCGCGCTTCGTTTCGGATTGGAAATTGTTTTCAAAACCTTGGACTTCGCTCTAAAGTAACAAAAAAGCCCCTGTTAAGAGGCTTAAAGTTATTTTGTTTTGACGTTTATTCTTCTGAAGTTTCCGCTTCAACAGAATCCCAGCCGATCATAAAATACTTAAATGTTGCCGTATCCGGGATCTGGGTTGCTTCAACCTTGGCGTTGAAATTGTACCTGAGTTCTTCCGGAAGTTGCTTTTTATCAATGGTGATGAAAACATCGCTGTCCTTCAGAAAGATCACCACCGAATTGATGGCATTCTCAATGGCGACGATCTCGTAGTTTGCCTTCAAGTCGGCGAAAGTACTTCCCTTTCCAAGGCCTTTTTCCGTAAGGTAGCGGTCGTCGAAGATCTGGATGTTGGTGATGCGCGAATTCGGATCTTCTTCGTCCTCAGGGGAAAGTAGCATCAGTTTTTTGCCACCTTTTTCAAAGATCTCTACTTCACCCTGGGTTTCCGGGGCTTCATCGATCTCTCTAAGTGAAACGATGGAATCATTCGCGAAGATCGAATCCAGTTGTCTCATTTGAGTTTGCTTGGTAAGTGGTCCCACGCTATCCTTAGTGATCAGAAATGGGTCGCTGTCCTTGCCACATTGAGTGAGTAGGAGAACAGACAGGGTAGTGAGTATGAATAATCTTTTCATTGATATAAATATGTTGTGTTATTTTAAAATTTTAGTGAGTATTCCCAGAACACTGCGGATCACAGTGGGGCTGGTGAGGACTTTTTCTATCGGACTGCGACCGCTGCGTCGCCTGCTCGAACTTCTTTTCGAAGAGGAACGACTTACTTTTTCCTGTTCCTCCCGGGCTTTTTCTTTTGCCTCTTCGCGGTTAGCGATCTCGATCTTCTCGTTCAGCAATTCATAAGCACTCTCCCTATCGAGTTCTTCATTATACTTTCGGATCAATTTGGATTCTTCCAGCAGCTCGGTCAGTTCATCATCTTCAAGTACGTCCATCCGGCTCATGGGAGCACGGAGAAGGGTAGCGGCCAGCGGTGTTGGAATACCTTTTTCGTTCAATGCAGAAACCAGCGCTTCTCCAATACCGAGGGAGGTTAATACCTCATCTGTTTTATAGTATTCGGAGATCGGGTAATTCTCCGCTGTAAGCTTTATGGCTTTCCTGTCCTTGGCAGTGAACGCGCGAAGGGCGTGTTGAACTTTTAGTCCGAGTTGACTTAGAACTGCGTCAGGAACGTCGGTTGGATTCTGGGTAACAAAATAAAGTCCGACTCCCTTGGAACGGATCAGTTTTACGATACTTTCTATCTGGTCCAATAATGCATCGCTGGCCTCTTTGAAGATCAAGTGGGCTTCATCAATGAAGATCACGAGTTCCGGCCTGCCGCTGTCTCCCTGTTCCGGGAAGGTATTGTATACTTCAGCAAGTAAACAAAGCATAAAGGTGGAGAACAATTTTGGCCTGTCCTGAATATCGGTCAGTCGAACAATATTGATATAGCCCATGCCATTCTCATCTACGCGAAGAAGGTCGTCTGTGTCGAAGGATTTTTCCCCGAAGAAAAGGTCGCCTCCCTGTTGTTCCAGTTCCACGATCTTCCTGAGGATCGCCCCCGAGGATGCAGGTGAGATCCTGCCGTATTCCTTGGCGATCTCCGCTTTGCCTTCTTCGGTTGCGTATTGAAGTATCTTTTTGAAATCCTTCAGGTCCAGCAATGGCAACTTGTTGTCGTCGCAATACTTGAATAATATTGAAATGATCCCTGCCTGTGTCTCGGACACACCTAGTATCCTCGAGATTAGCACAGGGCCAAACTCACTCACTGTGGCCCTTAGGCGAACACCATCCTGTTCGGAAAGAGAGAGGATCTCTACAGGGAACTTCTTCGGTTCGAAAGGTATCCCGATCTTGGCGTGACGCTCATCGATCTTCGGATGGCCCGGGCTGGGCTGGGCGATCCCACTCAGGTCGCCTTTCATATCCATTAACAGTACGGGTACTCCTTTTTCGGAGAGATTTTCGGCCAGTACCTGGAGTGTTTTGGTCTTTCCGGTTCCCGTCGCACCCGCAATGAGGCCGTGCCGGTTCATCGTTTTCAGGGGGATCTTCACCAGCGCATTGGTAACTGCCTCACCGTCCAGCATAGCGGCTCCCATAGTAATGGCGTCTCCTTTGGTTGTGTAACCTTCAGTGATATGATCGAAGAATACCTGCGTATCTGCCATGTTTCAAATTTTCGATAAAAATAGGAATTGTACCGAACCTTCTGAAATAATACGTATTTTAAATTTCAAATAAGCATCATATGAGTCGGTCAATGACATTCCTACTGGTATTGATTTCAGCTATGATTTTACAATGTACCTCACCTTCAGAAGAAAAAACCAATAAGGTTGAACCTGTATTTCACACCTCCCACGAAGCTTCGCGCTCCGATAAACCCTTCAGCGATGCGGTGCAGGTAGGGGATTTGTTCTTTTTAACAGGACAGATAGGGCTGGATCATTCTTCGGGAGAACTGGTCGAAGGAGGGATTACTGCAGAAACCAGGCAAACCCTCGAAAACATCAAAGCCGTGCTGGCTCATCACGATATGAGCATGGACGACGTGGTAAAGGCTACCGTGATCCTCGATACGATCGCCGATTTTGCTGAATTCAATTCGGTCTACATTACCTACTTCCCGAAAAAACCGGCCCGTACCACTTTTGCCGCCGAGTCACTGGCCCGAAATGCGAAGGTCGAGATCGAGGTGGTCGCTGTGAGATCGAACTGAGTACAGATAATACTCGAGCTACTACATAATTGACTACCTTTGCAGCCTATGGAGGAGACCATTAAAAAGAGGGTTGAAGAAGGGTTGATGCTGCCCCTGATGGAAGAGTTTTATACGATTCAGGGGGAAGGGTATCACAAAGGCACAGCTGCCTATTTTGTAAGGATCGGAGGATGCGATGTAGGTTGTCACTGGTGTGATGTGAAAGAGAGCTGGAATCCGGACATACACCCGCCAACGGATGTTGATGCCATTGTTAAAAATGCCACACAGTATTCCAAAACCATAGTAGTTACCGGGGGTGAACCACTTACCTGGGATATGGGTCCGCTGACCTCGAAACTAAAGGCCGAAGGGATGGTTGTTCATATCGAAACTTCCGGGGCTTATTCACTGAGCGGCACCTGGGACTGGATCTGCTTATCACCGAAGAAAACTAAACTTCCGAAGGAAGAGATCTATGCCAAAGCACATGAATTGAAAATGATCGTTTACAACAGGGACGATCTGAGATTTGCCGAAGAACAGGCTGTTAAGGTTAGTGAGGACTGTTTTCTGTACTTACAACCGGAATGGAGCAAGAGGGATAAAGTTATGCCCATGATCGTGGATTACGTGATGGCAAACCCTAAGTGGAAGGTGTCCCTTCAAACCCATAAATACTTAAACATCCCCTAAGCGCTAACCCGGGGATGTTCGTGATCTTTTTTTATTCTGAAGTTATTTTGTGAACGGAAAGGTAACACGGGTGTTACCCCAACCCAGGTGCATGTCCACGCCTTTGTCGCTTTCGGAAAAGGCAATAGAGAAAGCTTCCAGGCTCTCCCTGGCACTTTGAGTAGGAACCGTGATACGGGCCACATCGTTCACCTCGTTGTAGGAATAGGAACCCCAAACGTTGACGTCACTACTTATAATAGCCGTCCATTCATCCTCTCCCGGAATGGTAAAGAAGGAATACGTTCCTGCAGGAACTGTGGTGTCTCCAAGTTTCATGTCGGTGTACAGTGTAAGTTCGGATGCCTCGTTGGCACCGGTACGCCATACTTTTCCTGGCTGAGCCAGTGATTCAACAGTTCGCCCTTTAAGTTGTGGTCTACTGTAGGCGATCTTGATACTTTTATTGGATTCCCTGTAGCTGGTTGGGAACGATGCCACATCCATCGGACTCTTATCCAGATCCGAGAATTTTTGAGCATACAATGAATCGGTTAGGGAAAGGCTTAACGTTAAAACGATCAGTAAAAATAATTTCTGTTTCATGAGAGTGTTTTTAGTAATCGAAAGTTACGTTTTTTAACAGCCCCGTAACCCTAAAATTTTGTGAAAATTTGGCTCGAACGGATTCCCAAAAGATATTGAGAATCATCCCTCGTGATTTGAGATCGGAATTAACGGTAAAATCCCCGCGATCACATACAATTTTTTTCACAAAAACTTGTTAATAACTTACACACTCAAAAATGCCTAAAACCCTATATTTTACGAGGGGTTTTGTTATATTTGTTTGTTGGAGAAAATTTGAAAAACAACCTAATTTATGAAGGACGAAAAAGAGATAAAAGTTTACGGTGCGGATAGCATCCAGGCACTTGAAGGAATGGAGCATGTTCGTATGCGTCCATCCATGTATATCGGGGACGTTGGAGTGCGTGGTTTGCATCACCTGGTTTATGAAGTTGTGGATAACTCGATCGATGAGGCAATGGCGGGGTATTGTGACACTATTGATGTCTGGATCAACGAGGACGATTCCATCACCGTAAAGGACAACGGAAGGGGGATTCCGGTGGATATGCACAAGAAGGAAGGAGTTTCGGCCCTGGAGGTTGTTATGACTAAGATCGGTGCGGGAGGAAAATTCGACAAGGATTCTTATAAAGTATCCGGTGGGCTTCACGGGGTTGGTGTTTCGGTGGTAAACGCACTGTCCAGCAGCCTGAAAGCGACGGTACATAGGGACGGAAAGGTCTGGGAGCAGGAATACGAAAGAGGAAAGACCCTGTACCCGGTTAAATCGACCGGTACAACCACCGACAGAGGTACCGTAGTCACTTTTAAGCCGGATCATGAGATATTCAGGGAGATACAGGTTTATAATTACGAAACCCTTGCAAACAGGCTACGTGAATTGTCTTTTCTGAATAAAGGCCTTACGATCTCGATCACGGACAAGCGAAACAAGGATGATAACGGTGAATTTGTACACGAGACCTTTCATTCCAAGGAAGGACTTAAGGAGTTCATTCGTTACCTCGATGGAAATAGGGAACCACTGATCGCAGAGGTGATCTCCATGGAAGGAGAAAAGAACGATATCCCGGTTGAGGTGGCCATGGTCTACAATACTTCCTTCAACGAGAACCTGCATTCTTACGTCAATAATATCAACACCCACGAAGGAGGTACGCACCTTTCCGGTTTCCGAAGAGGTCTTACAACCATGCTGAAGCGCTATGCCGATAACTCAGGTATGCTCGATAAACTGAAATTCGATATTTCCGGGGACGATTTCCGCGAAGGCCTAACGGCTATTGTGTCGGTTAAGGTCGCTGAACCCCAGTTCGAGGGGCAGACCAAGACGAAGCTGGGGAACAGGGAAGTAACTTCAGCTGTTAGTCAGGCGGTTTCAGAAATGCTGGAAAATTACCTGGAGGAGCACCCCAACGATGCTAAAACCATTGTTCAGAAGGTTATCCTGGCGGCCCAGGCCCGTCATGCGGCTCGCAAGGCCAGGGAGATGGTACAGCGTAAAACCGTGATGAGCGGCGGCGGACTTCCGGGGAAGCTATCCGACTGCTCCGAACAGGATCCCGAGAAGTGCGAAGTATTCCTCGTGGAGGGGGATTCGGCGGGTGGTACTGCCAAGCAGGGCCGCGACCGTAACTTCCAGGCGATCCTTCCGCTTCGCGGAAAGATCCTCAACGTGGAAAAGGCCATGCAACACAAGGTATTCGAGAACGAGGAAATACGAAACATCTTTACCGCCTTGGGAGTCACTATTGGGACCGAGGAAGACAGTAAGGCCCTGAACCTTGAAAAACTGCGCTATCACAAGATCGTGATCATGTGTGATGCGGATGTGGATGGTAGCCATATCGCTACCCTCATCCTCACCTTCTTCTTCAGGTATATGAAAGACCTTATTGAAGCCGGTCATGTCTATATCGCAACCCCGCCATTATACCTTGTTAAGAAGGGGAATAAAAAAGCCTACGCGTGGAACGATAAGGAGCGGGATGAGCTCAACGAATCCTATGGCGGAAGTGCGAACATCCAGCGATACAAGGGACTTGGGGAGATGAACGCCGAACAATTGTGGGAAACCACTATGAAGCCGGAAAATCGTACCCTTAGACAGGTGACCATCGACAATGGAACTGAAGCAGACCGCGTATTCTCCATGCTGATGGGGGATGAGGTTCCACCACGTCGAGAATTCATCGAAAAGAATGCCGTATACGCCAATATCGATGCGTAAAATTCCTTCGGAACAGAACGAGCCCCGCCATCGAGCGGGGCTTTATATTTTCGGTCATTCAGAAGTGAAAATCAAATAGATAATTGTATTTTTGCCACTCTGAATTCAATCATCAAATAAAAATAATTTTTCATGAAAGTAACTGTAGTAGGAGCAGGTGCCGTAGGTGCGAGTTGCGCCGAATATATCGCCATTAAAGACTTCGCTAGTGAAGTAGTATTGTTGGACATCAAAGAAGGTTATGCCGAAGGGAAGGCCATGGACCTGATGCAAACCGCATCACTCAATGGTTTCGATACCAAGATCACCGGTACGACCAACGATTATTCTAAAACTGCCAACAGTGATATCTGCGTGATCACAAGCGGGATCCCAAGGAAACCCGGAATGACACGCGAGGAGTTGATAGGTATCAATGCCGGGATCGTGAAAACTGTTTCCGCCAACCTCATCGAACACTCTCCGAATACGATCATGATCGTTGTGAGCAACCCTATGGATACCATGACGTACTTGGTTCATAAGACCACCGACCTACCTAAACACAGGATCATCGGGATGGGAGGAGCGCTAGACAGTGCTCGCTTCAAGTATCGCCTTGCAGAGGCCCTCGGGGCACCTATCAGCGACGTAGACGGAATGGTGATAGGCGGACATAGCGACAAGGGAATGCTGCCGCTTACGCGTCTTGCAACGAGAAACAGTGTGCCGGTGTCCAAATTCATTTCCGAAGAACGACTGGCGCAGGTACTCGAAGATACTAAGGTAGGTGGAGCAACCCTTACCAAACTGCTTGGTACTTCTGCCTGGTATGCTCCTGGTGCTGCGGTTTCGGGACTGGTTCAGGCTATAGCCATGGATCTGAAAAAGATGTTCCCTTGTTCAACTTTGCTGGAAGGGGAATACGGATTGAATGATATCTGTATCGGAGTACCCGTTGTTTTGGGTAGGAATGGTATCGAGGAAGTTGTAGAGATCGAGCTCACCGATGCCGAACAGGCAAAGATGAACGAAAGTGCCGAAGGTGTCCGAAAAACAAACGGCCTTCTGGATGTGTAATTTCAACGATAACTCATAGTAAAAGACCGTTTCTACGGTCTTTTTTTATTGTCCATTTTCGATATAAAATAATTGCCATTTCCTTTTTGAAAACCTATATTTGCACGTTTTTAAAATCATCTAAATACTGATAGAATGCAAAATAAAGGACTAGTAACCGTATTTGCGATCATCTTTGGGCTGGTGTGTCTGTACCAGCTATCTTTCACATTTGTCGCAAATAAGGTGGAAGGTGAAGCCGAGGCCTACGCAAAAGAACTCTATGATGAGACCCAGCCGGACGAACGAATAGAGGCCGAAACGAGATACCTGGACTCTGTCGCCAACGATCCTGTTTTCGCGGGCATTACTTATAGCGATTCCAAAGAAAAGGAGCTGAACAAAGGACTTGACCTAAAAGGAGGTATCAATGTGATCCTTCAGGTTTCGGTTCGCGATATCCTTGAAGGACTTGCCAACAACTCTAAAGATCCTGCATTCAATCAGGCACTGAACAATGCCGAAGAGCTTCAGAAGAACAGCCAGGAACCTTACCTGGAAGATTTCTTCACCGCATTCGATGCTATCCCGGGCGATAACAGATTAGCTTCTACAAGCATTTTCTTCAACAAGAACCTGGAAGACGATATAGATCGTGACGATACAAACGAAGATGTACAGCAGGTACTGCGCCGTAAGGTGGACGAAGCCATGGTTTCGGCCTTCGAAGTACTTCGTAAGCGTATTGATAAGTTTGGTGTAACCCAGCCAAACCTTCAGCGTTTGGGTAACTCCGGAAGGATCCTTGTCGAATTACCCGGAGCAAAGGATATAGAAAGAACAAAGGCACTGATCACACAAACCGCCCAGCTTGAGTTCTGGGATGTGTTCAAAGCGGAACAGGTTCAACCTTTCCTGATCGCTGCTGATGCTACACTTAAAGGTATGATTTCTCCCGAAGCGGAGGAGGAAGTAACCGATAGCACCGATGTCGAAAATGAGGCCATCGAGGATATACTTGGAGGTGAGGAAGTAGACGAACAGGCGGATCCTGCCAAGGAGAA
>JAUIIU010000091.1 GCA_030431695.1 Bacteroidia bacterium | reverse complement strand
TTTGACCTGATGGGTAAACTGACACACAATCTAAAGGATGTCGGAAGCAAGGAGGCGATCGATGTTTCAGGATTGAACCCTGGCGTGTATTTCGTTCGAATTCAAACTGAAGCTGGCTCGGCAACCAGGAAATTTATCAAGGAATGATCACTTCCGAAGAGAATATGAATGCTTCAGAAATTAACCTTTTCTGAGGCATTTTTTTTAACTTGCCGGGGAATCGCGTACTATGGATTATTCTTCGAAATTACTTGAAAATGCTGTGAACGAAATGTCGCAGTTGCCGGGTATTGGTAAGCGGACGGCCCTAAGGCTGGTTTTACATCTTCTGAAACAACCGGAGCAGCAAACGGAAAGCCTTACGGCGGCCCTGGACAAAATGCGTTCGGAGATCAATTTTTGCGAGAATTGCCATAATATTTCCGATACCAAACTATGCGAGATTTGTGCCAATCCCAACCGCGATGAACGACTGATCTGTGTTGTGGAAGACATCCGGGATGTGATGGCAATAGAGAATACGAGTCAGTACAAAGGGCATTACCATGTTCTGGGGGGAAAGATATCCCCGATGGATGGTGTTGGCCCCGGCGACCTTAACATTCCTTCCCTTGTGGAGAAAGTGCGATTAGGGAAAGTGGATGAATTGATCTTTGCCCTCAGTTCCACTATGGAAGGCGATACCACGAATTTCTACATCTACAAGCAGATCGAACCTTACAAGGTTCTGTCTACGACCATCGCCAGGGGAATATCGGTGGGGGATGAGCTGGAATACGCCGATGAGGTCACCCTGGGTCGAAGCATACTCAACCGGATACCATTTGAAACCTCCCTGAAAAGTTGAAACTCTCGGTCATTATCCTGAATTACAACGTTCGATATTTCCTCGAACAGGCCGTACGCAGTGTAAAAAGTGCGATTACCGCACTCGAGGCCGAGATCATTGTGATCGACAATGCTTCGTCGGACGATAGCTGCGCGATGATGGAGTCGCGTTTTCCGAATATCAGATTGATCAGAAATACCGAGAATGTGGGTTTCAGCAAGGCAAATAACCAGGCGGTGGCTGTGGCCAAAGGGGAATATGTCTGTATTCTCAATCCGGATACAGCCGTTCCGCATTCGGTCTTTATAAGTGCTTTTCAGTATTTGGAAGACAAACCCGGGGTTGGGATACTCGGTGTGAGGTTGATGGACGGAACCGGAAATTTCCTCCGGGAGAGCAAACGGAATCTTCCAACCCCCAAATCATCCCTGTCCAAGCTCCTGGGCATGAACAAGGGCAAGAACGGTTACTATGCAAATCACCTTCACGACAGGGCCGATGGCGAGGTTGCCGTATTGCCGGGTGCCTTTATGTTGCTGAAGCGAGAGATCTACAACGAAGTGGGTGGTTTTGATGAGGATTACTTTATGTACGGGGAGGATATCGATTTTTCGTACAAGGTCCGGAAGGCAGGCTATGCGAATCATTTTCTCGGTTCTGAAGTGATCCTGCACTATAAAGGTGAGAGTCCGCAGAACGACAAAGTATATCTCGAGCGGTTTTACGGTGCCATGCATATTTTCTACCGAAAGCACTTCAACTCGAACTTCTTCCGTAACACTATGGTTCATTTGGGTCTTTCGGTGAGCAAATTTTCAAGGAAGCTGTCCCTGAAGAGAACCGGAAGACCGGTGAGGAAGGCCGCGGAGGCAGTCCTCATAACCGATAAACTGGACCTCCTCCGAAAATTGGCCGAGAAGGTTGATATTCCCCTTAGATCATCTTCAAAAGCGGTGCTCAACGACGCTGAATTCGAAAACACCATGTTCATATTCGATGAAGAATATATCTCCTTCAGTCAGATATTGATGGTGATGGATCGCCTTAAGAACAGGGGGAATTCATTTCGTATCAGACCCAGCGGATGTGCTTTCATACTGGGTAGTGATAAAAGTGACGAAAAGGGAACTGTCCTTCTTTTTTGAGAATAAGATTTCTACTCATTCAAAATTTGCCTAATTTTGTGGCGCAATTAAAATGCGTAGGATTCCAATGGGAAAATTTGAGTTGAAACTTCCGAAAATGGGCGAAAGTGTTGCCGAAGCCACGGTGACCAACTGGTTGAAAGAAGTTGGGGATACCATCGAAGCTGATGAGGCGGTGCTGGAGATCGCAACGGATAAAGTCGACAGTGAAGTGCCCAGTGAAGTGGATGGCGTACTGGTGGAAAAGCTTTTCGAAGCCGATGATGTGGTTCAGGTTGGACAAACGCTGGCTATTATCGAGATCGCAGGCGATGCTGGCTCCAACGGGGTGGAAGCGCCTGAAGTTACTTCCGAAGTAGTGAAAGAAGAACCATCCCCTGAGGTTGTTGCAGAAGTTGAAAGCAGGGTAGTGGAAGCCCGTGAAAGTACGCAAGTTGCGGTTGTTGGTAGCGGAGATCGATTCTACTCACCCCTTGTTAAAAATATTGCTACTCAGGAAGGGATCTCGCAAAATGAACTGGACGCAGTTCCCGGTAGCGGTAAAGATGGCCGCGTAACCAAGAATGATATCCTGGCCTACCTGAAAAGCCGATCTGCAGGTAAAACCCAAACTGCAGAATCTCCGGCGGTCACTCCCGTACAAGAAGAAAAGACCAAGCCTGTTTCAAAACCGGTAACTCCTGTATTGGTGAACGGTGGGGATGAGATCATCGAAATGACCCGTATGGGTAAATTGATCGCTCATCATATGATCGAAAGTACGCAGACCTCTGCGCATGTTCAGAGTTTTGTAGAATGTGATGTAACCAGGATCTGGAACTGGAGAAACAAGGTTAAGAACGAATTTCAGCAGAGAGAAGGTGAAAAGCTCACCTTTACCCCTATATTCATGGAAGCTGTGGCGAAAGCACTGCGTGATTACCCCATGATGAACATTTCGGTGGATGGTGATAAGATCATCAAACGAAAGAATATCAACCTGGGCATGGCTGCTGCGCTTGCAGACGGTAACCTGATCGTTCCCGTTATCAAAAATGCCGACCAGCTAAACCTTGTCGGGATGTCGAAAGCCGTAAACGACCTCGCGACCAGGGCTCGTGCCGGGCAACTCAAGCCGGACGAGATCCAGGGAGGTACCTATACGGTAACCAACGTTGGTACCTTCGGAAGTATAATGGGGACACCAATTATCAATCAGCCGCAGGTAGGTATCCTGGCACTAGGTGCTATTAGGAAAGTTCCGGCCGTGATCGAAACCGAAGAAGGTGATTTTATTGGGATCCGTTATAAAATGTTCCTTTCACATAGTTACGATCACCGTGTGGTGAATGGTGCACTAGGGGGTCAATTCGTAAAAGCAGTTGCCGATTATCTCGAGGCCTGGGATGTGAACAGGGCGATCTAGATTTGAGGATATTCAGATTCTTAGATTTTTAGATGTTTAGATCATTGGTAATTTAATCCAACGATCCAACGATCCATCGATCTTACAATCCAACAATCCAACAATCTATTAATCCACTATTTCTTCACCTAATTCTGGATTAAGCCGATAATTTCTTCAATTTTGTCATATCCAAAAATCACATCGTCCCTGTTCCAGATCACGGGAAACCTGATTTTTGTTCGCGAAGTGAGCTTTCGCTCGATGAAGCTCATGAATTGTCCGTAAAGCATTGCGTCCTGCTGGATGTCGAAAACCCGGTGCTGTATCCTGTTCTCGTTGAGTTTTTCTGAAAGAGCTGTGCATTTTGTACATCCGTCGGCGGTAAAGATCACGATCTTTCCATGCATGACGCGCTCGATGTCCCTTTCGGGTTCGTCCTGTGAAAAGCTCAAAGGACTCTCTTTGTCGTTCACAACCAGGTCGAAAGTATACCTGGATTCCACTCCATTGAGCTCAATTAGTGTGATCATGGGTACTTCGGAAAGAGGGGGAACGTTCTTGATCACGGGTTTCGACGCACTCCTGCGATAACCCTCGGCATTTACCATCAGGAAGACATTCAGGGTGTCCTGCGTCTTGTTTTCTGCTATCAAAACAAGGCGTTTTCCCTGCTTCTTTTCTTTTATCAACACCTTAAGGCCTTGAGAAAGTGCCGAATGTGCCGAAAGCACTGTGATCAGAAGTAGTATTTTATACCGCATATCAGTTCCACAAAAGTAGTAATTAGTACATTTGTAGCACAAATCATGCCTATGGAACTCAATCTAGCCAAACCTATCTGTTTTTTTGATCTCGAGACGACCGGAACCAATGTTGCATCAGACAGGATCGTGGAGATTTCCATCCTGAAAGTATTCCCGAACGGCAATAAAGAAAGTCATACCTGGCGCGTAAACCCGGAAATGCCAATCCCTCCGGGAGCAGCCGCTATTCACGGGATAACAGATGAAATGGTGGCGAATGAACCGACATTCAAAGAACTGGCACCGAAAGTACAGGCCCTGATGAAGGATGCCGATCTGGGTGGGTACAATTCCAATCGCTTCGATATCCCGCTGCTTGCAGAGGAGTTGCTTCGGGCGGATGTTGATTTCGACCTAAAGAAAGCCTCGGCAGTGGATGTACAGACCATTTTTCACAAGAAAGAAAAGCGAACCCTCGAGGCAGCCTATAAATTCTATTGCGATAAATCACTGGAAAACGCCCATAGTGCCGAAGCGGATACCATAGCTACCTACGAAGTGCTCAAGGCACAGCTGGAGCGATATTCGGACCTGGAGAACAGTATTGCATTCCTGTCCAATTACAGTGCGCATAAGAATTTTGCGGATTTTGCAGGGTTCATAGGCTATGATAAACAGGGAGACGAGGTGTTTATGTTCGGAAAACACCGCGGCAAGAGAGTAGAAGATGTGATGGAGCAGGAACCTGGGTATTTTGGGTGGTTGCTGAATGCAGACTTCCCGCTATATACCAAAAAAGTATTGACAAGAATCAAGCTCAGTAAACTCAATAATAAGTTGTAAAGTACCAGTTTTCTTGTCATTCAGAACTAAGCGATGAGTCTTTTAAGATTCTTCAGTCGCTTTACTTATTCTGAATGACATTAAAATAATTGAAAACTCAATTCTAATGAAGATCATCTGTGTAGGAAGGAATTACGCTGCCCATATCGAGGAACTGGACAATGAAAGACCGAAGGATCCGGTTCTTTTCCTGAAACCGGACACCGCCATACTCCTAAAGAAGCAACCTTTTTTTATTCCGGAGTTCTCCGACGATGTCCACTACGAAGTAGAGGTATTGGTGAAGATCAAGAAGATAGGAAAGCATATCAACCGCAAGTTCGCACATAAATACTACGACGAGATCGGGTTGGGAATTGATTTCACGGCACGCGATTTGCAGGCGAACCTGAAGAAAAAAGGACTTCCTTGGGAAAAAGCCAAGGCTTTCGACGGGGCAGCGGTTATTGGGAATTTTATTCCGAAGAAAAACTTTGAGTCGGTAAACAACATTTCATTCCGACTGGAAAAGAACGACGAGATCGTACAACAGGCCAGTACAGCCCTGATGTTGTGGAAAATTGATGAGTTGATCGAATATATCTCCAAATATTTCACTTTAAAGATCGGAGATATTATCTTTACCGGCACACCATCGGGGGTAGGAAAGGTGCATCCCGAGGACAAACTAACCGGTTTTATAGAAGGAACGGAAGTTTTTTCAATTAAAGTAAAGTAAATGACAAAACATTATTCAGCAGATAGTTTAAAGGAGATCGCGGGTGGAGATGAGGATTTCATGGCGGTAGTTGCGCAGACGTTCCTGGACGAAATACCGCCGGATCTGCAGGCTATGGAGGAAGCGATCGAGAATGACAACAAAGAATTAGCCTATCAGTTTGCTCACAAGATGAAGCCGAATATCGAGATGTTCGGGATCGATGTGGTGAAGGATATCACTACTATCGAAGCATGGACAAAGACATCGAAGAACAAAGCTTCGGTGAATGAGAATGTTCACAATGTAACAACTACACTTAAAGCCGTTTTTGCGGAACTTAAAGCCGATTTTGACCTGGAATAAATGCTGGCGGAGATAATCACCATAGGTGACGAAATTCTTATCGGGCAGATAGTAGACACCAATTCTGCCTTTATCAGCAAGGAATTGAACAGGATTGGTGTGCAGGTATACCAGATCACTTCTGTCCAGGACGATCATGATCACATTCTGGAAGCCTTATCTGCAGCACAGAAGCATGCAGACCTGGTCCTGGTGACCGGAGGCCTGGGACCTACCAAAGACGATATTACCAAGCATACCTTCTGTGAATTCTTAGGGGATTCGCTGGTCGAACATGCTGAAACCCTGGAAAATATCAGGGAGATTTTCAGCAAATACCTTCAGCGCGATCCGCTCCCTGCCAACCTGGAACAGGCCAGGGTTCCCTCTACTGCCGAGATCCTGAGGAACGAACACGGAACCGCTCCGGGGATGTGGATGAGAAAAGGCGAAACAGTATTCGTGTCCATGCCGGGAGTGCCATACGAAATGAAACACCTGCTCACGGAGCAGGTACTGCCTAAAGTGATCCGCGAGTTCAACCGGCCACATATCTACCATAAGACACTGCTAACATATGGAATGGGCGAAAGTGCCATCGCAAAACGTATCGAACATTTCGAGAATCAACTTCCCAACGATATAAAGCTTGCCTATTTACCGTCTTTAGGGCGGGTTCGGCTGCGATTGTCGTCCAAGGGTCTGGATGAGCAGGTATTGCAGGAAAGGGTAGACGAGCGCATGTCGGTTTTAAGCAGGATGCTCAGTGATATCGCTATTGGCTATGAAGAGGAGACGACCATACAGGAGCGCATTGCAGCCATTCTGAAACGGAAAGGATACACCCTCAGCCTGGCTGAGAGTTGTACCGGAGGTGCGATTGCGAAGGAAATTACGTCTATTGCGGGTTCTTCGGCATATTTCGTAGGTGGGATCGTTCCTTATGAGACCAAACAAAAAGTAAGTATTCTTGGAGTAGATGAAGCCATCATCAGGGAGCACACCGTTGTAAGTGCTGAAGTGGCTGAAGCCATGGCAAACCGGTGTAGGTTACTTTTTGGTTCGGATGTGGCAGT
>JAUIIU010000019.1 GCA_030431695.1 Bacteroidia bacterium | reverse complement strand
CCGGCGTAGGCGGGGTTGACTACGTTCATATTGTACATGTATTGCGTATACTGCGGGTCCTGCTGCGCCGAAGCAAATTCGGTGCTCAGTATAGCGATCAAGAGTACTAATAGCGACAGTTTTTTCATTATCGTTAGTTATTATTGGTTGTGTTATCTGTTTAAATATATCCAACCGCTCAGCGGTTCGTCTGTTTCTAGCTCAATTACATAAAAATAGGTGCCTACGGGCAATTCGGAGCCGTCGTCGGTCTGTCCCATCCATTCATTCACATAGCGTTCTTTTTCATATACCAATGCTCCCAGCCTGTTGAAAATAGAGATACGGACGATCCCTTTCTGGTCGTTCAGGAATTCCAAATCCAGGGCTTCGTTCATATCATCACCATTGGGGGAGATACCCTGGGTAATCACACAATTTTCATTATCGTAAAAATCAACCGCGATGGAATCCGTCCCAATACAACCGTCGTCATTTACTTCTACGGAATAAATCCCAGCTTCGGTAATTTCGAGTGTTTCGGAGTTCTCTCCTTCAATTTCCCCACCATCGACGTACCATGTGTATGTAAAACTACCGCCACCGGCGTTGACCGGGGTAGCCGTAAGCACCACAATATCCTGTGCGCATTTTGAGAAATCGTCACCTAGTTCAACTTCAGGAAGAGTCCTGAAATTGATGATCACATCATCGGATTCGGTACAACCCATTATAGTTACTTCCACGCTGTATACACCATCTTCGGTGACCGTGATGGTTGGGGTGGTCTCACCCGTATTCCACAGGTAGGTTGCTCCCGTAGGATCGGCCCCATTGATAACGGGAACGATCTCGTAGGAACTTTCACCACATGGTTCGATAATATCACCTAGTTCTACAGTAAATGAAACCAATTCTACAAAGATCTCGTCGGTGATCGGGCAATTGTTGCCGGTTACTTCTGCAGCATAGAGTCCTGTATCAGAGACTTCAAGGGTCGCGCTGGTCTCTCCGGGGATCTCCGTACCGTCTTTAAACCACTTATAAGTTATATCGGTCAGATCATTAGTGTTAACCGGGGTAGCATCGAGGATGATCATTTCCTTGTCGCAGATCAACTGGTCTTCTCCCAGGTCAAAATCGGGAACAGGGAAGAACTCCACCAGGATCTCGTCGCTAACGACACAATCCGGCGTGGAAGCGAAGGTAAGTTCTACCCGGTATAAACCAGTTTCAGAAATATCAAGTGTTTGCCCGGTGGCTCCGGGAATGGCCACACCATCCTTGAACCACTGGAAATCGGCATCCGGATTCGGCCCCGCATCCAGGGTGATGATCTCACCCGTACACTGTGCGTCGGGATCACCCAAAAGGATATCATTTCCAAGATCGACACTTCCAATATTAAAACTTCCGGCTTTCAGGAAAACAGCCGAATCGAATGATGTATCTCCGCGATCACCGATCACCATTTTCACGGTGTATTCCTCATTTGGTTGAATTGCCACGGTAGCGGTGGAAAGTACAAGAGTAAGCCCGTCGAATTCGATCTCGTTTGTTGCAGGGTTGGAATTTGTCACATAAAGGTCGGGGAAGTAGTTTACACCCTGAATTTCGAACCCACAGAGAAATGTATCCCTGTGGATCGTGGCCGTACTTACCGGAACATTGTTCGATCCGGGTACAGCAGCTACATTTGTTCCGCCGAAGGGCGCACCGCTATCATTCGGAATGCCCGGGCCTTTTATCAGGAAGGCAAAACCATCTCTGAAATCGTCGGTACACTCCCATTGATCTTCGTATTCTTCCGAAGCAAAGATAAATTCGAAGGTTGCCGCATCAAGGCTGGAAACGAAGGTAAATTCAAAAACAGTTGCATTGTTCGTGTCCTCAAAAGTACCGTACTGGTTGTCGAGTATAGCTTTCAGGTCGGGATCTCCCGGCCAGGTGAAATCCCCATCAGAAGTTCCGGTGTCGTTGTTAGGACCTTCAGCACTAATGGCGAAACCGGAAGAGAGAATAATTCCTTCATCAAGTGGGAAAGTACCACCATTATTCTGGAAGTACCCCCAGCTTCTTTCGGCAGGATTTCCTACCCCTGTGGGATTTTCGGCCAGCCCTGTCAGTTCGATCTCCACACAGGAAGATCCACTAACCAATACCTCCTGTACCAATTCTTCTGCAGAAAAAGCTGACTGAGGATCGGCAGGGTCATTTACCGAAATGGATTGTGCCCATGCCAGGGCACTTCCCAAAAAGAACACCAAAGTAATTAGTCGTTTCATAAACGAATTTAACTTCTGTTAATCAATTAGTTTGCGTCGCGGTTCAGGTAGATCCATCCGGTCGCCTGAGCACCGTAAACCGGATCTTCCGAAGCGAGGTCGATCACATAGAAGTAGGTTCCTGAAGGGAGTTCATTACCGTCATCAGACTGTCCAAACCATTCGTTTACATAGTTGTTCTTCTGATAAACCAAACTTCCCAGTCGGTTAAAGATTTGAAGTTGACGGATTCCGCCTGCGCGATCCGATAAGAATTCCAGGTCAAGCTGGTCGTTGAATCCAGGAGAGCCATTTGGCGAGATCCCCTGGGAGATCACACAGTTCGCAACCTCGTAAAGTTCGATATTGATGTCATCTGAACCCGTACATTCACCTTTGGTAATGATCACTGTATACACCTGGGTTCCCATGGCGTTTTCATCTAGCATGACATCGAGGGTATTGCCGGTTGCACCTTCAATGGTCTCACCGTTCAGTTGCCATTCATAGGTGATCCCGTTCTCGGAAGTCACGGCCTGCAGGGTTTGTGGTTCGTTCGGACAAGACCTGAAGTCATCACCTAAAGAAACCTCAAGATCTGTACGAGGAGAGATATTGATCGAGTCGATACTCGAACAAATCCCCACTGTTACCTCAACGCTGTAAGTTCCGCCAACAGTTACCGTCAAGGTGGGTTCGGTGGCTCCTTGAATAACCACACCATCCAGGCTCCATACATAGGTAGCCAGGTTAGCCGGGTAGTTTGATGGAGTTGCGTCCAGGATCACAGGATTTTCGAAACAGGTTTCAATATCATCACCCAGCTCGATTATCGGGTCTTCATTGAAGGTAACTTCGGTTGAATCTGATCCGGTACAATCAAAATAAGTCACTTCCACCGAGTAAGTGCCGGTCTCGGTAACGGTTATGGATTGTGTGGTGGCTCCTGTGTTCCATAGGAAGGTTACAAGGGACGGGTCGATGCCCACTTCCGCAGTAATTACATAAGATTCTCCTATACAGAATTCCTGGTCCGGTCCTACATTTACATCCAGGGCGTTATCCACGTTCACAACTACATCGTCGGTTACTTCGATAGTTGATCCGGACATATCCTGGTATACGAGTGCTGCCGTATAGGTGCTAGTTGTCTGTGGGCATACTTCAACCATAACATCAGTACTTATTACTGTACCCGTGGAGTCTCTCCATTCAAAGCTCGCATTTACGGTTGGTGTTCCGTCTGGTATGAATCTCCATGTTTCATTGGATGCAGTCCACTGGCCGGTATTGCGTCCCGGAGGAACAGCAAATTCGGTCAGGTCATTACCCATCAAGCCAATTACGGCCAAACCGTCATTCCAGGTAGCACAAACAGGCTTGTCGATAATATTTACTTCGATCACGTTCAGCGTTTCATAAAGTACCATCTGCTGACTGGTCTTAAGCTCGTTACAACTGAAATGCGGTACCATATCAAAGTTCATCACAAACACCCTGTATGGCGCATCCCCGGTCACAAAATAGTTGAGATAATTGGGATTGGGATCAACCGAAGGGTCGAGGTCATGATACGCCCCATAGATAGTATTGAAAGGGAAATTTGTGTCGATCAGAGGGATCTGGTCTCCCGGGTCTATGCTCCAGCCGTTGAAGGTATCGGCCAGGGATATATCGAAAGAGATCTGCCCGTTGGCCCCAACTACAAGCTGGTTATAATCGTTTTGGTAAAAACTGAAATCAAATGGGATGTCAATAACCGGGCTCCAGCGATCATCAATAGTAAGGCTTGTAGGTGTTCCGCCCGTAATTGGAGGCAGAGGACAAGCAGGAGTTTCAATTACATATGATGAGGTGGTTACCAGTGGCACTGCAATAATAGATGCTTCTAATGTGGTACACGTATCATCGCATTCTACGGTGACATCGCTACCGGCATCGACATTAGAACACCCTAATTGCGCAAAACTATCGAGTTGAAATGCTATGAAAAAAATGAATAAAACAGACGATCGTAGGAAATTTCTCGAGCACATGATCTTATGGTTGGTGGTTATTTCTAACTAAATTAACTAAAAATATAAAGGTACATTATCCTGCCCGTTTTTTTAGACAAAATGTGAGAAAATACCGACCAAAAACATGTTAAAGAAAAATCAGGGCCGTTTAATAGAGAAGATAGCAAAGACGGGGAAGTGATCGCTATATCCGCCTCCATACCATTTGCCTAAAAAAGTTCGAAAAGGGGTTCCTTTTCTCTTTTGATTTCTGTCCTTGAGGAAACCCGGGTTGAAGATATCGGCTTTTTCAAACCTGAAGTCATTACCGTGCTGCTGCATAAAATTGTGGGAAACGATCACCTGGTCGAACAAATACCAGTCTCCACGGTAGTTAACACTTCCTTCGTAGCGGGTTAGAAGCAGTTCCATAGGGTTGTAGAATTCCGAAGCAATCAATGTCCTGATACTGCTGCTTTTCGGGTCGTCGTTAAAATCGCCCATAACTACGATTCGCGCTGTGGGATCCACAGCACGGATCTGATTTGCGATCTCAGCCGCTCTTTTTGCAGCGGCCATGCGCCTGAATGCCGTTTCTTCAACACCTTTCCTCCGCGATGGCCAGTGATTCACAAGCACATAGACCTCTTGTCCGGCGATCCGGGCCCGGACTTCGAGTATGTCCCTGGTGTAATCGCGAACACCTTCTTCATTCACCACATGGACCATATGCGCTGTGATATTCAAGATTTCCACATGGTCCTTTCTGTAGATCAATGCGGTATCTATTCCCCGTTCATCGGGGGAATCGATATGTGCGATCCCATAGTTAAGATTCCGAAGGAAATTCGAACTCACAAGTTGCTCGAGGACATAGCGATTCTCAACTTCCGCCAGTCCAACGATGGCCGGGGGATACCCAATATCTTCAACACCTATCTTCGAGATCACCTTTCCCATTTTCCTGACTTTCTTTCTGAATCTGCTTTTGTTCCAATTGAGTTTGGAATCCCTCGTGAAATCATCATCAATGGTATTGGGGTCGTCTACGGTGTCGAATAAATTTTCTAGGTTGTAGAACGCAAAGGTATAATAAGCGTGATCTTCCTTCTTTAACATGAATGCTGAAGTATAAGAGAACCAAAATACAAAATTCCCATGCAAAGCTTTTGTATCTTTGCCCTCCTTAAAGACCATATGTTAGAGAAAGAGGACATAGCATACGAGAAAACCATACTCATTGGGCTGATTACACGACAACAGGATGAAGAAAAGTCCAATGAATACCTCGATGAGCTGGAATTTTTGGCCTATACAGCGGGTGGAGAGGTGCTGAAGCGCTTTGTCCAGAAGATGGATATGCCTAATCCCAAGACCTTTATCGGAAGCGGTAAAATGGAAGAAGTTCAGGCTTATGTGAAAGAGCATGACGTAGGAACAGCAATATTCGATGACGAGCTTTCACCTGCCCAGCAGAAGAATATCGAACGTATCCTGAAATGCAAGATTATTGACCGAACCAACCTCATCCTGGACATTTTTGCTCAAAGGGCCAAGACAAGTTATGCCCGAACCCAGGTGGAATTGGCGCAGTATGAATACCTCTTACCTCGCCTGGCCGGGATGTGGACACACCTTGAACGACAACGTGGTGGTATCGGGATGAGAGGACCCGGGGAAACGGAGATAGAGACGGACCGTCGGATCGTGCGCGACAGGATTTCCTTGCTGAAGAAGAAACTGGAAAAGATCGACAGGCAGATGGAAGTGCAGCGTGGTAACAGGGGTTCCCTGGTACGGGTTGCCCTGGTTGGATATACCAATGTTGGGAAATCCACCCTGATGAACGTGATCAGTAAGAGTGATGTTTTTGCTGAAAATAAGCTTTTTGCAACCCTGGATACCACAGTCCGAAAGGTTGTGATCGGGAATTTACCGTTCCTTCTGAGTGATACGGTAGGGTTTATCCGAAAGCTACCCACACAATTGGTCGAGTCGTTTAAAAGTACCCTGGATGAGGTGCGTGAGGCAGATCTGTTGTTGCACGTAGTGGATATTTCACATCCGTCCTTCGAAGATCATATCGACTCGGTAAACCAGATACTGGATGAGATCGACAGTGTGAACAAACCTACATTGATGGTTTTTAATAAGATCGATGCCTACCAGCCTGAAGAGATCGACCACGACGACCTGGTTACCGAAAGGACAACGGCGCATTACTCACTGGAAGAGTGGAGAAAGACCTGGATGGCTAAGACCAGTGGGGATGCTATTTTTGTTTCAGCATTGAACAAAGAGAACCTCGAGGAATTCAGGAAGGTGGTCTACCAGAAGGTTCGGGACATCCATGTAACACGCTTTCCGTATAACAATTTCTTATATCCCGAGAACCTCGAATAAAAAAACCGGCACAAAGCCGGCTTTTTTATCGATTAATCGATCGTATCTTACAATCCGTAAGTGATCCCTATCCCCAATGTTTCACGGATCTGGAATCCTTGCACGGCGTTGTCATCGTAGATCGCCTGGAAGGTCGCATTCGCTGTGATCCATTTATTCACGGCCATCACAACATTCAGTGTATAGTCGATATCGACGTTTTGTGGGTCTTCTAGGTAGTTGCTGTACAGGTTCAGTGTATTCTCGAGAGTAACATTCGGCATAACTTCAAACTTTCCGTATGCTCCAAGAGCAGCACCAAATTCAAACCTGGTGGTCTCATTGGCTTCAACACCAAAATATCCACCGGCATCGTTGAATGCCATAATAAGCATCGGATCATTCCCTACATCAGTGAATTCACTGCTCACGAAGATGAATCGCGCCGTTGCGGGAGCAATGTTTACCTTCAGGTTGTCGCTTTTCTTCCATAGGAAACCGGGACCTGCCTGCAGGTAACCGGGAGACATGAATTTGGTGGTCTCTGTTCGGATCTCCATGCCATTGGCGTCATCGGCATATTCATAACCGGAAGTGAACTGTGTCCTGAAATTCGTAAAGAACGAATAGAACCAATTACTTTCCTTGATCTGCCGACCGAGAATGGAGTTGAGCTCCAAACGGTCATTGGTCTTCCGGGTAAATTCCTGGTCGCGTGTCTTGGTGATACCATAGTCGGCCATCAACCTGTTGTCCCAGGTCACTTTCCCTTTACGGTAGTTCGCATCATAGGTGAGCGCCAGGTTGGCGGCGTAGTTTGAAGTACCTCCGCCGGTCCATTCATCATTGAAGGCAGCCTGGCTGAACAACATTGAAATATTTCCCGATTTGGACCATCCGTCCTTGGGTTCTTCTTTTGTTTCCTCCTGTGCGTAGGTTAGAACAAGAGGTGTAAGCATCAGTAACGCAAATAAGGTTAACTTTTTCATAATAGAGTTATTTGTTGGTGCAAAATTAAGATTTCTTATTCTGAAGGGAACAATCCAGTCTTAAATTAGGTTCGTTTTCGATAAAATGATATCTCAAATCGCCAAAGAGAGCTATTTTCGCTTGAATAATGGCACGGAAGAGCAGGCTTCACCGTACATAATGCTGGAAGCCACGGTCTGCAGTTTTTGTGTGATGAGCAAGTAGGCATTCGTAGGGATGGGCTTATGTGCGCATCCTTTGACGATCACGGATTTATCACGGAATTCCTCCAGAGGGATCGTATTGATGATCTCAGCCAGCAGCACGGTTTCCAATTCTTCCAGGGTTCCTCGAACCACCTTGCGGGCGTGTTTTGAAGCTTCAACCGTTATCAGCATATAGGCCCAGGCAGGTATGATTGCGTCGGTTGAACAATATACAGCCAGAAAACCGTCCAGGTATGAGTTCCAGTCGTGCTCCTTCACAAATTTCCTGAAGTCTTTTTCCCTGAGTACGATTCCCTCATACAACCATGGTGCAATGTCGAGCTGATATCTCCTGCCTTCCGGGTATAAGTCTTCAAGGTCGAAGGTGACCAGTTTACTATTCGCAACTCTATTTACAATCTCATCTGCCATGATCTGTTCACGAATATCTTCGGAGTCCTTTTGAATTCTTGTTCTCGGTTTCTATTCCTTGTAATACTATGCTTGAATTACTGTGTGTTGGAGCTTCCTGAACCCCGCGATGTAGTTTTTCATAGAGGTTTACATCAATAGCGATTCGACGATGCAGGTTGTCGAAGATATCGGCAGAAGCAAGTTTCCGCTCCCAACCCGATACCATTTTACCTTCGAATACCTTTGATTTCGAACCGCTTCCGTAGGAAATAAATCCTATGTTCTTGCCATCGAGATCAATATCGTTTTCCATGCAAGACCGGACCAAACTCAGAAAAGACATGAAGATCGATGCAGTATACATATTCCCGATCCGCGATGAGGCGCGTTCGCCCATTTCGATCTTTTTGTTTACGAATTGACGGTACATCTCCGATTTGATCGCAGCTCTTTCCCATGATTTACGATCCTCGGTTTCGGGTCCGATTTCTGAGATCAAATTATCAATTTGCCCATTCGAAGTAATCCAATCCAGCCAGTTTCTGAATATGATCCTTCGGCCGTGGTAAGCATATGGAAGATGAAATACAAGGTAATCCGATTCGGTGAGGAAACTACCGGATATTTGTTCGTTGAAGTGCTCGAGGGCTTCGGTGATACGGTCGCTGTAGCACTGGTTAGAGTACTGTCCATCGAACACTGGCTCCTCCCTGAAAACTTCAATAATTTCGCCACCGTCCTGCCAGAATTCGGAGTCGGCCTCTTCGATCAAACTGTCAATCTTTCCTTCGGAATAATCTGCGTTCGACTGTTTCAGCAGTGCTAACGCCAGTTCTCGTTTATTGTAGAACCTACGAGGTTTGAAGAAGTCTCCAACACTATTTGACCCGATCCCCCAGGTGTCTCCTATGGAAATTATGGAGGGGCTTTCACTGATCAACACAGCCACGGCTCCTGCACCCTGGGTGTATTCCCCTGTCGAATTAAGATCGTATTTGGAAAGGTCGGAAGCAATTACTACCGCTTTACGTTTCGTTCCCGCCTTGACCCAGTCAATACAATTCTGCATCGCATCGACTGCTCCCACGCAGGCAAATGTGAGATCCACAATGTCGCAATTCTTGAACGAGCGCTCACCCCACTTCCCGGCCAGTTTTGTTTCCACGGCCTGAACTGCATAGGTAGCGGTAGGTTTTGAACCGTCCACTGCGCTTTCGGTGCCCATATAAACCCTCCCAATTTGGTTTGGGTCGATGTTGTTGTCTTCTATGAGACTGAACAATGCGTTTGCCGCAAAGCTTGCAGCGTCCTCGTTCACATCGGGGATCGCCATTTTCTCCAGGCCGAGTCCACGACTGAGTTTTTCAAATGGGATGTCGCGATGCTCCGCAAGGTCTTGCAGGTGTACATAGAGCGAGGGAACGTAAAACGATATGGCGTCGATTCCAACTTCTGGCATAGTGTTCAATTTTATAGCATACCCAGTTCGAGTTTGGCTTCTTCACTCATGAGGTCCTGGCTCCAGGGGGGGTCGAAAGTGATCTCAACTTCAGCGTCTTTGATCATTTTGATCGACTTTACTTTATCCTCCACCTCCAGTGGCAGGGATTCGGCAACCGGGCAGTTAGGCGTGGTAAGCGTCATTAAGACCTTTACTTCCAGGTCTTCATTGACGAACACATCGTAGATGAGTCCGAGTTCATATATATCAACGGGAATTTCAGGATCGTATATGGTCTTGAGTACCTTTACGATCTTTTCTCCCAGTTCTGTTGTATCGATTGTTGTGCTCATTACTTAATTCTTTTGCTGAGCCTGAAATGCCAGGGCGTACAGTTTCATTTGTTTGATCATGGAGACCAGTCCATTTGCACGTGTGGGTGAAAGATGTTCCTTCAGCCCGATCGTGTCAATGAAATCGGTATCGGCTTCCGCTATCTCTTCGGGGCTATGCCCTGAAAACACCCGGATCAGCACGGCGATGATCCCTTTGGTTATGATCGCGTCACTATCGGCTGTAAAGATCACCTTTTCCTTGTCAAGAGTTGCGTGCAGCCATACCCGGCTTTGGCAACCCTTTATGATATGTTCCTCAGTTTTGAACGCAGGATCTATCAGGGGAAGTGATTTTCCCAATTCGATAAGGTGTTCGTACTTTTCCATCCAATCGTCGAAAAGTGCGAATTCATCTATCAGTTCTTCCTGAAGTTCGGCTATGGACATTTTCTATTCGTTGGTCTCTTTCTTCGCTTTCAGTAATTCCGACTGATCGTCCTTGGAATAAAGCGTCAATATATCGTTCTGAATTGAATACGAACCCGTATTCCGCAAGGCCATCAGGAATTTGTTCTCTACAACCATGATCGGTTCGTCACAGGCCATTTCCGTAGAACCTATTTCGGAAAAGGTCAAAACATTGACTTCGCGGTTATAACTTCCGAAGAATGAATTACAACCGGTGTTCCCTTTGATGGACTTATCGTACGCAATGAAGGAGATAGTAGGCGCATTTTGTGTTACTGCTTCTTCACCGATATCAGTTATGGCATAGTTCCCGGCCAACTGAACATTCCCGGCAACATCAATCACTTTTTTTGTCTCGTCACAACTCGTGAGTAAAATTGTGCTCAATAAGATTCCAATAAGTACTTTCATAATGTAGTTATATTGTTTTATTCGAAGATAATACAATTATCATACCTTCGGTATTTACCGTGTTAACTAAGCATCATTTGTGCCTTTTTCACACCTTCCACTAGTTTGTCTACCTCTTCACGGGTATTGTAAAATGCGAAGGACGCCCTCACAGTTCCCGGAATACGGTAAAAATCCATCACCGGCTGAGCACAATGATGTCCCGTACGTACCGCGATACCCAGTTTGTCAAGTATTGTGCCCACATCATACGGATGAATATCTTCCAGGTTAAAAGAGATCACGGAAGTCCTCTCGCTCGAAGAGCCATAGATCCTTAAACCCGGTATTTTCAATAGCTCCTCAGTTGCATATTCAAGTAAGCCTGCTTCGTATTCGGCAATAGCCTCGAAACCGATCCCATTGAGATAGTCCAAGGCCGCTCCGAAGGCGATTCCCCCGGCGATATTAGGGGTTCCTGCCTCGAATTTATGTGGCAGGTCGGCATAAGTGGTTTTCTCGAAGGTCACTTCCGCTATCATTTCGCCTCCGCCCTGGTATGGAGGTAGTCGTTTCAACCATTCTTCTTTTCCGTATAACATCCCGATCCCGGTAGGACCACAAAGTTTGTGAGCGCTGGTCACATAAAAATCCACGTCCAGTTCACGCAGATCGGGTTTAATGTGTGAGCAGGCCTGAGCCCCGTCAACTAACACCGCAGCGCCGTATTCGTGAGCCCTATCTATCATTTGGGCAATTGGGTTGATCGTTCCCAGTGCGTTTGAGATATGATTTACAAAAACCAGTTTGGTGCTTTGAGACAGCAGTGCCTGGTATGCTTCCATATCCAGGGTTCCGTCCTCGAGCATTGGAATGACTTTCATTTGAGCTCCAGTACGCTCACAAAGCATTTGCCAGGGAACAATATTGGAATGGTGTTCCATAGCCGAAACCAGAATTTCATCTCCCTGTTTCATGATGGAAGTAAAACCACTTGCCACCAGGTTTATTCCGTGGGTCGTTCCGGAAGTAAGTATCACTTCGTGGGAATGCCCAATATTAAAATGAGCCTGGACCTTTTTGCGGGCGCTTTCGTAAGCCTCTGTAGCTTCTTGCGATAAGGTGTGAACCCCGCGATGAATGTTCGCATTGTATCGGGAATAGTAATCCACGATACAATCGATCACCTGTTGCGGTTTCTGGGATGTGGCGGCGTTATCGAGATATACCAACGGCTTTCCGTTCACTGTGCGTTTCAGAATAGGGAAATCATCTCGTATTTGAGCTACATCCAATGCCATTTCAAAAATTATACGGTTAAGACTACAGGTCGAATCCCATACTCACCCCGATCTTCGTGGCGATCAGTTTGTTGATTCGCTTCTTGAGTTCCGGGATCTTGACGCTTTCCAATACATTATTGGCAAAAGCATACATCAGCAATGCCTGTGCTTCTTTCTCCGGAATTCCCCTGGTACGTAAATAGAACATTGCTTCTTCGTTCAGCTGCCCGATAGTACAACCATGGGAACATTTTACGTCATCGGCAAAGATCTCGAGTTGCGGCTTAGCGTTGATCGTCGCTTTATCGTCGATCAGGATATTGTTATTCTGCTGAAATGCGTCTGTCTTCTGAGCTTCTTTTTCAACGATAACCTTTCCGTTGAAAACGCCGGTCGACGCATCCCCGAATATACCTTTATAATCCTGGTGACTTTCACAGTTGGGTTCGATGTGATGCACCAGGGTGTTGTGATCCACATGCTGCTTGCCTTCCAGGATGGTGATGCCTTTAAGAGTAGAGTCGCAGCGTTCTCCGTTCTGGTAGAAGTTGAGGTTGTTCCTCGTCATATTCCCGCCAAATGAGAAGGTATGTACCCTACAATTGCTCTGATCTTCCTGGGCAATATAGGTATTGTCGATCAACGATGCGGTCACCTCATCATTCTGGATCTTGTAATAATCGACGAACGCTCGTTTTTCAGCAAAGATCTCCGTTACGGAATTAGTAAGTACCGCATTCTTGGAAAGACTCTGATGACGCTCTATGATCTGTACATGAGCATTTTCACCCACTATGATTAGATTTCTGGGTTGTAGCATGAGCGCCGCTTCATTCCCAGTGGAAAAATTGATCACCTCAATGGGCTTTTCAACTTCCCTGTGCTTGGGGATATAGATATAGGCTCCTTCTCTTGCAAAAGCGGTATTGAGGGATGTCAGGCTGTCTTCCTTTGCAACTTTATTGAAATACGTTTCGATCACCGGCCTGTACTTCGGCTTGCTCAATGCAGCTGAAAGCAGACAGACGTCTATTTTATCGTGTGTCGTTTCAGAAAGGAATGAGCTGTACACACCGTCCACAAAGACGATCTTGTATGTATCGATATCGTGCAGAAAAAACTTCCTCACATCTTTGACCTCCAGAGAGTTTTCCTGTCTTGGGGCCAGGCTGTAATCGGCCTTCAGAAGTGAATTGAGGGAGGTGTATTTCCATTCTTCCTGTTTCCTGGTAGGAAATCCTTCCGTCTCGAATATCTTGATCGCCTTACTCTTCAGATCGTGAATAGGTGAATCTTCCTCGAGGTGGTCTTCGAACGCGAGGTAGGAGGAAAGTAATTTGTTCTTCAAATTCATAGCTCGTCTACAATTCAGGAATTAGGCTTTCACTTCTTCCTTGATCCAGTCGTATCCTTTTTTCTCTAATTCATAGGCCAGCTCTTTGCTGCCTGATTTCACGATCTTCCCATCCATCAAAACATGTACAAAATCGGGAATTATATAATCGAGCAATCGCTGGTAGTGAGTAATCACGATCACAGCGTTATCATCGCTCTTCAATTTATTGACACCATTCGCTACGATCTTCAGTGCATCGATATCAAGTCCGGAATCCGTCTCGTCCAGGATAGCCAGTTTAGGTTCCATCATAGCCATCTGGAAGATCTCGTTTCGCTTTTTCTCTCCCCCGGAGAATCCTTCATTCAGTGAGCGGGAAAGAAACTTCCGATCGATCTCCAGAAGGTCTGCCTTTTCCTTGATCTTCTTCAGCATTTCTGAAGCAGGCATATCTTCAAGGCCTTGCGCTTTTCGGGATTCGTTGATCGCGGTTTTGATGAAATTGGTAACCGTCACACCGGGAATTTCCACCGGGTATTGAAAAGACATGAACACCCCTTTGTGTGCTCTTTCCTCTGGGTCCAGCTCTGTGATATCTTCTCCATTGAGAAGGATATCTCCTTCGTAGATCTCGAATTCTTCCTTACCGGCAACAACCGAGGCGAGGGTACTCTTACCTGAACCATTCGGTCCCATGATGGCATGCACTTCTCCAGGTTTCACATCGAGATCGATCCCTTTCAGGATATCTTTTTCCTCAACTCCGGCATGTAAATTTTTTATCTGTAACATCTTCTAGTTCTTGGATTCTATTTTAACATCTGGTTTAGAAGGTTCTGCGCTAACACTCAGGATCTTCTTGATCGCAATCACCTCATCCCAGCCTTCTTCACCTTCGGCAAGAGCGGGATTATCGGATACTACTCCTGAAACCACTACGTTCACCATATCGTAAGGGTCTGTTTTGATAGGTTCCACCCTTGCCTGTAATTGACGTGCGATGGTATCCATTACGATTCCGTAGGTGAAATCACGACCGTTCATCACGGCACCTTCTTCAGTGAAGATCACCTCACCACGATAAACCGGCATACGCACATCGACAACAGTTTCTCTGCCATCCGACACCACGATCTCAGTTTGATCTTCCGTAGAACCGTCTTCAGTTTTCTTTTCTTCTGAATTGTTGCAAGCCACAACAATCAGGGACATCAGAAATAGGTAAAATAGCTTATTCATAGTATTCATTGATTATCCAACTGAGCCTTCAAGGCTGATTTCCAATAGTTTTTGTGCTTCCACGGCAAACTCCATGGGAAGCTTGTTCAATACTTCTTTGCTGAATCCATTGACGATCAAGGCAATGGCCTTTTCGGTGTCAATGCCCCTTTGGTTACAATAGAAAATCTGGTCTTCCCCGATCTTGCTGGTTGTAGCCTCGTGTTCTATCTGGGCGGTTTTATTATGTGCCTCGATGTAAGGGAAGGTATGTGCTCCGCATTTATTACCCATCAACAGGGAATCACATTGTGAGAAGTTACGGGCATTCTTCGCTCTGGGACTCACCTTTACAAGTCCGCGATAACTATTTTGCGACCTTCCCGCCGAAATTCCTTTTGAGATGATAGTGCTCCTGGTGTTCTTTCCGAGATGGATCATTTTCGTTCCGGTATCTGCCTGCTGGAAATTATTGGTTACTGCGATGGAGTAGAATTCACCTATGGAATTGTCTCCTTTCAGCACACAACTTGGATATTTCCAGGTAACCGCACTTCCTGTCTCCACCTGGGTCCAGGAGATCTTAGCGTTCTTTTCGCACAGTCCGCGCTTGGTCACGAAGTTAAATACCCCGCCTTTTCCTTCCTTATCGCCCGGGAACCAGTTCTGAACTGTCGAATACTTGATCTCCGCATCGTCCAATGCGATCAATTCAACCACGGCTGCGTGCAACTGGTTTTCGTCCCGCGAAGGAGCAGTACACCCTTCGAGGTAACTAACGTAGCTGCCTTCATCGGCGATCACGAGAGTTCTCTCGAACTGACCCGTACCGGCCTGGTTGATCCTGAAATAAGTCGACAACTCCATTGGGCAGCGAACTCCCTTCGGGATATAGCAAAAAGAGCCATCACTGAAAACCGCGCTGTTCAGGGCAGCATAGAAATTATCCCTTTTAGGAACCACGGTTCCAATGTATTTCTTAACGAGCTCAGGATGTTCACGAATTGCTTCAGAAATAGAACAGAAAATAATGCCTTTTTCTGCAAGAGTTTCTTTGAAAGTGGTAGCCACAGACACCGAGTCCATGACAATATCCACGGCAACTCCCGCCAGTCGCTTTTGCTCTTCCAGTGAAATACCCAGTCTGTTGAAGGTGTCCAAAAGCTCCGGATCCACCTCATCAAGGCTGTTGTATTTGGGTTTCTTTGCCGGGGCAGAGTAGTAGGAGATCGCCTGGAAATCTGGTTTTTTGTAGGTCACATTCGCCCAATCCGGTTCTTCCATCTCCTGCCAGTGGCGAAAGGCTTCAAGGCGCCATTCGGTCATCCATTCGGGCTCTTCTTTCTTTACTGAAATCGCCCGAACGATATCTTCGTTCAGTCCAGCCGGGAACGTATCCGAATCGATATCGGTATAGAAACCATACTCGTATTCCTTGGTTTCCAGTTCTTTCTTAAGATCGTCCTCTGTAAATTTTCCCATTTCGTTTTCAGCAATTTTATAGTGAAAAACTTTCCCCACAACCACAGGTGCGGTTCGCGTTCGGGTTGTTGAACACAAATCCTTTACCGTTCAGACCTCCACTGTATTCCAGCGTCGTCCCAACCAGGTAGAGAAAACTCTTCTTGTCTACGACGATCTTCACCGGGCTGTCTTCGAACATCTTATCCTGTTCACCCAATTCCTTGTCGAAGGTCAGTTCGTACGACAAGCCGGAGCATCCGCCACTTTTCACACCCACGCGAACGAAGTCCTGTTCCACAACAAATCCTTCTTCAGTCATTAGTTGAGAAATTTTCGTTTTCGCCTGCTCACTCACTTTGATCATCTCTACGTAGATTTAATCTAAATTAGGATGCAAATATACCATAAAAGCCCCGCTTTTCCATAGGGGGCAAACAATTTACTCCTATGGCTGTATAGTTTTAAGTAATAATTAACAGCTGAGGCTCGAAACGCCGTCCAGCAGTGGTCTTAGGGCAGAATCAGTTTGGATTCTGAAAATCGGGATTATTGATGAAACTCTCATCGCTCAGCGAAAGGAGAAAAGCCTTGAGGTCCGCCTTATCCTCGGGGGTCAGATGTACTCCGCCTTCACTTACTTTTTTCATCAGGGGGTCTATGGTTTCAGAATAAACCAGTCCTTCACTGTAGTGGTCGATCACTTCATCCAGGGTTTCAAACCTTCCATCGTGCATATAAGGCGCGGAAAAAGCCAGGTTTCTCAAACTTGGAGTTTTGAACAGGCCAAATTCCCTGGGATCTCCAGTCACTTCGCCACGACCTCTGTCCGTAAAGGTCTCATCCAGGCCATTGTTGTGAAAGATATTATCTGTCCACAGCGGATTGTTTGGGTTTCCGTGGCAGTGGAAACAATCTCCCCTGTTTTCATCCAGGAAGACGTTCAGGCCGTTGAGTTCGGATGGGGTAAGGTTTTCCGTACCTGCAAGGTAGCGGTCGAATTTCGAATTCCCCGAAATAAGCGTTCGGAGGAACTGGGCAATGGCTTTGGTCACCAGAACGGAGTCGATGGTTTGAGTTCCGAAGGCGTCTTCGAACATTCCCGGGTACTCACCATCAACCTGTAATGTTTGAGCCACATTGCTCCATGTATTGTGCATTTCAATAGGATCCACAACAGGGGCGAGGGCCTGGTTTTCCAAAGAAGTGGCACGCCCGTCCCAGAAGAATAATCCACCATAGTTCCATGCCATATTGAACAGCGGCATGGAATTACGCGTTCCCGCCAATCCATCGATACCCACACTGAATTGTCGCGGATCTGTAAAGGCATTGGCCGGGCGGTGACACCCGGCGCATGCCAATGTGTTATCTGCCGATAATCTCTTATCGAAGAATAGCTTTCTGCCCAGGGCAACACCTTCTACAGATTGAGGATTGTCTTCCGGAATGACCGGAGGCAATATCTTTTCCGCGAACAAAGGAGGGATCTCCAGTTCGAGAGGAGTAGCCGTATACCCGTTTGCCGTATCATCCTCGTCCTTGCAGGCGATCAATGACAGGGAAAACAGTAACAGTAAAGCGATTCTAAATCTCATGGTTTTATTGCGTAACGGTTCCTTTACTGAAAACTCCTGTGGAGTTCGACCAGGTTGAACCATTTTCGTACATCATGATCTGTGCGTCAAAGTTCGGCATAAGGACCGTATTGAGCACATTGAGGTCCCACTGGTTCGGGTTTTTGAACCATTCGGCTACATTCATCTTAATTTCGATGCTGGTGCTGCTTCCGATAGTGATCTGCCCAAGGTCCACAACAAAAGAAGTGTCCTGTAGTGTGATCGGGGTTGTAGAAGCATTATTTGCACGGATCGCATGGTAGGCGTAGTTCATTTCTGTTGTGGTGTTGTCTATGAACTTCCCTTCAAGACGCATATAGTGATATCCTCCACCGAGCATCATTGGAACATTCCAGCCACCGTCGGCCGAATTCAGATCCTGGTAGATACCATCCTGATTGTCCTCATCGTCGAATCCGAAGGTAAAGGATACAAGGTATTCTCCTTCAGGGATCTCGATATCGGGTGTAAAGGACAGGTTGGTACCCTGTCGAACATCGATAAGATTGTAATCACCGGCATCGAAAATCTCACCGGTAGAGAGGCTAACAAAGGTCACGTCTGATATCAGGTAGACCAGTTTTGAAATGCTCATTTGTTCTCCATTAGCATTGAAATACTGAAGGAGGTCAAAATCTGTGTTGTCGATCATATTCCCATCCCAGTTGTGCGTGAAGGTAAAATCCACAGTGGATTCCGGGATCGGTTGGGTAGTGTCGTCATCATTGTTACAGCCAATCATCAACAATGAAGCTGCAAACATTAGGGCAATCTTTCTCATTAAATTAATTTAAGGTTTAAAACTATTTAACTTTTATTAGTAGAAGGTCTTTTATTCCTCGGTTCACCTGGATGTCAACATCGTTACTTTCGGTGTTTCCAACTACGATGAGCTTATTGTCTGTGGTCTGGACAGCACCATCGGCAAAATCCAGGCTGGTTCCGCCAACTGATTTCTGGTATTGCAGCTGTCCGCTTTCATTTATCACCAGTATCCAGGCATCATTTTGTCCGATATTGTTCGATACATCACCGTTGGCAGATCGAGTACTGCCTGCGATTAGGTAATTTCCATCACTCTGCCTGAATACGCTTCGGCCAGATTCGAATTCGGTGCCTCCATAGGTTTTCTCCCAAATTATCGCACCGTTGTCCTTATTGAACTTAACCGCCCATAGATCTGCATTTCCAAGAGGGTTGGATACATCTTTATCTATACTTCGAGTGTCCCCAACCATCATATAATGTCCATCGGTAGTTCTTGTCACCGAATAGGCCACATCGATCTCGGAACCACCATAAGATTTTGTCCATAGCTTGTCGCCGCCGGCACTCACTTTGACCACCCAGAAATCGTAACTTCCTTTATCGTCGTGAATATCGAAATCGTCACTTTCGGAATGACCGATCATCAGGAAGCCTCCGTCGGGAGTTTGTACAACGTCATAGCTACGGTCGTTGTTTGATCCGCCGAAATATCTTCTCCAGATCTTCTCCCCATTGGCATTCATACGAATCCCCCAGTACTCTCCAACACCATGTAAGGTGTTATTCCTTCCATCATTACCCATGCCACCGCTGGCGGTAACATCCAGGAATCCGGTGGCGAAATAACCACCGTCTGAAGTTTGAATGATGTTTAGAGCCTGGTCGCTTCCGGAAAAACCAAAATTAGTCTCCCACTGGATATCCCCGGCAGAATTTAGCTTAACGATCCAGTAGTCGTGAAATCCTTCATTTCCTCCTACATCGCCATCGCTACTTCTACTGTGACCGGAAACTATATACCCGCCATCTGAGGTTTTGCGAATACTAGTGGCTTTGTCCGGCATGGTGCCACCATAGGTCTTGCTCCATATCTTATTCCCGTCGGCATTTACTTTGAGGATCCAGTAATCGGCATCAGTAGTGGTTTTGTCGGTGATATCGCCGTCTGTACTTGTCGTGGAACCAGCGATCACATAGCCTCCGTCGTTTGCTTGAACAACGGCTATGGCTTCGTCCTCACCGCTTCCCCCGAATGTCTTTACATATTCAACCACTCCTTCGAAGTTGGTTCCTACCGGTGGGTTATCATCATCGGTATTTCCCTGTGGGGGGTCTTCGGTTGTGCCTTCATCTGTTTTACAGGCGTGAAAGCCCCCTATGAAAAGTAGCAGGATAGCGTAGGTTAAGATTTTCTTCATAGCTGAATGCTTTAATTCACTATCAATCGTTTAGTTGATACGTTATTTATTTGAACTATATATACTCCACTTTTGAGGCTGGAGATATTTATTGTTTCTGAATTTGAACCGTTAAACTCATACATGGCGACACTTTGCCCAAGTACATTATAGATAACAACTGAAGTGAGCGGATCCCCCTTCGAAGAAAGGGTAATTCGATCGCTGGCAGGATTCGGGAACAGACCGAAACCGGAATCGTCGATTGACTCGGTACCTAGATTCTCATCCCGTACCAGTGTAAATCCGAAGTCACCACTGATCACAATATTGCCGCTGGCAAAGAATGGGTAAACATTCCATGAACCGTCAAAACTGGCATTGTTGTTTGGTGTGAATGTGTCGAAATACCCATACTCCGTTATATTATCATTTGCGATATCACTGATGTCCAGTGCACGCATTCCGGCAGCATAATTGGCCATGTAGTAGGTGTCTCCAACCACATATCCATTGTGATCCACGGCTGGTGTGGTTCCGTAGTACTCAAAATCGAACTGAGGATTATCCAGGTCCGTGAGGTCGAATACGATGGTCCTGGTGTTGAATCCTACCGCGAACTCATCCAGTTCATCTCCAACGATGAAGTACTTCATGTCTTCAGTAAACCAGCCCTGGTGCGTATAACCAACATTGGTGTATCCTGTCGAGGAAATCGGGATCGGATTTCCTTTATCCGTGATATCAACCACTACCACGGCGTTCTCGTTACTGCCCACTAATATCTCTTTTCCAACGTGATCGGAATCCGGACCGTCGTAGGTCACAACCTGGGCATCATGGCTATAGTCATCGAGACCGTATCCACCTTCTTCTACCGGGTTTAGCGGATCCTGGATATTGATAAAGATTGGACCCCCATTGTACTGGTTGGTTCCAACAGGGTAGGCATAGCCGCTGTCTTCATTTATTACAATATTGTGAGCGCTACCAAATCCGTCAAAATGAGCATCTTCTGTAAATGTTTGCGGTGGGTTTGCAACACTTCTCAAACGTGTGAGATCAAAGACCTGCATTCCGTGTCCACTGGCTTCACTCACTACAAAAGCGTGATCGTTATACACCTTGACATCTCTCCAGGTACTTGGGTCCGTATGTGTAGGGAGTTTTCCCAGGTATCTTGGATCCACAGGATCAGAGATGTCGATGAATGCCGTACCATTTGACAGACCCACCAGCGCATATTCTTTTCCCGACTGCGGGTCTGTCCAACCCCAGGAGTCGTTTCCTCCATTTGCATTCATGGACGATAGAGGGATCTGTCCCATCAGTTTGAAATTGGAACAGGGGAAACCTGCTGCTGAACCCCCGGAACAAGGTATCTGTGCCATCAAGGAAGTGCTTATCAAAGCAGTTATAAGGAATAGAGTTCTCTTCATTTACTAGTTTATTAAAAGTCTTTTTACAGTTTTGTTATTTATTCGAACCAGGTACATGCCCGACGAAAGCCCTGAAATATCAAGTTCTTCTGTTGATTTACCATCAAAGGTAGCACTAAGAACCTGTTGTCCAAGGATGGTTGAGATTTCAATTCGCTCGATCAAGCCATTTCCAGCACTGATGCTCAAAAACTCTGATGCCGGGTTTGGTGTCAGACTGAAATCCCTTGATTCCGAATTGTCAATTCCAAGGTTCTGTTCACGAAGGATAAAGAACCCACCATCTATATTACTGACGATAATATTCCCGCTTGGAAAATACGGATATACGTTCCAGGCGCCGGTATAGGCAACACTTTGGTTGGAAGGATGCGTATCGAAATAGCCGATCTCCGTCATATTACCGTTGGCGATATCACTTATGTCAATAACGCGTATTCCTGCGGAATAGTTTGCCAGGTAAAACCGATCTCCTTTTACATAGCCGTTATGGTCGATGGCCGGTGTAGGCCCGAAATACTCCATATGGAATTGCGGGTTGTCCAGGTCGGTAAGATCGAAAACCACAGACCGGGTGTTGAAACCAACATTAGATTCATCAAATTCATCTCCCGCAATAAAATACGTTTGATCTTCGGTGAACCATCCCTGGTGAGTATACCCGATATTGGTATATCCTATAGTAGCGATGAGTTGAGGATTATTCTTGATGGTCACATCTACGATAACCAGTTCATCAGTATTACAACCGATATATATTTCACTACCAGTATAGTCGGAGTCCGGACCGGAATATGTAACTACCTGGGCATCATGAGTATAACCGCTTCCCGCATACCCGCCTTCGGCTATCGGATTTTTGGGATCCTGAATATTAACAAATACAGCACCCCCCAGATACTCCGACGTCCCAACACCGTAAGCATATCCGCTTTCTTCGTTGATCACAATATTATGGGCGTTGCTGAACCCGCTGAAATGAGCATCGGCAGTAAAATTTTCCGGTGGATTTGTAACCGAACGCAACCGTGTGAGATCGAAGATCTGTATGCCATGGCCGTTTGCTTCACTCACAACGAAAGCATGATCGTTATAAACCTTTACATCACGCCAAAGACTCGCAGAATTATTATGACCCGGCAATTTCCCCAGTATCACGGGATTTAGTGGATCTGTGATGTCTATAAATACAGTGCCGTTGTTAACTCCGGTAATCGCATATTCCTTTCCGGAAACAGGATCTGTCCATCCCCAGTTATCGTTGCCTGTTGTTCCTCCAAGCTCACCCAGGGTGAAACTCGCCAGCAGATCAATACCTTCGCATGGGTATGTCCAGGCGATACCATTATCACAGGGAGTTTGGGCGAGCATCAATGTAGAAAGTATTGAAGCGCCCAACAACAGTAATTTCTTTTTCATAAGGTATTAGTTGTAGTAATAAGTAAAAGTACGAATAAAATGCCACCGGCTCAATAAACAAGCCAATAATTAGCTTCCGGATCCTTTGACCGTCCCATTGGCATCAATTCAATTCCTTTATTTTTTAACAGCACATCGTTTTGGTCGACGAAATATTGGCCTGAGAATCCATCAGAGAGTTTCGCTGTACTGGATGGTGCTTATTATACCCCACTATGGGTAATTTCAATCTACTATATTACACTAGCCCAGCTTCTCCCGGTACTATCGCTTTACGATTTTCCTGGTCACACTATCATTCAGTTGAACAAAGTAGATCCCCCTGCTAAGCGCAGACAAGTCCAGCGAGCTGTCCGAGGTATTCAAATTGTCAACTTTCATGATCAGTTTTCCAGAGATGTCTGTCAATGATACGGTTTCGATAACACCCTGACCGGAATGAATGTTCAGGACATCGTTTGTCGGATTCGGGTAAAGACTCAGGCCTTCTTCGAACGCGAGGTTATCGTTCCCAAGTACTTCAGTAACAGTAAGTTCAAAAGAACAACTTTGTGTATTCCCACTGCCATCTTGAGCTTCGAAGGAAATTGTATGAACTCCCAGTGGCAACTGAGTACCTGCAGTCGGATTTTGACTGATGGACAACCCACTTGCACAATTATCTGTTACTGTTACCGCTCCGCTGGTCACATAATCCGGGATGGTGTAGAAACTCTGTCCGGTATCGGGTAGAGTTTGTGAATTAGGTGGGCAGCTGATCTGTGGGTCAAGGTCGTCAACTATTGTGATCGTGGACGTGCAGTAATCCCTGTTTCCAAATCCATCATAGACTTCCAGTTGAACCACGTTCGCTCCCAAGTCTCCACAGTCAAAGGAATCCTGGCACAATAATAGGTAAACAGTGCCACTATTATCTGAAGAGCCATCATCTATTTGTGATGGCGCTACAAGCGCTTCACCATTTGCATCCAGCGATACGGTGATGTTCTTGCAACTTGCAACAGGATTAACCAGGTCCGGATTCGATTCTTTTACGAGGAAGAAGCCCCTGTTGATATCACTGATCACGATATTACCACTTTCGAAGTATGGATATACGCTCCACGCACCACTAAAATTGGCGTTGTTATTCGCCGGGTAAGTGTCGAAAAATCCAATTTCCGTCATAGTTCCACTAGCAATGTTTGAAACATCCAGAACTCGCATCCCGGCGCGGTAATTGGCCATGTAATACTTGTTTCCTTTTACATATCCGTTGTGATCAATTGCCGGTGTCGGGCCGGTGTATTCAAAATGCCATTGCGGACTATCAAGGTCGTTGAAGTCGAAAACAATGGTCCTTGTATTGAATCCAACACTTGTTTCATCAAGTTCGTCTCCAAGGATAAAATAGCGCTGATCCTCGGTAAACCAACCCTGGTGGGTGTAGTTCACGTTGGAATAGGAAATGCTGGAAATACTAACAGGATTGCCTTTGTCTGTAATATCTGCAATGATCACTTCATTTTCATTACTACCTATAAGTATTTCCCTGCCTGAATAGTCTTTATCCGGGCCACAATACGTAACCACTTGCGCGTCATGGCTGTAATCGTCTATGGAATAACCTCCCGCGCCAGTTGGATTCAATGGATCCTGGATGTTAACAAAGTGAGGCCCTCCGTTAAATGAGTTGGTGCCAACCGCATACGCATAACCTGTGTCCTCGTTTATCACGATGTTGTGCGCTCTTCCAAAACCACTATAGTGAGCATCACTGTTGAAGGTAGCCGGGGGATTAGGCACAGAACGTAACCTGGTTAGATCGAAAACCTGCATCCCGTGATTGCTCGCCTCGCTTACGATAAAGGCGTGATTGTTATACGTTTTCACATCCCGCCAACTACTGTTAGTTGTATGTGTTGGCAGTTTGCCAAGGTACAAAGGGTTCGTAGGATTTGATATGTCGATGAAGGCAGTCCCGTTACTTAGACCAACGATGGCGTATTCTTTGCCCGTCGAAGGATCCGTCCAGCCCCAGGAATCATTTCCTTCACTGGCATTCAAAGTATTCAGGTCGATCGCAGATTGAAGATTATATCCGTTGCAAGGATAGCTTCCGGCAGTTCCACCACTACATGGTGTTTGAGAAATCATGGGGAACGAACACATAAGAACTAAGGGGAGTATGAATCTTTTCATTTTAAGTGTTTAGGTTATAAAAAGAGGTTGCTTCTCGAAAAGGAATTTCATTTAAGATTTTCTATCGAAATTCCAGTTTATGTGAATTATTTTCAAATAATTTCAAAAATGCCTTCAAAAATAGAAAATAATGTAACACAATCAACCTTAACGGCTGTTAAAATACCTTGTTTAATAAGGGTTTAACATCAATTTCCACGCTTGACCACAAAAAACCCCAGGTTGATGTCACTGATGATGATATTCCCACTTGAGAAGTAGGGATATACGCTCCATGCCCCTCTGAAAGCCGCCGCGTCATCCTCCGGGTGGGTATCGAAGTAACCCGACTCGAACATATTCCCACTTCCGATTCCCGAAAGATCAATTTCACTCATGCCATGGGTATAATTGGCCAGATAATAAATATTTCCCTTCACATAGCCATTATGATCTATGGCGCTGGTCGGTCCGTAGTAGTCGGAAGATAATACGGGGTTATCCAGATCAATAAGATCGAAAACCAGTGCTCTGGAGTTGAATCCGAAATTAAGCTCATCCAACTCATCGCCTACAATGAAGTAGCGTTTGTCCTCAGTAAACCACCCCTGGTGAGTGTAACCTGTCTGACCGTAACTAATGGACGCGATATTCCTGGGTTCATCCTTATTTGTGATGTCTACGATCACGACCTCGTTCTCATTGCTTCCTATCAGAATTTCAGCTCCCGCATAATCAGTATCCGGCCCATCGTAAGTAACCACCTGAGCGTCATGACTATAGGAGTCCATACCATATCCGCCGGCGAATACCGGATTCAGGGGATCACTGATATCGATAAAATGTGGTCCGCCGTTGAATGTATTTGTACCTACGGCATAGGCAAAACCGGAATCTTCATTTATCACAATATTATGGCCGTTTCCAAATTCGGTGTACCAGGCATCTGCATCAAAGTTTTCAGGCGGATTCGAAATATTTCGCAGCTTGGTAAGGTCGAACACCTGCATACCATGACCCGGTGCCTCACTAACCACAAAGGCGTAATGTTCGTATACCTTCACATCCCGCCATGCGGAAGGCCCTGCTGCCGATGGCAGTTGCCCGAGAAATATTGGTTCGGATGGGTTTGAGAGGTCGATAAAGGCTGTGCCACTATCCAGCCCCATGATTGCGTACTCCGTTCCGGTTGTGGGATCTGTCCATCCCCAGCAGTCATTTCCCCTGGAGCCAAACATGGTGTCCAGTTCGATCCTGCTAACCAGGTTGTATCCCCTGCAGGGGAAACCTCCGGCCGAACCGTCCACACAGGGTGCAGACATAGCCAGTTGCATAGGAGGTGTGTTATTAGTATTTGGAGGAATTGTCTGCACGGTTTGCGGGATATTGGCGTCGTCGTCGGATGCGCAATTCAGCAACAAAACTGAGATCAGGGCAAGTAAGATTCTATTCATCTTCAACATAATGGTTAAATGTATTTAACATTCTCGGAATTGTGAAATAGTTGGGCTCGTCTTTTATAAATGAAGAGTATACTGAAGTATAATCCCTCTCAAAGTCTTCATTAAAAATAAGGTAAATCCGGGCTGCTATGTTTTGAAACAGTATTTTTGCTGAACAAATTAGCACGAATATGTTTGAAGACAAGGAGCAGGCAAGAACTCCGGTTTCGGAATTGGGTGAATTCGGTTTGATCGCACATCTTACAAAAGGATTTCAGCTTAAACAACCTACTTCGGTAAAAGGAATAGGCGACGATGCGGCCGTGATCTCTTCCGAAGAAAACAAACAGCTTGTACTTACCAGTGATATGCTGGTGGAAGGTGTTCATTTCGATCTTGGTTATATGCCCCTTAAACACCTTGGCTATAAATCGGTTATAGTGAACCTGTCCGATGTGTACGCGATGAATGCCGAGGCTACACAGATCATTGTATCCATCGCCCTCTCTAATCGTTTCCCGGTAGAGGCGGTTGAGGAATTGTACAGCGGAATAGCGACTGCGGCAAAATTATATGGTGTCGATGTGGTTGGCGGAGATACCACTTCATCAACATCCGGACTCATCATCAGCATCTCGGCTGTAGGCCAGGTAGAGAGCGAACGGGTTACCTATCGCAGCGGTGCCGGTGAGAATGATCTGTTAGTTGTTACCGGAGACCTGGGTGCCGCGTATCTTGGACTACAGGTTCTGGAAAGGGAGAAGAAGGTATTTGAAGTAAATCCCAATGCTCAACCCGACCTCGAACCGTATACCTACCTGGTGGAACGACAACTAAAACCCGAAGCGCGAAAGGATATACCTAGTTTACTGGCGGAACTTGAAGTACTGCCAACGGCTATGATCGACATCAGCGATGGCTTGTCATCGGAAATACTGCACTTGTGTAAAGAATCCGGTGTAGGTTGTAATCTCTACGAGGAAAAGATCCCGCTGGATCCACAGGTAATCCAGACCTGTGAGGAATTTCAGCTGGACAGTACGACAATCGCACTAAGCGGGGGAGAGGATTATGAATTACTGATGACGATCAGACAAGAGGACTTTCCGAAGATAAAAGGGAATCCGAATCTGACGGTCATCGGACATATGACGTCCCCGGGAGACGGTGCACATCTTATCAGTCGGGCGGAAGAGAAGATCCCGCTCATTGCAAGGGGTTGGAACGCTTTAAAGGAAGAATAACTTCTGGGTTCAGAAGTGGTTGGTTGGGAATCGGGAGAATCCTATAATCATTTAAGCTACATCCCTGGTCCTTAAAAGTGTAGTGGATATTTTCTGATTCTTTTTCTGAAAGAAAGTAGCCAGGATCGAATGCGTGTGCTTCAGATTCTGGGTGAGTACCTCCAAATGACCCGTATCATTTTCAGCCACTTCGCGACCGCAGTGTGAGCATTTATACTCATTGATATGATTGGTTACTTTTCGAGTGACGATGTAGTCATGGCCAAAGGCTACGCACAGCAGGCCGGACAGCGAACGATTGGTTTTTGGGGAGGATTTCATAGATTCTTTGGTTTGTTTTACATACCGAATATAATTTTTTTATCGAAAAAACCGACAAAAAGCATAAATTATTCGATGAAATGCACAATTCTGGAGATTTCTTTAACATTTTCCACCAGTGTCATGTGCCCGGAATCTACTTCTATAAGTGTTGTTCCTGTTTCGATAGCGGCCTGTTTGGAGTCGGAAAGAGGAATGATCAGGTCTTTTTTGCCGGCCAAAATGAGCTTGCTGCCGTCGAATGCTTTGAGGATGTGGCTTCGGTCCTTACGATCCCGCATACCCCGTATAGCCGCCAGAATTCCATCAACAGGGATTTGATTGGCTTCATCGATCAGCTGTCGGATCTCCGCTGTAAATTGATCGCGGGTGTCTTCGGCGAATAGGTTTTGGATCGCAACCGGAATGAATAATGATTTGTTCTTCTTAATTAATTCTATGGCCCTGTCACGGTTCATCCTCCGCTCCTCGGAATCGGCAAAGGTGGTTGAGTTCAGCATGATCACCTGCCGAACCATATCCGGATATTGCTCCATGAAGGCCAGTGCCACATATCCTCCCATGGAGTGACCCACCAGGCTGACATTGCCAATCTTATGGTGTTTCAGAAGTTCGTGAACGACTTCGGCCATGAACTCCATGCTATGAGTTTCGCCATAGACATCGCTCTTTCCATGACCGGGGAGGTCCGGAACCAGGACGGTGGCCTTTTTACTCAACAAAGGCAGCATTTCCTTCCACATGCCTCCATTCTCCAGGAATCCATGTAACAATAAAACTGCCGGACCTTTGCCGGAAATTTGGTAGTGAATCGACTTGTTGTTATAGGAAAAGATCATTTTTCTATCTTCATGGCAAATATCCGCTAATGTCTCAAAGCAGGCAAATTATTGTAACCGCATTCGCCTTATTCTCGCTTTTCTTCGGGGCAGGTAATCTCGTGTTACCACCCTTTCTCGGGTATAATGCGGGTACCGAATGGTACCTGGTAGCGCTTGGATTTGCAGTTTCGGCCGTAGTGATACCGATCCTGGCCATATACGGTCATTCGAAACTCCAGGGGACTATGCTGGATTTTGGCAACAAAGTATCGCCCTGGTTTGCTGTGGCCTATTCTGTTTTAGTCTATGCAATTTCCGTTTCTCTACCCTCACCAAGGACGGCATCGGTAACCTATGAGATGGCAATTCAACCGTATTTCGACCTTTCAGCATTAAGTTTAAGCCTCATTTATTTCGCCCTGGTCCTGCTTTTTGTTCTGAATAGGAATAAAATACTAAGTATCATCGGGAAATATCTCACACCTCTGATCATCCTGATCCTTTTACTGGTAATAGTTCTGGGTCTTGCAGCCGATAGTGGTCCTCTTGCCGCTTCAGCCTTTGAAAACTCTTTTACGGAAGGGATACTTGAGGGTTATCAAACCTTCGATGCGATTGGCGGAGTGGTTGTAGGAGGTGTGATCGTGATCTCCATCGGACTCCAGGGGAGTACCGACTATGCGAGCAGGAAGAAGATCATATCAAAGGCCGGTCTATTGGCGGGAATCGGGCTGTTTGTTATCTATGCCGGACTGATCGCCCTGGGAGCGTGGCAAAGCGGTTCCCAGGAGGTCGCCAACCGAACCGAACTCCTGAACCTGCTCAGTTCCATGTCTTTGGGGAATGTGGGAACGGCCTTTCTTGCTGTCCTTGTGGCACTTGCCTGTTTCACAACCGCCGTAGGTGTAGTTGCCGGAACTTCTGATTTCTTCAGCGGTTTGTTTGGAAATTCGAAGCGGGTATTCGCAGCCACTGCCATAGCCAGTTGTATCATCGGGGTTCTGGTTGGACAGAACACGGTTGGTTATATCATCGATGTGGCCATACCTGCCCTGATGTTCATCTATCCCATCACCATAGTGTTGATCATACTCAGTATTACTTCTGAAAGATATGCTTCAAGTCTCGTATATCGTGCCACCGTGATAACAACCATAGTTTTCAGTATCCCCGATTTCCTAATCACGCTGAATTTCGAACTGCTCCCCCAGGAAATACTTCAAACCCTGCACAGGATTATTCCGTTCTCTGAGGTCCATATGGGTTGGATCCTACCCACGGTCCTGGTTTTTATATTGACGAATCTACCACTCTTTTTGTCCAGGGATCGAAAGAAAAATCATGAGGATTGATGCAGATCTGACGTTTTTTTGACATATCGGCTAATTTCGATGGCAGGACGAAAACGATGTAGTGGTTTTTTTCGTGCTCTACCCGCAACAAGAATAGCTTATATAATTTGAAAAATTCACTTTTTTAAACATGCTTCTTTTGCAACTTCTCAATCTTACCGCCTCCTTATTGCGATATTCGTAAATCACTGATTTTTTATTGTTTAACCGTTTGTTCTCATGCTTTTGTATTCTAGATTTACTGCGAACTATTAATCTTATAATCATGGCTATCTCAAAACAATATTTAAAAAGCAAACCTGTGTGTAAAGTGACATTCACGGTTCCCGCTGCAGAAGCGAACGAAGTGAAAGTTGCCGGTTCGTTTAACGAATGGAACACAGAATCCACACCTCTGAAAAAACTGAAGAACGGATCCTTCAAAGGAACAGTGAACCTGGATACGGACCAATCCTATGAATTTCGTTATTTAGTTGATGGGAACTGGACGAATGACGACCAGGCAGACAGTTATAACTGGAATGAGTTCGCAGCTGCCGAGAACGGCGTGCTGCACGTATAGGTAACGGAAACGACAATCTGAAAGAAGGTCATCCGTCTCGTGCGGATGGTCTTTTTTGTTTAAAACTTCTAGGAGTTCATCAGATCCTCTATCTCGCCTGCTTCGATCGGGATGTTCCTCATAAGGTTGAACGGTTCTCCATTCTCGCGGACCACTACATCGTCCTCTATACGAATTCCGAATCCTTCCTCAGGGATATAGATCCCGGGTTCAACAGTGAATACCATACCGGCTTTTATCGGTTCCCAGAGGATTCCGTAATCATGGGTGTCCAGTCCCATATGATGGCTGGTGCCGTGCATGAAGTATTTCTTATAGGCGGGCCAGTCCGGGTCCTCATTCTGTACATCAGCCTTATCGATCAGGCCAAGGCCTAATAATTCCGAGGTCATCAATTTGCCAACTTCGACATGATATTCTTTCCAAAAGGCGCCCGGCACGAGTAGTTTCGTTGCCTCATCCTTTACTCTTTGCACTGCATCGTATACAGAGCGCTGTCTATCTGTAAATCTCCCGTTAACAGGTACGGTCCTGGTCATGTCACTGCTATAATTAGCGTAGCTCGCTCCTACATCCATTAGGATCAGGTCCCCATCCTGGCATTTTTGATTATTCTGAATATAATGCAGCACATTCGCGTTATTACCGCTGGCGATGATCGGCGTATAGGCAAATCCGTCCGAACGATTCCGAAGGAACTCGTGCATATACTCTGCTTCTATCTCGTATTCCCATACTCCCGGCTTAATAAATCCCAATACCCTTCGGAAACCTTTTTCGGTGATGTCGCAGGCAGTTTGCAGGACATCGATCTCAATCTGGTCCTTTACCGAACGCAACCGCTGCAGTATCGGATTGCTCTTCGCATAGGTGTGAGCCGGGAATTGTTGTTTGGTCGATTTTATAAAACGATCTTCACGGGTTTCGGTCTCAACAGATTGGCGATAGTGCTCATTGGTATTAAAGTAGATCGTCTCGGCCTGGGTCATCAGTTCGAAGAATATTTTGTCGAAATCCGACAGCCAGTACACCGACTTGATCCCGCTTACTTCAAAGGCACGTTCCTTAGTGAGCTTTTCACCTTCCCAGATGGCAATATGTTCGTTGGTTTCCCTCAGAAAAAGTACTTCCCTGTGCTTTTCATCCACTGCGTCCGGGAACAGTACCAGTATGCTTTCTTCCTGATCTACCCCGCTGAGGTAGAGGATATCACGGTGTTGTTGGAAGGGCATGGTGCTGTCGGCACTAATCGGGTAGATATCATTGCTGTTAAAAACCGCAAGACTTTTCGGCTTCATCTCTGCCATAAAATTCTTTCGGTTCTGAATGTATAGTTGCTTGTCGATCGGGAAATATTTCATGAGTATGATTTCTGAATTCTTTCAAAAATACATCAAAAAGTTAAGGTGAACATCACGGTTAAACTTGAAAAAAATTTTGGATTAGGACAAGATTCTGTACTTTCAATATCTGAAATACAACCCATATGAAAAAAATACTCCTATTCACTATTTCTATGCTAACTGCCACGGTGCTGGCACAACCAAAAGCAACAACCGTATCCGATGTCGAAAAAGGGATCCTGATGAAAAAACAGGAAGCCGAAACATCTATTGTTAAAAACCTCCCTTTTGAAAGTATCGGACCAACAATCATGAGCGGGCGGGTGGTCGATCTGGCTGTTAATCCCGGCAACCCCACAGAGTTTTACGTAGGTTACGCCAGTGGCGGTGTTTGGTATACGAACAATAACGGGACCTCCTTTGAACCGGTTCTGGATAGTGCCCCAACGCAGAATGTAGGAAGTCTTGCAGTGGATTGGAAGAACAAGGTGATCTGGGTAGGCACAGGAGAAGTGAATGCATCGAGGTCGTCCTATGCGGGGATCGGATTGCTCCGATCTTCGGATGGAGGAAAAACCTGGAATAATATGGGTTTGAAGGACAGCCATCATATCAGTAAGATCATTCTCAATCCGGACGACCCAAACGAAATACTGGTGAGTTCGGTAGGCCATCTCTACTCAGGCAACAGTGAGCGTGGAGTGTATAAATCGACAGATGGTGGCGAAACCTGGAACCGGACACTTTTTGTGGATGACCAAACCGGGATCATCGAAATGGATACGGACCCTGATAATTTCAGCCTGGTCTATGCCACTTCATGGGATAAGGACAGGAAAGCCTGGAATTTCAGGGGTAATGGTGAGGGTAGTGCGATCTATAAAAGCACAGATGCCGGAAATACATGGACAAAAGTTTCAACACCAAAGAGTGGTTTCCCGACTGGTGACGGCGTAGGCCGCATTGGAATAGCCGTGGTCGATGGAAATACGGTATACGCTATTCACGACAATCAGTTCCGAAGGAAAAAAGAAAAGGAAGAGAAGAAGGACAATGAAATGCTCACCAAGGAGGATTTCAGAAACATGACAGCCGCCCAGTTCCTTTCACTGGACAACAAAAAACTGAAGGATTTTCTGAGACAGAACGGCTTCCAGGAAAAATACACGGCAGAGAACGTAAAGAATATGGTAAAGAGCGGGGCAGTAAAACCGATAGATCTAACCAAATACCTGGAGGATGCCAATACCATGCTGTTCGATACGCCTGTAATTGGTGCCGAGGTGTACAAAAGCGATGACGGCGGTAGTACATGGAAGAAGACCCACGAAGGTTATCTCGATGGGGTCTATTATTCTTATGGGTATTATTTCGGAAAGATACATGTCGATCCTTCAAATGGAAACAAGATCTACATTTACGGGGTTCCGATCCTTAAATCGGCAGACGGGGGAAAATCTTTTGAATCTATCAGCGCAGACAATGTTCACGCCGATCATCACGCACTTTGGATCAACCCTGCGATGCCGGGACACTTGATCAACGGAAACGATGGAGGGGTGAATATATCCTACGATGATGGTGCGAGCTGGATCAAGAACAACGCTCCGGCTGTGGGTCAGTTTTATACGGTAAACGTCGATAATGAAGAGCCGTACAATGTGTATGGCGGATTACAGGACAATGGAGTTTGGAAGGGGGCTCATAATTCCCGAATGGGCAACGGATGGCACCAGGGAGGTGAGTATCCCTATAAGTTTATCATGGGTGGGGATGGAATGCAGGTACAGATCGATAGTCGCAATACCGATATCGTCTATACCGGTTTCCAATTTGGAAATTATTTCAGGCTGGACCTGTCCAATGACGACCAACAGTACATTCAGCCTAAGCATGAGTTGGGTGAGGCACCATATCGTTACAACTGGCAAACACCAATACTGCTGAGCGGTCACAACCAGGATATTCTTTACCTGGGCGGAAACAAACTTATGCGTAGTATGAATAAAGGAAACGACTGGGAGGCGATTTCAGGTGATCTCACAAAAGGCGGAAAGCCCGGGAATGTTGCCTATGGCACCCTTACCACTTTAAGTGAATCATCCTTTCAGTTCGGGTTGATATATGCAGGAAGTGATGATGGGTTGGTTCATGTTACACGAAACGGCGGAGGCAATTGGATCAATATTTCGGGATCCTTCCCGGCAGATCTATGGGTGAGTCGTGTGATTGCTTCCCACCATAAAAAAGAACGTATTTATGTGACCCTAAACGGATATCGCTGGGATGATTTTACTCCTTATGTCTATATGAGTGATGACTACGGCCAGGTATGGAAACCCATATCCGGTAATCTTCCGGCCTCTCCTGTAAATGTGATCAAGGAAGACCCGAACAATGAAGATGTGTTGTACCTGGGAACGGACAATGGCGCCTGGGTTAGTTTCGACAGGGGTACAAGTTGGCAGGTGTTTGCCGAAGGCTTGCCTAATGTGGCGGTTCACGACCTGGTGGTACAGGAAAGGGATAAGGACCTTATTCTTGGGACACATGGCAGATCGTTTTACAGGGCCGACACAGAGGTGCTCGAACAAATGACCACCGAAAATATGGGTGAAGTTCTGGTTGCTGAAATAGCACCGGTACGATATTCGAGACGATGGGGAAGCAGTTTCAGCACGTGGTCTGAGGTTATTACTCCTTCAACGTCTATACAGTTCTACAGTCCTTCCGGAAGTGAAGCGACCATCCTTGTTACCGATGACGACGGGATCACTTATAATGAATTCACCTCTAATGTGGACCTTGGGATCAACATCGTTGAGTATGACCTGTCGGTTTCAGACAAAGGAAAGAAAGCGATGAAGAAGCGAGGAAAGGATATCGAGGCAGCGGACAATGGTGTGTGCTATTTGCCCAAAGGTTTGTATACGGTTAAGATCTTTACAGAAGGAAAATCCGGCACAGCTGCGCTGGAGATCAAATAATGAGCTGTTAACTGTTTGAATAAAAAAGGCCCGATGGAATACCATCGGGCCTTTTTATGATAAGTGTATAAGAATTATTTCTTAACGAATCTCTTAGTAGCACTTCCGTTCTCTCCTGAGATCTTAACAAGGTAAACACCAGACGCATAAGATGCGATGCTGATAGTTTCCTGAGTTCCCATAGAAGAAAGGTCAACAGTTTGCATTAGTCTTCCCTGGATGTTGTAGATCTCTGCAGTTTCAAGATTGATTCCACTATTGGAAATGTTGATCTCGTTTACAGCAGGGTTAGGGAATACAGATACAGCATTGTTGATAGCCTGATCGTCAACTCCAAGTACTTCAGTTCCGTAAAGTTGGAAAGGAGCATCTAGAGGATCAGATGTACCACTGTCAAGCCAAGGTGCGTAAGTACCAAGGTTAGACTGAAGCGCATTACCAGGTACAACAACGTCAAGCTCTACTACTGGTGGTTGCCATGGTCCGGAGAATCCACCGTCACCAATATATTGCCAGTCCATCCAGTAAGTACCAGGGCCTAATTCAAGACCTGTAAGTTCTGCGTTAACTAACTGGATAGCACGGTTGTCTGCTCCAGGAGAAGTTTCAGACTCTCTCCAGGTGTTAGACCATGCAGCACCTGTCCAAACGCTGTTGATGAAATCTCCATAGATCACAGTACCACCAGCAGAAGGATCGCCATCCCAGATCTGGATAACTACACCGGAAATAGAAGCAGGAGCAGTAGGGGCACCAGTTTGGTATCCGTACATATCAACAGCAGTAATTTCGTAAGTAGAAGTAAGTGTGAAGTCATCAGCAATAGAGAAGTCTCCACTAACACCAGCACCAAGGGTATTCTGACCAAGTGTAGTATTCTGTAGTACACTTAGGTTCGGGCTACCAGGAACGTTGAAGTGTGGTCCGTTATCAAAGACCAAGGCACCTTCGGTTCCATTGTATTCCCTGGAAAGTGGCTGACCCATCTGGCGCTCACTAAGATTCACTTCACTAGAAGTGGGTTCTACATCCGCGCTCTGTGCAGTCACGTTATAACTCACAGCCATGCATGATGCAATAAAAACGTAAATGATTTTTTTCATAATTAAGTTTTTAAGTTATTAATCAATTGGTTTCTCAAATTTAAGCAATAATTAATTTAATTATATGCCTTTTTCGAATTTTTGTGAGGATTAAAATAGTAATTTTATTTTAAAGTTCAAGGGGTTACGGATTTCAGCTTGTCGATATTTATAAATTCTGTAGTATCAGGCTGAATGCTATACGGATCGGATTCTTTGATGATATTCATTTTGATTTTAGTTTTTTTAGCCGGAATCATCATTATATCTACTTTCAAAATGTAATTCAATTCAAGGGTGGTACGCTAGTTTTGATTGATTCAATATTGCGACAAATGTTTGGCGTTACAATTATTCAATCCTATTTTTGTAACTCATAATCTTCCAAATCAATACTAATGGGGTTATTAAAATCTTCAGTTGCCCGAAAAGTCGCCATGGCACTTTCGGGACTATTCCTCGTGTTTTTCTTAGGACAACACTTCGTAATCAACCTTTCTTCAGTAGTAGACCCGGACACTTTCAATTCCTGGTCGCATTTCATGGGAACCAACGGCTTGATACAATTTGTTTTGCAACCTATCCTGATCTTTGGCGTGATCTTTCATTTTGTCCTTGGTTTCAGGCTCGAGTTGCAGAATAACAAGGCCAGGGCGATTCGTTATAAATCGTACAAGGGACAACTTAGCTCAAGCTGGGCGTCAAGGAATATGCTGATCACCGGTGTAGTGATCCTGGCATTCCTCGGATTACATTTTTACGATTTCTGGGTGCCTGAGATCGTACATAAATATATCGAGTCACACCCTGCAGATGCAGAACGCTACTTCCCGGAACTGGTGCATAAATTTGAAAGCCCGGTACGTGTTGGCCTTTATTGCCTGGCCTTTGTGCTGTTGATCTTCCACCTTTGGCACGGATTCTCCTCTGCATTCCAAAGCGTTGGATTCAACAATAAGTATTCAAGAGGCCTTAAAGGGTTTACCAGGCTCTACGCGGTATTGATCCCGCTGGGGTTCGTCTTTATCGCCCTTTATCATCACTTCAATCAGTTACACCACTAAAAAGCAAAAGATATGTCGAATTTGAACTCAAAAGTACCGAGCGGACCCTTAAGCGAAAAGTGGACAAAACATAAGAACGATATCAATCTTGTCAACCCCGCCAATAAACGAAACATCGATGTGATCGTTGTGGGAACGGGTCTGGCCGGAGGAAGTGCCGCAGCAACCCTTGCCGAACTGGGATATAACGTTAAAACATTCTGCTACCAGGATTCGCCTCGCAGAGCACACTCCATTGCTGCCCAGGGGGGGATAAACGCAGCTAAGAATTACCAGGGCGATGGGGATTCAACCTACCGGTTGTTCTATGATACAGTGAAAGGTGGTGACTACCGTTCCAGGGAAGCCAATGTGTACCGACTGGCTGAGGTCTCGGCGAACATCATAGATCAATGTGTAGCACAGGGAGTACCTTTTGCCAGGGAATACGGAGGACTACTGGACAACCGTTCGTTTGGAGGGGTGCTGGTATCCCGTACCTTCTACGCTAAGGGACAAACAGGCCAGCAGCTGTTGTTGGGTGCTTATTCGGCCATGAACAGGCAGATCAACCGCGGAAAGATCAAACCATTCAACAGGCATGAAATGCTGGACCTGGTGATCGTCGATGGTAAAGCAAGGGGCATCATTGCCCGCGATATGGTTACCGGTGAATTGGAACGCCATTCGGCCCATGCCGTGGTCATTGCGACCGGGGGCTACGGAAACGTATTCTACCTTTCCACCAACGCTATGGGAAGTAATGTTACCGCATCCTGGAAGATACACAAACGCGGCGCATACTTTGCCAATCCTTGTTACACACAGATACACCCAACCTGTATCCCGGTATCGGGAGATCATCAGTCCAAGCTGACACTTATGTCGGAATCCCTTCGGAATGATGGAAGGATCTGGGTGCCAAAAAAACACGAAGATGCGGAAGCGATCCGAAATGGCACATTAAAGCCAGTAGATCTGAAAGAAGAAGACAGGGATTACTACCTGGAAAGACGATATCCGTCTTTCGGAAACCTTGTCCCCAGGGACGTTGCGTCACGTGCGGCCAAGGAACGCTGCGATGCAGGTTTCGGCGTGAATAAGACAGGGGAGGCAGTTTTCCTCGACTTTGCATCAGCTATCATGCGCTACGGAAAAGAGGCAGCTGCAGTTCAGCATATCGAGGACCCTTCCGAAGAGACGATCAGGGAACTGGGAGAAAAAGTGATCGAAACCAAATACGGAAACCTTTTCCAGATGTACGAAAAGATCGTAGACGCGAACCCGTATAAAACACCTATGATGATATACCCGGCGGTACATTACACCATGGGCGGAGTATGGGTCGACTACAACCTGGAAACCACTATCCCCGGTTGTTACTGTGCAGGAGAGGCTAATTTTTCAGATCATGGGGCGAACAGGTTAGGAGCTTCGGCATTGATGCAGGGGCTGGCCGACGGCTATTTCGTTCTTCCATACACCATTGGTGATTACCTGGCCGACGATATCCGTACCGGACCTATCCCAACGAATTCTGCTGAATTCGATGCAGCCGAAAAGAACGTGAAGGATCAGATCGATGCCCTTGTGAATAATAACGGAACTAAGTCGGTGGACTATTTCCATAAGAAACTGGGCAAGATCATGTGGAACAACGTAGGGATGTCCCGAAATGCAAAAGGACTGGAAGAAGCCATCGCGGCTATTCGGGAACTCCGTGAAGCCTTCTGGAAGGACGTACGAGTTCCGGGAGCTGCCAACGAGGTAAACCCCGAACTTGAAAAAGCGATGCGCGTTGCAGATTTCCTGGAATTAGGAGAACTGTTCGCTATCGATGCACTGCACAGGAACGAATCCTGCGGAGGGCATTTCCGGGAGGAATATCAAACAGAGGAAGGAGAAGCCATGCGAGATGACGAGAATTTCACCTATGTGGCAGCCTGGGAGTACAAAGGTGACCCCGGAAAAGCAGTACTTCACAAAGAAGATCTCGAGTTTAAGGATATCCAGGTTAAGACAAGAAGTTATAAATAATCAAGTTGCTATGAAGCTAACTCTAAAAATTTGGCGTCAGAAGAGCGCCCAGGCAAAAGGAAGTATGCAAACCTATCCCATCGATGGTATCGACGGCGATATGTCCTTCCTGGAAATGTTGGATGTGTTGAATACGCAACTTATCGATAGAGGTGAGGAACCCGTTGTGTTCGACCATGACTGTCGTGAAGGTATCTGCGGAACCTGCTCGTTGCAGATCAACGGGGAGCCGCATGGTCCCGACAGGCTGATCACCACCTGCCAGTTGCATATGAGGAAATTCAACGATGGTGATACAATCGTGATCGAACCTTTCAGGGCGAAAGCCTTCCCGGTGATAAAAGACCTTATGGTTGACCGGAGTTCCTTCGACAGGATACAGCAGGCGGGGGGCTATGTTTCCGTAAATACTTCTGGGAACACCATTGATGCAAATGCGATCCCGATTGAAAAGGATAAGGCCGATGAGGCGTTCAACGCAGCAGCCTGTATTGGATGTGGAGCCTGTGTTGCAGCCTGTAAGAATGCCAGCGCCATGTTGTTCACAGCTGCCAAAGTGAGTCAGTTTGCGCTTCTTCCGCAGGGAAGAGTAGAGGCAACCCGACGTGTTCTCAACATGGTGGAACAAATGGATAAGGAAGGTTTCGGGAATTGTACCAACACCGGTGCATGCGAAGTTGAATGTCCGAAAGGGATTTCACTTGAGAATATTGCCAGGATGAATCGAGAGTATCTTGCTGCAAGCCTGAGAGGCTAAAGAGTCCTACATTGCCTGTAACTGAGAACGGCTTCTTTTGTTGGAACCGTTAATATGTTTCAGGATGGTTTGCGTGAACTTGGTGATGTCGTATGGCTTCACGATGATATCGTCCATACCCGAGTCGTATATACTGAATCGCATTTCTTCTACCTCTACAGCAGTCAGGGCTAGGATCGGGATAGATTTGTTCCGCTGCCTGATTCCCCTGGTGGCCTCAAGACCATTCATCACAGGCATATTGATATCCATGAGTATCAGGTCGTACTGATTGTCCTTTTCCATCGCTACGGCGATCTCCCCGTTTTCAGCAATTGAACAGATCACACCTTCCCGCTCGAGTATCTTGCGAGTAACGGTTTGATTGATCCTGTTATCTTCCACGATCAGGATATGCTTATCCTTCAAGTCTCGGGTATCCATAGGTTTTTCAGGTTCTTTCCTGAATGCCTTACTCATGACGTCGTAAGACAGGTCGAAACTAAAGGTTGACCCCTTACCCAGTTCGCTTTCAAGTTTTATTTCTGAATTGGACAACGCGAGTAATTTCCGAACAATAGGCAGACCCAGGCCACTTCCCTGGTAGTTGTAGTTTTGTTTGCTGCCCTGGGAGAATTCTTCGAAAATAGTGTCTTGTTTGCTCTTCGCGATTCCTATTCCACTATCCCTTATCGAGAACGAAATGGTAGCTTTATTGGATGATATATCTTTCAATTTTGCTGAAACGTAAATATCCCCTTCTTCAGTGAACTTACAAGCATTACCGATCAGGTTCATCAATATCTGCGAGAGTCGCACCGAATTACCCCTGATCAATTTCGGGATATCTTCGTCTATCTCTATAAAAAAGGTATTGTTGTTCTGGATCCGCATGTATTCGAAGGACGAGACTATGGTATTTATCTGTTCCCTGACATCGAAATAGGCCTGCTCGTTTTCAACGGTTTTGGAATCTATCTTGTTCAGATGAAGTACATCATTGATCAGCGCCAACAGGTAATCTGCCGAGAACTTTAGTGACTTGAGATCTTTTTCGTGGGATTTCAGGGCTTTGTCCTCAAGTAGCAAGGTGCTCAGCCCGATCACACCATATAGAGGCGTACGAAGCTCGTGACTAACGGTGGAAAAGAAATTGCTTTTCGCCTTCGATAATCGCTCGGATTCTTCTTTGGCCATCAGGTACTCGGTATTCTTAACCCGTAATTCGGCAACCAGTTCTTTACGCTTCCTGTATGCAAGGTAGAGCACCAGTAACAGGAAGAGAATACAGAATGATACGATCAGCAGTACATTGTTCAGCATACTCTGTTTCTCCACGATCTGGGCCTGCAAACTATTTTGCAATTCCGCGGCCTGTATTTCCTTTCGGTATTCTTCGATCTGGAAGCGAACGGAGGATTCGTTGTCTTCAGCAAACAAAGCATTCTCCATATTGCTGATGGTAAAATTCTCGTATTTATCTTTGATCAGGAATGCTTCCTGGTATTCCTCCAGGTTGTAGAGACACTCGCTTAGATAAAAATAGGCATTCTCCAATTCCAGGTCGTACCCTTCCCGTTCGGCCACTTCTATCGCCTTTCGCAGGTATTTTTGGGCCATTTCGTAGTTGTCCTTGCTGTAGTAGTATTCACCCATCAGGTTATCCAATCCTACAGAGAATGCTTTATGCGGTTCAAATTTCTGAAGCTTGCGAGCCCGAAGCAAATGTGCGTAGCCCTCGTTGTATTTTCCGGCATCAAAGGCTGTGAGAACGGTATTGTAATGTGCCTTTGCCAGATTGACCGAGTCGTTGATCTTTCGCAATTGATCCACCGATCGGTTGTGGTATTTCATGGCCTTCTTGTAGTTGGGCTCAATGGTGGAATAGATATTCGCCAGATCCATATACATATGAGCTACTGCCGTATCATTCTCCGATTCGTTGGCAAAACGTATGGATTTTGAGAAATTCTCGCGGGCCATAACCGTGTCGCTCATGGCAAGGTAATCGTATGCCAGCAAACGGTAACTCTGATGCTTGAAGTAAGCATCGTCCAGCTTGAGAGCAAGTTTCAGCAACTCAATATTCGTTTCCAACGACTTTCGATAGTTGCCATTATTGTAAAATCTATCCGAGGTAACTTTAAGTTCCCTGAACGATTCTTTCTCTTGCTGATATACAGGAATTTCCGTAGCATCCTGGCAAATAGCGGGGGCTACGAAAAAAAGGATAAGCAGGCTTAGAATCCACCTTTTCATACGGATCTATCAAGATTTGGGGCAAGCAATATACACATTTTCAGTAAAATACAATGCTTTCTTTTCGAACTACTTTATTTTGAAGGATTGAACTACCTTTATTCCATGATTTCCAAACTACCTGATGTAACCACTACCATTTTTGCCGTGATGAGTAAAATGGCACAGGATTATAACGCTATAAACCTGTCCCAGGGCTACCCTAATTTCAACAGTGATCCAATTCTGATCGACACTGTCTATCGCGCCATGAAAGACGGTCACAACCAGTATGCTCCCATGCCCGGAGATGCGCTGCTTAGGGACCTAATCGCAAAAAAGTTGAATACGGCCTATGGTAGTTCATATGATCCTGAAAGTGATATTACTATAACAGCCGGCGCCACACAGGCTATTTTTACCGCCATTGCCGCTAC
>JAUIIU010000090.1 GCA_030431695.1 Bacteroidia bacterium | reverse complement strand
CAATTACGAACAATGGCTCCGGGGTCCCACCAACCGCCAGTCCCTTCCGCTGACCCTTGGTGAAGTAATGCGCGCCCTGGTGTTTACCCACGACCTTTCCATCACCTTTATGATACGATGGTTTTGCGGAAAGGTATTTTAATTTTTCTACTTCGGAATGAAACTGAGGTTCGGCCTTATCGTATGCTTTGAAACCCGAAGGAACCTCAACGATATCCCCTTCCCTCGGTGCCAGTTGCTGCTGAAGGAATTCGGGTAAGCGGACCTTCCCGATAAAGCACAATCCTTGTGAATCGCGCTTCTCTGCGGTTATCAGGCCTTGTTCCGAAGCAATCCTGCGTACATCAGCTTTCTGCAATTCTCCTATCGGAAATAATGTCTTTGCCAACTGTACCTGGGATAACTGACACAGGAAATAAGACTGATCCTTATTAGGGTCGAGCCCGGCCAGCAGTCGGTAGATGGTTTTACCATCCTTCTTAATACTATCTTTGCGACAATAATGGCCGGTAGCTACAAAATCGGCACCCAGATCCAGGGCGATCTTCATGAACACGTCGAATTTGATCTCACGGTTACACAAAACATCAGGATTGGGCGTGCGTCCCATTTCGTATTCCCGGAACATATAGTCGATGATACGCTCTTTATACTGTTCGCTGAGATCCACTGTCTGAAATGGTATTCCGAGCTTTTGGGCGACAAGCATAGCATCGTTGCTGTCTTCCAGCCACGGACATTCGTTGGAAATGGTCACAGAATCGTCATGCCAATTCTTCATAAAAAGACCAATGACATCGTATCCCTGCTCTTTTAGAAGATAGGCCGCAACACTGGAGTCCACGCCTCCGCTCAAACCGACAACAACGCGTTTTTTCATATGAATAAATTCATTGCAAAAATACGATAAAACCTTTAAAGAAGTTACATGAGGGAACGATCGCCCTTATGGATCAATTACCGTCTGGTTTGGGAAAAGTCTCCTCGAGTACAACTTCACCGTTCTTGTAGTACTGCCAGAGTCCGTGCTTTTTGCCTTCCTTGTAGAAACCTTTGATACTCACATTTCCGGAAGCATCATAGTAGGTAGCTTCCCCGTGCAACTGGTCGTTACTGTAGCGCAATTTTTTCAGTAAGATACCTTCCGGTGAGTAGTAGTGATTCTCACCCTGCATCAGGCCATTTTCGTATGAAAGTTCTTCAGTGATCTGTCCATTGGGATAATAGGTGATCTTCTTCCCGTGTATTTTGCCATCCAGGTAGTTTTCCCTTGACATGATATCACTCGACTTCTTATGGTAGTAAAGCCATTCCCCAATGCGTTCCTTGCCTTCCATTTTACCTTCACTCACCAGTTTGCCTTTGATGGTGAAGTACTTGACATCGGCCGTATTGTCTTTTGAAGAAAATTCTTTAACGACCATAGGTTGGTCCTTACAATCCTCGCAATAGAATTTGAACGTCCCTACCTCTTTGCCATGCTCGAACTGGCCTTCGTAACGAAGTTGTCGGCTCCCTTCGAAGTACTTCTTCCACGGCCCGTGACGTTCATTGTTCGCATCGAACTGGTTATAGCCTTCCTGTGCTGCACACAATGACAAATTCAGAAAAAATAATAGTAAAAGTCCTGTAGATCGCATGGAAACGTACTTTTGATAGTAAACGAAAATTTTGTTCATCTATTGAATTCCCGAATCACTTTTTCAAAAAATGTGCCATCGAGACGCCTTATCGCTTCCGGCTCTTCTTTTGCTCCTCCGCCTGATCCATCATCTCCTGCATCTTTCGCTGGAAACGACTTTGCTTCTTAGGTTTCTTCTTAAGCTCGACGATCTTCGCATGTATCTTGTCCTCATCCAGGATGAAATTCTTGATCACCAGCATGATACCGATTGTGATCAGGTTTGAGGTGAAGTAATAAAGCGACAGACCACTCGCATAGTTGTTGAAGAACACAAGCATGAATAGCGGCGACAGGTACATCAGGAACTTCATGTTCGGCATACCAGGTTGCTGCTGTGCCTGCATACTCTGGCCCATGGTCATCTGCATATAGATGAAGATCGCTATGGACGCTAGAATAGGGAATAAACTGATATGGTCCCCGTAGAAAGGAATGTAAGGAATCTCCGCTATGGTATCGAAACTGGACAAGTCATCCGCCCACAGGAAACTCTTCTGCCGCAGGTCGAAAGCCGTCGGGAAGAAGGTAAACAAGGCATAGAATACCGGAATCTGCAGTAATGCCGGAAGACAACCCGTTTTCAATGGATTAGCTCCAGCTACATTCTGAAGTTTCATGGTCTCCTGCTGGATCTTCATCTTGTTGTCCTTGTACTTCTCCCTGATCTCATCCAATTCGGGTTTCAGGATCTTCATCTTCATTTGAGACAAATACTGGCGATACTGAACCGGCGACAGCAGTAATTTAATAAGTACGGTAAGCACAATGATCGCGATTCCAGCCGGGAGGAAACCGCTCAGGAACCCGAACAGCGGGATGATGATATACTTATTGATAATGCCAAAGATCCCCCATCCCAGTGGCATGGCCTCATCCAGGTTACGCCCGTACTTCTTGAATATCTGGTAATCGGTAGGGCCGTAATACATTTCCATATCGTAGTCGAGCCCTCCTGCTTTGGGAGATAGCAACATCTTGGCACCGTATTGTTTGGTGAACACGGTATCAACCTCTTCGTCTTCAACCAGGTCGACAGAACTAAAGGAAACTTCCTCAAAAGGAGTGTCTGTAAGCAGCATGGACGAAAAGAAGTGCTGGCGGAAATTCATCCAGGAAACTTTTTTCTCCAACTCATCGTCTTCCCCTCCGGGTGAAAGCTTGGAGTGCTTATCCCCTTCGTACTCGTAGGTGAGACGGGTGTAACGGTTCTCGTATGAAATACTCTTTGCGTGTCGGTATCCTTTCAAATTCCAGTCAAGATACATCGGTTGTGAGGTATTGATCACACCGTCCAGTCCTTCCGACTTAATACTGAAACCAAGCATATATTCTCCCGGTGTAAGCTCGTATCGGTATTCGATAAAGCTGCTCTCGGACGCCTTGAGCCTCATGGTCAGCACCTTGTTATCCCCGTTGGAACTGATCTTTGGTTCGAAGAACAGATCCTGAGTATTCAGGGTGCGGTTTTCAGCATTAAACTGAAGATTAAAAGAGCTGTTTCCATCTTTGATAAGATAGATGGGATCTCCTTTTATAGTCGTATGCTCCTTTAACCTGGCCTGGGTGATATAACCTCCTTTATTGCTAACGATCAACTCGAGAACGTCATTTTCGATGAGGGTGGTGTTTTCCTTTGCCGAAGACAGGGTTCCGGAATAGGCGAAGGATCCAAGCTTGTTCTTCAGCTTCTCCAATGCCAGGGAATCACCACTGTCCACAGCAGCGAACTCCTGTATTCCTTCGTTCAAGGTGATCTCCTCTTTAGGTTCCTGCTTCTGAGGTTCTTTTTCTTCTGAAACCTGTTCGCTCTTTTGTTTTTCAGCTTCGATCTCCTCGGGACTTGGTTGCTGCAAATACAGCATATACACCAAAATGGCACCGATCAGTACAAAACCAATGAGGGAATTGAGGTCAAATTTCTTTTCTTCCATATGTGAATTTCGGGGCTCAATTGATGGTCCCCGATTAATTTATGTTCTTTTTAAACTGAACGGCCGAAGGCTACATCCAGACGACGTTCTTTCACCAATAATCCCGCCGAAGCCGCAAAATACGTCAAATTGTCCTATTTCACCGAATGTTCGTGCGCAGCCTTAACGAATGCAACGAACAGCGGGTGTGGATTCGCAACGGTACTTTTGTATTCAGGATGATACTGAACACCTACGAACCAAGGATGTGAAGGCAGTTCAACGATCTCCACCAGACCGGTGTTGGGATTGATTCCCGTTGCTGAAAGACCGGCAGCTTCCAATCGATCACGGTAAACATCATTGTACTCGTAGCGATGCCTGTGACGCTCCTTGATCTCCTTGGCATCATAGACCGAATGTACAATACTTCCTTCCTTTAGTTCACATGCCCACGAACCCAGACGCATTGTTCCTCCTTTATCGGTAATGGTCTTTTGCTCCTCCATGAGATCGATAACGGGATGTGGTGTATTCGGGTCCATTTCGGTAGAATTGGCCATGTCCAGTCCCAGGACATTCCTACTGTATTCGATCACGGCCATTTGCATGCCCAGGCAGATTCCGAAGAAAGGTAAATTATTCTCCCTTGCATAGCGAACAGCATCTATCTTCCCTTCAACACCGCGCTCCCCGAATCCCGGGGCTACAAGTATTCCATCCAGGTGTGAAACCACATCGTTGATGGTATCGGAGTCAATGTGTTCGGAGTGAATGTATTCCACGTCTACTTTTACTTCATTTTCAGCTCCCGCATGGATAAACGACTCCAGTATGGATTTATAGCTATCCTGAAGCTCAACATACTTACCGATAAGCCCGATTCGAACGTGTCCTTTCGGGTTCTTATGGCGGCTCAGGAATTCATTCCACTGCACAAGGTCAGGTTCCGGGGCTCCGGTAAGGTTCAGCTTCTTCAGTGTAACATCGTCCAAACCTTCTTCCAGCATCATATTAGGCACATCGTAGATAGTAGAGGCATCGATGGACTGTATCACCGCTTCTTCCTTAACATTACAGAACAAGGCGAGTTTCTTTCGAAGGTCACTATTGAGTTCATGCTCGGTTCGGCAAACAAGAATATCGGCCCGGATCCCGCTCTCCATGAGTGTTTTAACCGAGTGTTGTGTAGGTTTCGTTTTCAGTTCACCTGCTGCCGAAAGGAATGGCACCAGGGTAAGGTGGATCACCAATGCATTATCATCGCCTAGTTCCCATTTTAACTGACGAACTGCTTCAATGTAGGGCAATGACTCGATGTCACCCACGGTTCCACCGATCTCCGTGATCACAATATCGTACTCACCACTATTGCCGAGGATCTGGATACGTTCTTTGATCTCGTTGGTGATGTGTGGAATTACCTGTACTGTTTTACCCAGGAATTCCCCTCTTCGTTCTTTTTCGATAACACTTTGGTAGATCCTGCCCGTAGTGACGTTGTTCGCCTGTGACGTAGGTACATTTAGAAAACGCTCGTAATGTCCCAGGTCAAGATCCGTTTCGGCACCGTCGTCGGTCACGTAGCATTCGCCGTGTTCGTAAGGATTGAGTGTTCCGGGATCCACGTTTATATATGGATCCAATTTTTGAATCGTAACCCGGTATCCCCTGGCCTGCAATAACTTAGCCAGCGATGCCGCAATGATTCCTTTACCTAAAGATGATGAAACTCCCCCCGTAACGAAGATATACTTTGTGTTGCCCATGAAGTCGAAGCCTTGATGTTACCTATACGGGGTGTAAAGATAGGTATTTATAAGCGAGGGCAAAGGATAAATATTAAAAATCAATGAACAATTTGACCCTCAATTCGGTTAACGGATCAATTTGCGCAATAGACCTTCCAGTCCGTTGATCTTAAGTTCGTGCATTTCCTTCATGAACCGACCTAATTTCCCCTCCGGAAAACCTTTTTGACTGAACCATACAAAATAGGCTTCGGGTATATTCACAAGGTATTCGTCCTTGTATTTTCCAAAAGGCATCTTGTAATTAGCAAGTTCTTCCAGGTGTTTTTTATCAGGAAACTCGGTGCTACTTCCAGGCGTCATATTTCTCCAATTCGGATGCGACAAACATGCGCCACTGCATTTCCGGCCCCGCTAGTTTGGAATGATCACTATCCTCGTCATAGGCCTGTTGCATCGCCCGGCGGTCCGATTCTGTCTGGCGATAGATATCATCGGCATGCTCCTTGACGTTTGTCGTCACTTTCAACTCGGACAGGTATTTCCTGAGTTTACGGGCGTGAAGTTCAGAAATATCAAAATGTGTCTGTTCGTGTTTCAGAATATATTCCGAAGCCGATTCAGGACGATACCATGATTCGTTAGGGTAGAAATTACTGTTTACACTGAAATCGAAAGTGAAGTTTCCGTCCTTTTTTCCTATGGAATAAGAAAGTGATATGCCACTATTGGTACTGGCAACAAAATCGGGGGCTCCCGAAGGTTCCCCACGAAAATCTTCCCAACTCAACGGGCGATCCTCTTCCCACCGCAATTTCTCGTCATCATTTGCAGGGGAAAATGTAAAAAACAAGGCCAATAAGGCCGAAAGGAGAAATTTCATAAACTGCTAACGAAGAAAAACAGAATTTATTGAGATAGGGAGCAACTCACTCTAAATACTATCCCATCCATAGGTAATGTCCCGAACGATATCCGGATGTAAACTTTGATGAACCGGGCAGGTGTTCCCGGTATTCTCAAGGATCTTTCGATGTTTTTCTGAAACTCCCTTCGGAAGTGACAATTCAACAACGACCTTTGAGATGCGCCGCGGATTGGACGCCATGATCTTTGTAACCAATGCCGAGGACCCTTTGAGTTCCACGCCCAGATCCCTAGCCTTGATCCCCATCACGGTAAGCATACAATTGGCCAAACCTGTGGCTACGGTATCGGTAGGTGAAAAAGCCTCGCCTTTACCGTTATTATCCAGAGGGGCATCGGTTATGAATTTGTTTCCGGACCTGAGATGTTCGCATTCAGTCCTGAGATCTCCGAGGTATGTTACTTTCGAGGTATTCACTCTACCACTTCAAATTGAAGGTCCCGGTTGTATTTGATGATATAGAGGGCATTGTTCTGATACCCTGAGAACATCTTCTTGGTATAGCGGAATTTGTTCTCGATATATTCCGTCTCCACTCCACTGTCATTTGCATCGTAAACGTCATCCGCTATCGACAGGCGAAGCAGCACATCGTAGGTCACATCAAAACCACGAACTGCAAAACGATTGGGTAGTACATCGTAAGCGTTCTTGTAGCTCACCAGGAATGCATTCTTATCCTTGTAGTTATAATTCTTACTCACCGACGGAAAGGTGAAATTCAGCTTTGCCAGGTGCAAATTCGACACATCGTGATAATTATAGGCGTCGTTCTTGTCCATGGTGAACAACCGAATGGTAATATTATCCGGCATTCCGTTTAGTAGGCCGATAACATTTGCGACGATCACAGGATCTGCCGACTCTAGAATGACCCAATTCTCTCTTAAGTTATCCAGTTTGGAGCTGATATCTGTATCGTAGAAGAACCCTTTAGCCCGCGGCACAAGGGTTTTGGCAGTTGG